>WGSL01000004.1 GCA_014871665.1 Collinsella sp. | reverse complement strand
TTCGGCACCCTCGTACGTAAAGCTCACGTCCTCAAATCGCACGTCGCCGCCGGCAGGGGGCTTGGGTTGGGCGGGCACGGAGAGCTGCTTGGAATCCATGACGCTTCGAATGCGAGCCAGCGAATCAGCACTCATCTGAGAGGCCTCGCCCACAAACATGAGCTTGGTCATGGCCGTCGGCACCACGGCCGAAAATATCGCGTAAAACGTGAAGTTGACCATAAAATGCGCGAAGTCCGTCTCACCCGGTGCCAACAGCAACGCCACGGGCAACAGGAATGCCACAAGACCATTGAGCGCGGTAAGGTTGAGTACCTGCGGACCTCGGCAGAACGTGCCCGAATAGTTTTGTGCCATGTCGGCGTATTCGGCGATCGCATCGTGGAAGGCCTTAAAGGAGTAGACCGTCTGCTGAAACACCTTGACCACGGGGATGCCGCGTACGTATTCGGTGCCGGTCTTGTTCATCTTGACCAGCGCTCCCATGTAGGCCTTCATAAACTCGCCGCCCTTGCCGCCCATCATGGTGGCCATGGCGCCAAACGAAACGACGACCGAGATAAGGCATGCCGCCCCCAAGCGCCAATCGAGGGCGAAAAGCAGCACGAGCAAGCCTGCGACCATGGCAGTGGCGCCGGCGATATCGGGCAGCATGTGCGCGAGCAGGGTCTCGGTGGAGGCGGCGCATCCGTCTACAATACGGCGCAGCTCACCGGTGGCGTGCGTGTCAAAGTAGCCAAGCGGCAGCTTAAGCAGGTGCTCGCTCGTAGTCTTGCGGATATTGGACGCGCAGCGAAACGCAGACAGGTGCGTACACATGAGCCCCACGAAATAAACTACGATGCTTGCCAGGGCAAAACCCACGGCCCACCAGCCATACATCGCGATATCGGTGGCTTCACTCCAGTTAGGCGCCACAGCGATAAGCTCTCGCGCGACAAACCAGATGCACACGTACGGTCCAAAGCTCAGCAGCTGCGAGAGCGCCGAGAGGGCCATGCCCAAATACGTTAGGAATTTGCGGTCGCCGGCATATGCAAGCAGCTCGCCGATACCGCCGCCTTCACTTTTTGATCCCTTTGCCATGAGATTCCTTTCTAACGGCTTGAGAGTTAACCGTAATCAACTTATCATTGATATGTTAGCCATGGCTCACAATCGAGCCAGGCGTGGACGTTTCTGCAAAGGAAGGGGACGCTTTTGAAAATGCATCGGGCCGCGACCGACATAACTGAGCTCTACGCACCACAGTTTGAGCAGTTTGGCCTGGAGCTTTCCGGCAAGGGCGCCGTCTTTACCGGCGAGGTGGCAAACGACCGGGCGCACGGCCGCGCATGGATCATGCCTCTCTCCCCTGCCTGCATCGTCATGGAGCATTTCATCACCCCGACGCACGATATGTACCTGGCCGAATACACACCCGAGCCATACGCCTGCATGAGCGAGGTCAGCGCGCCCACACTTACATGCATGCTCGAGGCTGGCATAACGCCCGCGAACCTTAAACCATTGCATGGACCGTGGCCAAACAATGCCGTTTGCAGCTTTATCCAAGATAGCTGTGGCGAGGAATTAAGCCCATTGTTTGCAGGGCAACTCTACCACTCACGCTCGGTGCTCTTTTTGCCTGGATATTTTGACGAACTGGAGCACCGCTATCCCACCGAGTTCGCGGGGATCTTTGAGGCGTTTGCCGAGCCATGGCACGAGGAGGCGACGTCTGCCATCTGCCACACGCTGCGCCGGATTAACGAGGACCGCGCCCGCACCGTAGGCGGACACGTCTATATGCAGGGCATCGTGGAGACCATGGTCGCGGAGCTCGCCTGTTCGCGCGCGGCCCACAAGCAGGCTCGGCAGGCGGCAGACACACGCGTTAGCATAACCATTGCCGAAGAAGCAACGGCAATGATTGAGCGCGCGCTCGACAAAGGCAGACATGTGGGTATCAACGAGGTGGCCGAGAGGCTCTACACAAGCCGCTCCAAACTATGCGCCACCTTTAAGGCCCAAACTGGCGAGTCCCTGGGCGCCTACATACGAAGGCGTCGCATGGAGCGGGCGCAGGACCTTTTGGCAGATAGCTCGCTTACGATAGCGCAAGTGGCAGAGCGTCTAGGCTACCCTCAGCAAGCCGCCTTCGCCCAAGCCTTCAAACAATACACCGGCACCACCCCCACCACCTGGCGCTCCCAACATATATAAAGAATGAGGGCGCCAACGGCGCCCTCATTCACCAAATTCAATCCAGCCCACCTGCCCCGAACGGCCGAGTCGTCACGGAACCGAGGGGCCGGGCGCAGGGCCTTGCCTCTCAATGAGTTCCGCACGAACAGGAGGCGCCAGTGGCGCCTCCGTCGTGAGTCAGGACTGTCCGAAATTGAGAGGCAAGGCCCTGTGCCCGGCCTCTCGGTTCCCGCTTACGAGAGCGACGTTCTCAGCAACTCGTTGAAGAGCTTCGGGTTGCCCTTGCCGCGGCTCGCCTTCATGCACTGGCCCACCAAAAAGCCGATGACCTTCTGGTTTCCATCACGATACTGCTGCGCCTGATCGGCACAGTTTGCCAGCACCTCGTCCACGATCGGCTGCAGCGCGCCGGCATCGCTCACCTGACGCATACCGCGCTCGTCGACGATCTTGTTGGGATCGTCGCCGGTCTGGGCCATGGCCTCAAAGACCTCGTGCGCCTGGTTGGAGCTGATGGCATCGGTCGCCAGCAGCTTGGCAAGGGCTGCCACCTGAGCCGGCGCGATGCCGGACTCGGCGAGCGACACGCCTGCGCCCTTAAGGTAGGCGATCATCTCGTTCACCAGCAGGTTTGCGACCGTCTGGGCCTCCTTGCCGGCCATACCGGCAGCAGCGGCCTCAAAGAAGTCAGCAAACTCGGGGTCGCCGGCGATCTGCTCGGCATCGGCCGCCTTAATACCAAAATCGCCCTCAAAACGGGCACGCTTGGCATCGGGCAGCTCGGGAATCTCGCCACGGCAGCGGTCGATGAACTCGTCGTCCAGGTCGAACGGCGCCAGGTCGGGATCGGGGAACAGGCGATAGTCGTCGGCCGTCTCCTTCACACGCATAACCACGGTACGCTTGCGACTAGGCTCCCAGTGGCGGGTCTCCTGATAGATGATGCCGCCCTCCTCGAGCACCTCGGCCTGGCGGCAGATCTCGTAGGCAAGGCCGTCATGCAGGCTCTTAAACGAGTTGAGGTTCTTGAGCTCGGTCTTGGTGCCCAGCTTGGTCTCGCCGCGGCGGCGCAGCGACACGTTGCCGTCGCAGCGCATGGAGCCCTTCTCCATGGAGCAGTCCGAAATGCCCAACGTCACGAAAATGCGACGGAGCTTCTCCATAAACAGGCGAGCCTCCTCAGGCGTGCGCAGGTCGGGCTCGGTGACAAGCTCGATGAGCGGCGTGCCGCAGCGGTTGTAGTCGACGAGCGACTCGGCCGCGGCGGTAATGCGGCCCTCGGCGCCGCCCACGTGGACCATCTTGGCAGCGTCCTCCTCCATGTGGATGCGCAGGATGCGGATGGGCACCGTGTAGGAACCGTCCTCGCGGCGCTCAGGCATCTGCAGGTTGGACGCATCGTAGCTGGCCAGGTGACCGGCGCGTTGATTGCCTTCGCGCATGGTCGACGTCATGGACGTCGACAGGCCCTCGGCGTTGGCCGAGGCGCTCGCCAGGCTCTGGGCCTCGGCCTCGCCAAACGCGCAGTCGGGGCGCTCGGCGGCACCGCGACCGGTCACATCCAGGTCCAGGTGGCCGTACATGGCAAAGGCGACCGGACCCTGCGTGGTCTGGAAGTTCTTGGCCATATCGGGATAGAAGTAGTGCTTGCGGTAGAACATCGAGTGGCGCTGAATCTCGCAGTTGGTGGCGAGACCGGCCTTGACGATGCTCTCGATGGCGCGCTTGTTGGGCACCGGCAGGGCGCCGGGCAGGCCCAGGCACACCGGACACACGTTGGCGTTGGGCTCGTCATCGTGGCTGAGCTTGCAGTTGCAGAACATCTTGGTATCGAGTGCGGTGAGCTCGGTATGGATCTCCAGGCCGATCACGGCCTCCCAATCCTGCAGGACCTCGGAAAGCTCCTTCATTACAGCTCGCCCCCCTTCCCGGCAAAATCGGGCGCGACGGAAAGCGCAGGCGCACCCGTGGCGGCATCGGCAAAGCCGCGCTCCAGGGCGCGGGCAAACGTGAGCAGCTGACGGTCCTTAAACGCCGGACCCACCAGCTGGGCAGAAACGGGCAGCTTGCTGTCCTCGCCCAGGCCCAGCGGCACCGAGATGCCACCGTTGCCGCAAATGTTGAGCGAGATGGTGTACAGGTCGGAGAGGTACATCTGCGTGGGGTCGCTGATCTCGCCAAACTTAAAGGCCGTGCGCGGCGAGGCGGGCATAAGGATGGTGTCCACCTTGGCATACGCGGCGTCGTAGTCCTGTGTGATGAGCGTGCGGGCCTTTTGCGCGGCATAGTAGTACTTGTCGTACACGCCCGAGCTCAGCAGGTAGGCACCGAGCATCTGACGGCGCTTGGCCTCGGCGCCAAAGCCGTGGGCGCGCGAAAGGGAGCTCTGGTCGGACAGGTTGGCGCAACCCTCCTCCTGATAGCCGTAGCGAATGCCGTCGAAACGGGCCAGGTTGGAGAACGCCTCGGCCGGGCCGATGACGTAGTAGGCGGCGATGGCGGCATCCAGGTGCGGCAGGTCGACCTCGACCAGCTCGGCACCCTGGTTCTGCAGCTCCTGGGCGGCGCGCTGAACAGCGGCCTTGACCTCGGGCGTCAGGCCCTCGGCCTCCATAAACGCAGGGATAATGCCCACGCGCTTGCCCTCGATGCTGTCGTTGAGATGCTCGGTAAAGTCGACGGCGCAATCCTGGCTGGTGCAGTCGTACGGATCATGGCCCGCGCCGGTAAGCGCGTTCATGGCCAGCGCGACATCCTCAACCGTGCGGCCAAAGGGGCCCACTTGGTCGAGCGACGAGCCAAAGGCAACCACGCCGTAACGGCTCACGGCGCCATACGTAGGCTTAAAGCCCACCACGCCGCACAGCGACGCCGGCTGGCGAATGGAGCCACCGGTGTCCGAGCCCAGCGAGAGCGCGACCTCGCCCGCGGCGACGGCAGCAGCAGAGCCGCCCGAAGAGCCGCCGGGCACGCGCTCGGTATCCCAGGGGTTGTTGGTGCGGTGGAACGCCGAGCTCTCGGTGGAGCTGCCAAAGGCAAACTCGTCCATGTTGGCCTTGCCCATGGGCAGACAGCCGGCATCGAGCATGCGCTGGACGCAGGTGGCGGTGTAGACGCTCTGGTAGTTCTCGAGCATGCGGGAAGCGCAGGTGGTGCGCGTGCCCACAAGGTTCATGTTGTCCTTAATGGCCAGTGGCACGCCCGCGAGCGGGGGCAGCGGCTTGCCTGCGGCACGATCGGCATCCACGCGTGCAGCGGTCTCGAGCGCAAGCTCGGGCGCCACCTGCAGGAATGCCTGGACCCCGCCCTCGCGCGCCTCGATGGCGGCAAGGGAGGCCTGGGCCACCTCGGTAGCGGTAAAGTCGCCGGCGGCAACGCCCACGGCAATCTGGGCGGCGGTAAGGGAATCGAAGCTTAGCGCCATTACTCGCTCTCCCCCTCTCCCAAAATGGACGGCACGCGGAAGTAGCGGTCGCGCGCGCTGCCGGCGTTCTCGAGCGCAACGTCGAGCGGCAGGTCGCGCTCGGGCTCGCGCAGGTCATCGCCCATCACGTTGGACAGGCTTCCGATAGGATGGAACGTGGGCTCCACGTCGGGCAAGTCATATTGCAGGACGGGCTCGAGCATCTGGACGGCGTCGTTCATGTAGAACGTCATCTGGGTGAGCTCGTCATCGGTCAGTGCGATCTTTGCGTACTCGGCGATGCCGCGCACGTCTTTCTCGCTGAGTGCCATAGGCGCTCCCTTCCGCATAACAGTTAAACCGCTCTAGTATACAAGGCAACGCCGCTTGGAGCAGGTGCTTTACCTAAATGCAGCGAAAACGTAACGAGGGCGGCGGGCTGGCAGGCGGCGGGCCGGCGGTTCTGCAACGAAACCGCACCGTCCATAGCGAAAACCGTCTCGCCCACAACGAAAACCATCACAACATTCGACGTTTTTCGCCAAAATCGAGATTTTCATCGAATGTTGTGATGGTTTGGAAGTCCCGACCACCACAAAGGTACCTGTCCCCTTTGTGGTGGTTCTGGAAAATGTCTTATGCCGAGGCTTTGGCCTTGCGGCGCTTGCGGACCGCGTGGATCACGATGTCCAGCAGCAACAGCACAATGGCCACGACCACGATGAGCACGGCAAACTCGCGCTTGCCCCAGTGGCGGTCGGCCAGCGACTTTTGCTTGTCGACGTCCTTCTTGTTGTACTTGGTGCGCACGCAGTGCACCAGCAGGCGATGGTCGTTCACGCCGTAGGGCGTGCAGGTGACGAGCGTCACCCTGTCGGCGCCGGGCTCGATGGTCAGCGACTCCATCTCCTCGGGCAGCACGACCTCGGAGTCCACCATCTTGTAGGCGAGCGTCTTGTTCATGGTGTGCAGCAGCACCAGGTCGCCGGGCTCCAGCGAGTGAATGTCGTCGAACATGCTCAGGTTGCGCATACCCGAGTGCGCGGTGAGCACGCAATGCGTCGAGGTGCCGCCCACCGGCAGGCTCGTGCCCTCCAGGTGGCCGACGCCCGCCATAAGGACTTCTTCGCTCGTGCCGTGGTAGATGGGCATGCTCACGTCGATGGAGGGGATCTCGACCCAGCTCATCATGGGGTCGCGGTCAAAGATGAGCTGCTGAGCGTAGGGCTCAATCTGGTCGGCGGGGAGCTCGGTGGCCTCGCCCGCCAGCTGCTCATTAAAGGAGCGCGCCTGGAGCAGGATGCGCTCGCGCTCCTCGGCAGACAGCGCGTCCACGGTGCTGGACACCGTGCTGATCTGGTTGAACACGCCCGAGGCCTCGAGCCGGTCCAAGATCCACGGCCAGGTCATAAGGCCCACGCCAATAAGGATGATGACGATGGTGATGAGCCGATCGGCCCAGCGCGGAAGTCGCTTGCGGCGGCGCTTGGACTTTGGTTGAGGTTTGGGCTGGGGGCTTGAGCCGCCGTTGGCCGCGGCGTTATTGCTCTTCATATGTTTGGCGCCCTGCACCATCGCCGGTCACTCCTCTACAACTCAAGTTGTCTAAACAAATAATACCCGATTAGCGAGCTCATGCGCCGGACAACGCAGCTAGGACCGAAACGCCGCCTACGGTTCGAATTCTTAGAGACCTTCTACAGCGCTTCTTGCCATGGATATTCCTTTCCAAACATGCGATCGACTTCGAGCTGAATTCGCTCATCGTCGATTGCCGCCAAAGATAGCGCAAGCGAAATGTCGTCGACACGGGAGGAGCCGGCAAACACGGGCGCATAGCGCCACACTTGGATCATCGCCGTTTCGTTATCCGGCAACTCCCCGTCTGCGACTTCGAGGTCGCTCAGTTGACGCCATGTACTTCTTAAGACGGCCTTTTGTTCCATGCCCGGCGCAGCGAGCATCGAACGCGCGGCGAGCGCCGTCTCCCCGGCGTCAACAAGACAGTCGATCTGCGGCGTCTTCCTTGCAAAAAAGACCTTCGAGACAGGCGAGGAGAGCTCTGCCATGTGCTCACTGAGCAAAAGATCAACAGCAACAGGGAACACGACGACACGTCGCTCGCGACGCTCGCGCCTCGCGAGCCCCCTGTCAACAAGCTCGGTTATGGCCTCACTCGCGCGGCTTGCCGAAATCCCAAGCGCACGACAAAGGTCATAGGGACGATATGGCTCCTGGGCTACTCCCCAGATTGCGGCAGCCTGTGCGTTGGGTGACATCTTGGTCGCGCGATTGCGAAACCGGGCACCGCCCCTCTCCGTGCAGGCTGTGCCCATAAATGGAAGAAAAGCCTGTCTACCTGGGCAGACAAAGGGAATCCCTTGTGCGATCAATGCTTTGCGCTGACGTGCATCGGCATCAGGAAACGAAACGACAACAGGAGTCTCCGCGCGTAAGGCTAGCTGACTATAGACTCTCTTAGCCTCGGGAAGTCCGACGCCAGTAGGCAAACTTGCAAGCAAAAACGAAAAACCGTTTGCGTCAACAGCGCGGACCTCAACCGCCCGCAGATGCAGCGGCAAGCGTGCGGATCCAGGCCAAGTTTTGGTCTTGGCGGAGAGGCCTAGTGCTTCTTGTAAGTAGATTAGCGCTTCGTTCATTTCCATCGTTTTCGTTTGATTCCAGTTTAAATTGGAATTATACATAATTTTCGGAATTAACGAGATTCCTTTCGTGCATAAGCCAGCATTTGAGTTTTCAAAATGTCTCGGATCGGCGGGGCGATTCGGGATACAATATCAATAGAAAACGACGCACCCCGCGTAAATGTTTGGGAGCGCGGGCGGCCTAGTTTTCAGCTTTTGTTAAATGCCCGGGATCCGACCCCCGGGCATTCTTATTTGCGCTTTCGGCGCAAATGCCTTCTACCGTCCGCACCGCGCGTGCGCCTACGGACCTTAAACCGAACCTCATACGAGTCAAGAAACGCGATGACGAACGTGCCCATCGCCGCGAGGGCGGCGAGCGCGTTAAGGAATTTCAGCATTTGGGGACCTCCGATCGAGTCGTCGGCCGCCCGCGCACGGGATGCGTCGCAAGGGTATTTTACTGCGAGTATATGCACCCGCAGCTGGTAAACGCGATTTTGACAAACATTTGTTCGATAGTTACACACACGATTCCCCGTCCAGCGGAGCCTGGCCGCATTGTCCGGGTTTGCCCGACGTGTTTGCGTTTTCAAAATGTCCCGAATCGGCGAAACGATTCGGGATACAATAGCTACAGGAAACGACGCACCCCGCGTAAGTGTTCGAAAGCGCGGGCGACCAGTTTCCGACCTTGTTAAATGCCCGGGCCTCTAACCCCGGGCATTTTAATTTGCACGCGCGGCGCAAATGCCTTCTACCGTCCGCACCGCGCGTGCGCCTACGGACCTTAAACCGAACCTCATACGAGTCAAGAAACGCGATGACGAACGTGCCCGCATCGGACGATGGAGGCTGGCTGCGTTATCCAAAAAAACGGGGCAGACTCCAGTGCGGAATCTGCCCCGAAAAGAGAATGGCAAAGCAAGAACGTGGATGGACGAGAAAAGTGTCCGCAAGTCTCATGGCCATCACATCCCACCTGCCAAAGGGATGGATGAGTGAGCGTTACTCCTGCTCGGACTCCTCAGCCTGCTTACGGCTGCGGATGAGGTGCGCCACGCCGATGCACAGCACCGCGCCACCAGCGATCCAAGTGAAGGTCACGCCGTTGAGACCGGTGAGCGGGAGGCCAACCTGCTTGGTATCGCCGACGGTGATGTTGAAGTAGCCATCAGTGGCCTTCTCCGAGCCGGTCTGCGCCGTTAGCTTGTTATCACCGGCATTCTTATCGGTAAGGCCAGCGATGACCTTGTCACTCTGGTTCTTGTCATCAAGCGTGCCAGAGAGCGCAGTAAGACCAGCATCCGGATCATTGGCGTTCATGGTCGGCTTGATCTCGAAGGTGAAGGGTTTGACCTTGGTGTAACCATCAGGAGCAGAAGTTTCCGTGACCGTATAGACGCCAGCATCGAGACCGGTAAGCTTAATGACACCATAGGGGTCCGTCGCAAGTTCGACCACGCCGTCGCTCAGAGCACCGTCTTTCGTGACATATTTAACTTCTGTGCTTTTCTCGTCACCGTTAGTTGTAATGGTGAACTTAGCATCTTTCAGCGCTTTCTCAGTGCCAAGGTCAACCTTGTTGATCTTGAGGCCGTAGGTGTAGTCCTTGACCTGATCAGGCGCCGAGGTACCAGTACCTTCGCCCATGGGGTTGTTGGAATACTCGAGCGTAACGGTGTTGGGGTTGCCACTCTGCCCGCCGTTGGCCCCCGAAATTACTGCATTTGCGTTGAGCTTCGCCTTGTAGAAGACAACAATCTTGGTGTTGGCATTTACGTCTGAAATCTCCTTGAGGTGCTTACTGTGGTCCCCCGCATTAGCTTCAACAGTCAAGGTGGTAGTTCCGTCAGTATTGTTGGTTGAATTCACGGTAAAGTTATTGGAGATATCGGTATATTTATCTTTATTGCTCGAATCTTTGTTCACAGCATAAACTTTAGTTTGATCATTAACATAACTGAGGCCTTTAGTAAGGGTGTCGGTGAACTTGTAGGAATAGGAGTCGTAGCTGGCGTAGTTGTTCGCAATCGTGCCGGTAAGCTTGTAGTTCACCTCCTGGCCGATCTGGGAATCGGCAACGTCTTTCCAATCACCCTCGGGCACGGTCTTGAGGTCTTTCGCCACCTTGCTATCATCAAGAATCTTCTTCTCGACCGTGGGGACGCTCTTCTTGGGCTCCGGACTTACGTTTTCACCACCGACGACAGTGAAGATCGGCGAGGTATAGGCGTCATCGCTTCCATCTGTTCCAGTGGTTTTGCTGACCGACTGCGTTTCAAAGAGCCAGTAGCCCGCAGCAATGCCCTCGTATGTTCCCGCAGTACCGCTCTTTGGATTAGTCCACTTCTTGTCTTTAAGCGCCCTGGCGATTCTGTCGAGCGTCGTACCCACATTCAGTTTGGTAGTCTGGTCGGTGACACCCGCATACTCATCCGCGGTCTTGGTATTAATCCATTCTGCCCACGTCTGTGCGTTATCTCCCTCCGGCTTGTTGTCTTTAGCAGTAAACGCGCCCGTGACGGCATCCTTCACATCATCCGATGCCCACGTAATATCGGACAGCGTCTTTTCGCCATCCTCGTTCCAAGCTCCATCCTCATCTGCAACGCCATCGCCATTCGTATCAGCCTTACCCTGCGTTACTGTGGCCTTGAAAATCTGGATGCCCTTAAACGTGGTGCCGGCATAGGTGCTCTCAGTAATGGTTACGTTGCCGATCGTTGTCGCCGTCGGCACATAGCTTGTGACACTGCCGCCCTCAGCAAACGCCATGGTCACCGGGGCCATGACGCCGCCGAAGCTCAGCGCTGCAGTGAGGCCTGCCGTTACTGCCAGGCGTGCGATGTTCTTGCTCATGCTCATCTTCTTTTCCTCTGCTTTCTGCTCGAATTCCATTTGATCTAAATCTGTCTGTCTGTGTCTTAGCATCTACTTCGCTACGTCTCGCCCCGCTCTCTGTGGGGCTGCCAGCTACTCTTTATGGCTGCCACCTCCCCGCTTGATCAGGAGCGCGACCACGATGAGCGCGGCTCCGGCGACCGCTGCGGCGGCCGCGGCGTACATTGCCATATCGCCAGTCGAGGGCATAAAGCCTCCGGTGGTAATGCTAGGGGGTGTGCCGGTGGGCGTGTTGATGAGCGACGCCTCCAGGCTGCCCGTCGACCCGTCCGCGCTGTCGGCGCGCAGGGGCGACTCGGCCGTGATGGTGAGCTTGGGCTTGGCGGCGGCCACCTGGTCGACGTCCAGGCCCTCGGCCTTGACTGTCACTGAGCGCGTGCCCTCGAAGGCGGTGTAGCCCTTGGGTGCCTTGAGCTCGCGGACCTCCAGCTTGCCCGAGTCCACGCCCGAGACGGTCACGCGGCCGTCCTCGCCCGTGGTGACGGTGGCCTTGCCCTCCGCATCCCACGTGCCGTCGGCCGCTAGCGTGCGACCGCAGTCGTCGGCGATGCTCAGGACCGCCCCGGCAAGCGGCTTGTCTCCGTCGCTGCCGCGCTTGGTGAGCGCGAGATCCCAGGTGTAGGCGCACGCGTTATCGCTCGGCGTGCGGGTAAAGCTGGCGTCGCCGGACTGGTCGGCAAAGGGAGAGCGCGGGTAGCGCAGGTAGACCTCGTT
Source organism: Collinsella sp. (assembly GCA_014871665.1). Lineage (GTDB taxonomy): Bacteria > Actinomycetota > Coriobacteriia > Coriobacteriales > Coriobacteriaceae > Collinsella. The sequence continues at coordinate 48,204 of WGSL01000004.1, read as the reverse complement.
GGGGTTGCCCTTCGCAATGCCGTGGTTGCACGCGCTGTTGAGCGGCGCGTTGTACACGGCGACCACGCGGGCGCCCGCGGTGAAGGCGTCGGCCCCGCCAAGCGCGACGATGAGGTCGCCGGTGCGCACGGTGAAGGTCTTGCCGTCCGCCGCTACCTTGGTGGCACACTGGGCCGTGATATCGGTCCAGCCCTTCGCGGGCTCGGTGCCGACGCGCCCGTCCTTGCCGGCCGAGACGGCGTCGAAGCCACCGTCCGCACCCGCCGCCACGTATACGCGCATGCTCGCGGCCACCTTGGAGGGGTCGAGCCCCGCGCTCATGGTGTCGACGAACCGCACCGTATAGGTGTCGTAGGCGGTGAGCCCCGCCGGGACCGTGGCCGAGAGGCGCCAGTACAGGTCGTCGGCGACCGTAGCGTCGGCGTCCTTCTGCCATGCGGCGGTGCCGTCCTCCAGCACGTGCTTGGCGACCTTGGGGGTCGCCGCCTTGGGCTTGACGGTAACGGCGCTGCCGCCGACCAGGGCCATGATCGGCGCGGTGCCGGCCTCGCCTTGGGCGATGGCGTCGTCTTTGGCGACGATGAGCCAGTAGCCGCAGGACAGCTCGGCCGCCGTGCCCGCGTTAAGGGCCACAGACTCGGCACCAGAGCTCTGGAGGGAACGAGCGAGCTGTGCGCTCAGCGCGCTCGTAAGGTGGGAATCGGTGTTGAGCCACTCGGCAGCTTCCTGCGCGGTGGTCTGGGAATTGGGCATGCCGGCGCTGTGCAGCACAGGCAGCGCGGCGTCGCGCACGGCGTCGCTTACCCAGGCGAGGTCGGTGGCGATCTTAGCGTCGCTGTCGCCGTCGACGACGTTGGCGCTAAAGATCTGGTAGGCATCGTAGCTGCTCGCCACGGTGCCGCTCACCGTGATGGAACCGGTCGAGGTCGGCGCGGCCTGCGCGGAAGCGGGGAACACAACCGCGCAGGTGCCGATCAGGAGGGCAAGCAGCGCAAACAAGATCGGGAAGGAGCAAACTTTCTTATTCACGACGCTCGCCTCCCTTCGCATTCGCCTTGCGACGAACGTGCATCCAGGCTGCAGCAGCGCAAAGCACCGCCGCGCCGGCAAGGTACGTCAGAGTGACGCCCGACATACCAGAAAGGGGCAAAGAGGTGGAGTAGGTGTTGGTGAAGGTGGGGTTAGGGGTTGAATTCGCGCTCACATTATCGTTGGCGTCGACCTCGTAGTAGACCGGCGTGCATTTCAGCGTGCCGCCACCGTTGTCCGTTGCCGTTACCACGACCTTGAACCTCTTGGTGTCGTTCTTGTAGCCTTCGTGCTCGGTGCCTTCGTTCTCTTTGGCGGCACATTCACGGATATAGTAGGTGACTGTTGCTTTGCCTTCAGTGAGATCTTTGACGCCAAGTGGGCCAATTGTCTGCTCAGCAAACGTCACCGTTGCCTCATTGCCCGTCCCCTTACTAGTGCATTGGGTATTGAGCACCTTCTCATTGCCACTGGCATCCTTGGTGTACAGCTCGAACTTGAACTTCTTCATCTCGCCGCCATCGACCTTCTTGGTCACCTGAGGTGTCCAAGTGCCTGAAGCCTGGTAGGGCGCAAGTTCGTTCTTAAACGCATGGTTGGATTCATTGCCGATTCTTACGGTCGAGATGGTTTTATCTTTCGGATCTTCACTCCAGCTATAGAAGCCTGCACCGGGATCAGTGAAAGACTTTTCGTTTTTCCTTTTGACGGTGACTATGGAAGCGCTTGTATTGACCGAAAAACGTTTAATCTCAATTCCCAAGAAATTCGTTGTTTCAACTGGCTGATCGCTAACCTCTACATGTATTTTGTAAATAGACTTATCAAACTTTGTTCCTTTTTCGTTGACAGGAACTTTATCAGGGTCAGGGGGAACTTCAACAAGGTAGAGGTCGTAATTGCCCGACTGGTAGTTCGCGCCCGTATCAATGAGAATGTCTCCGTTTTCATCGACGGTAACCGCGGGCATAGCCTCGCATCCGTTTTCGTTAAGCGTGCCGTTCTCATTCCAGCATGGTGCCTTCTTTGAATTGGCAGGTGCGCCCAACAGCTTAAACTGATAGGGATGTTCTTTGAGACTCCGCTTAGCACCGTCCTTCATAAGGACTTTATTTGCCTTGACTTTGATTGCAGGATACGCGTTCAAAGCCTCGACCTTGCCAACGACAAGATCGCCGTTGGTCATGATGCCGCCGCCGTGGGTGTATGAGTAGTTGCCACTGATGACAGTGGTCGCAGCGTTTTGGGCAGCGGTCTTGGCATCATTGGTCGGATGAGCCTCAAGACCGAACATATACTTAGCCTCGGCGCCGCCATTGGCATCGATGGTTATCTTCTCACGATCGCAAGTGCCCTTCCAGCCAGCCGAGCCACCGCCGAGCATCTTGCCAAGAACGACCGCAACCGTATTTTGACTGTCGTCCTGGCGTACCAAGAAGAAATCCTTATGACCCTCTTCTTTGAAGGTTGGGGTAATGTAATTAGTATTTTTGTCCAAATTCTTATCATGACCACCGGCAGAGAAGTGCTCACCGTGATCCGCATTGTTGTAGATTGCAGCACCATTTGAGTGAGAGACAATCGTCTCGCCCGTAGGGCAAGCACCAACGCCGCCACCCCAGCCGCCGGCCACATTGTTGGTGATCAGCGTCTTTACGATATTGAGCTTACCGCCCTGCTGGATAAAGATGCCACCGCCGCCCCAGTCGCCGCCGCGGCTCTTGCCCGTCATGGTCTTGTTGTTGGTGATGTAAACCTTGCTGGACGCACTTGCTGCCTCAATAACGCCGGTAGTACCGCTAGAAATACGGAGACCACCGCCCTCGGCATTGTCGGACATATTGCCCGCTATAAAGCCGCCAGTCATGGAGAACGTGGTGATCGGTTGATTGTGAAAACCAGCGTAGATACCGCCGCCGGCCTCATGGGAGTAATTGGCAGTAACGGAGCCGCCCGCCATGGTCAGTTTGCCGCCATTGACAGAAGCAATACCGCCCCCGCCGAGCAGACCGTTGTTGTATTTCGTAGTGATATAGGAGTCGACGCGATTGTTGGTAATGTTTGCCGTTCCTTTGATTGTAACGTCAGCATTTTTGGTAAAGACACCGCCGCCATAGCCATTATTGGGATTGTCGATGTCGTTATAGAGATCCTCATACGTAGCGTTACCCGAGATGACACCACCGGATAGATTCAGCGTGGCGCCCTGGTCAGCATAGATGCCGCCGCCAGATGCTGCCTTGTTTGCCGCGATTACGCCGCCGGTCATGTTGAACTTGGCATTTGTGCCCGTCACGCACAGGCCACCACCCCAGCCGCCGCCGTTACCGTTGGTGACATAGCCGCCAGAAATATTGACAGTGCCTTGAGAGAAAATAACGTGACCGTCGTTGCCCAGGGTACGAGGCGTTGTGATCATGCCTCCGCTGAGGTTAAGCGTACAGCCTTCCCCAACAGAAATGACTTGATTTACATAGCCCTCTTTGCACGCAACGATAGCGCCGAAATTGGTAACAGTGTGCTGGTAGGTCTTTTCGCTAGTACCAAGACCGTTAGGCGTACTCGTACTTTCAGTTACGTAGTATGTGAGTGATTGCGGAGCACTATCGTTCCAATTTACCTTCGACGCCTGACCAGGCTCGCTACTGGGATCTTCAACCGGTGAGTCTTTCGCCGCACCTTCGACAGTTAGCGTAGCGCCAGATGAAATTGTAATAAATGTACAACCAGTCCTGCCGGTGTTGTCGTTACCACTGCTGTAATAAAGCTTGTAGCATGCAAGGTCGATGGTGGTGTTTTGGCTAATATTGATCGGTTTGGACGACCAAGCGTCGCCCGTCAGACAATAGTTTCCGCCGTTGTTGAACTTATCAGTAACATCGCCTTCTATTTTGTTAGCATTCACGCTTGCGAGCGCAATCGCATTCTCATCGCTATTACTATCATCCGCGGGCTGCGCAGCACCCTCAGTTTCCGCGTCATCAGACAACGGGGCCATCTCGGCAGCACCGTCGCCAGTCTCGTCGCCCTCGGCGTCGTCGCTATTCTGGTTTTCGGTATCCCCGTTGGTAGTGTCGTCTACATCAGTAGACTCACTTGAGGAGCCCCCCCATTACAGTTTCCGCGGTAGAAACTGTCTGGGCATCGTTGGCGATGGCCTGCGAGATCGGGGGCATAACGAGCGACAGTACCAGGCTCAAAACGGAGGCTCCGCACAAAACGCCTGCCAGTACACGGCGCGTCGCTTTTTTACTCTGCTTAGATTTGTCTGAATTCGCTTTCATCGATGTCTCCTCCCCAAGAGACCGCGATCTTGCTCTTTCACTATCAAACGTATCTGCGCAATCTGTAATTGCGCACGCTTAGTAATCCATATTGTAGCAATTGTTTGAACATCTAAGCAAAAATACCGATAGTTTTATAGCGAATTCTCAATTCGCTTGACATTTGCTCGGATTTACCTTCGTTTATTCGCTATGAAATATCTATTTCTACTGGTAATTAAGCTAGTTATCATTTTTTAATAGCATTTTATTTATTTGCACAACATTTTGCTCAAGAGCATGCGTCCTGTGAACGGTAGATCATTAACCGGGAGGAATAGACTACCAAATTGATGGGAATATCTTTAACCCATCGGTGGTTAGAGGCGTGATGTTCAGACAACGTTATTTGTATTTTCGCGCAGATTTTCGGTATCAATTCGCCCAAATCGCCTGAGGCCACCGCAAAGGTACCTGCCCCTTTTGTGGTGGTTCTCCCCCTGCGCTACAGCAGATGTTCCTCGATAAAGATCGCTATGCCGTCTTTGTCGTTGCTGGCGGTTACAAAGTCGGCGGCGGCACGGGTGGCATCGCTGCCATTTGCCATGGCCACGCCCACGCCGGCGTCAGCCACCATGCAGGTGTCGTTGTCCGCATCGCCAAACACGCAGATGTCTTGGAGCTCCATGTCGTTGAGCTCCGCCACGCGCACAAGGCCGCGCGTCTTGGACACGCGCGGATCCATAAACTCGTAGAGCCGCTGCGTGGTTTGCAGAGCCGCCGCCTTAACAGTGTCATCGGCAAACGTCGATGCTCGCTCAATCACCCGCGGCATTACCTCGGGCGCCATGGTAAACATCACCTTGGGCTGCGGCTCGCGCAAGAACTCGGCAAAATCGACCACCTGGTAGGGCACGCCGTCGACGCGCGACAGGTGCTCGACGCACGCGTTGCTCTCGGGCACGTAGAACACGCCGTCTCGGGGGCAGACGGGCGTTGCCGGAAGGTCCGCCATGTGCTTGCAGATGCGCGCGATGGTCTCGCCCGGCAGCGGATAGCTCAGCTCGTTGATGTCGTGCGCGCGGTCGATGACCTCGGCGCCACCGCAGCCCACCATCACGTCTACCAGGCCTTCGATGCCCCAGAGCTCGTACATGGCCTCGGTCGCGTGGGCGTCGCGCCCGGTGCACAGGCCAAAGAGCACACCGCGCTCGCGCAGGGCGCGGATCGCCGCCACGGTGCGCGGGGACACCGTGTGCTGGCTCGTGAGCAGCGTGCCGTCGATATCGCAGAACACGGCTTTGATGTGGCTGAAGGTGGTGTCCATGGGGGCCTTTCTGGGTTGTGCGGCGGTGTGGGGTGTATTCGTGAACGGCGTACATGGTATACCAAGGCACAGGCGCGGCCCGTCAAAGCAAAAACCACCACAAAGGTGCCTGGCCCCTTTGTGGTGGCCTGGCCGGAACGCAAACCATCACAACATTCGACGTTATTCGGCAAAATCGCGATTTTCATCGAATGTTGTGATGGTTTTTACTGCCTTGCGGCACGATCAAAATGCCGGCGTCCAAACAGCAGCAACGCCGCGGGAACTGCCGTCACGACCATGCCCGCACCAACGAGCGTCTGCTGCACACCAAACGTCGCCGCCAGCCACGGGGCAATCGCCAGCGGGGCCACGCCGGCGAACATATTGCCAAAACCCATGACCGAGTTCACGCGACCGAGCTGCTCGAGCGGGGCCGTCGTTTGCACGATCGTGTTGTGGAGCGGGTTGACGACGCCCCAGGCCACGCCCAGGGCAATCTGGCCGACAAGGGCTACGCCCACGTACAGCGTTCCCACGTAGAGCAGGCTTCCCAGACCCACGGACATGAGCGCCACAAGCAGCGTCTTAAGGTTGACCAGGTGCGGCGGCAAGCGGAGCGCGGCCACGGCGCCCAGCACCGCGCCCACACCGCTGGCCGACGAGAGCCAGCCCATCCATTCGACACCGACGTGCAGGACATCGCGGTAGAAGAACGACTCCAGCGGATCGAAGGCACCGTAGCCAAAGTTCGAGAGGAAAATAATGCAGAACAGCAAGGCGAGGATACTGTTGGTGAAGACTGTCTTGATGCTTGTCGCGAAGGTGACGCGGGCGAACGTGCTGGGGTTGGAGCTTTGGCTGGCAGTGATTGCCTTTGTACTGCTGTCCGCGGGAGTACTTTCACGCGCGGCGACGCGAACTGCTTGCGGTCTAAAGCCCCGGCCGGCAATGAACGCCAGTACGGTAAAAATCATCATGAGCACGAACACCGCGCGTGACGATGTAGCCGCCGCGACAAAGCCGCCCAGTGTGGGGCCGACGATAATGCTCACGTTGGAGAACATGGTTATGGCGGAGTTGATGTCTTTGAGTTCGGCGGGATCGTCGGTGAGATATGCCGGATAGGACGTGGCGATGGGTTGGGCGAATCCCATCACAAAACCTAGGAGCGCCGCGCCAAGCAGGACGATGCCGGTCGCGCCACCAAAAACGAGGATCGCCGCGCCGGTTGCCAGCGTGCCCACGATGCTCAGCAAGAAATGACGGCACGGGCCCCAGGCGTCGAGCGCCGCGCCGCCCGCAAAGGACCCCAGGATCACAAATGCGTTCATAAAAAGAACGGCCAGCGATGTCGCGACGACCGAGGCATTGTCCGCGTAGGTGAGCGTTCCGATGACGCCGATAAAGTAGCTGGTCTGAAAACCGGTGTAGATGAGAAAGCGCATCGCCACCAGGCGCTTGGCCTGCACGGACAGCGAAGGTTGAGGCTTTGAGAAAAGAGGGGCGAGCATGGAGACTCCTTGTTTCATACAAATGCGGACGGCGGGCATTCGCCACCGTCTGTCAAATCAATCTATCCGCATGAAACATTAAGGACGCATCAAGCCCCTTTTCTCCGTTTTTCGCCCGTCATGAACTACTTGGTAGATTGTAAGGCATGTCCCACACATCTACCAAAGCAAAAACCACCACAAAGGTGCCTGGCCCCTTTGTGGTGGAAATGGCGTTTGCCCAGATAAAACCTGCCAAAATAAACCTGTCCCTTTTTGGCAGGTTTTAGGCCAGATGGTCTTGGATAAGATCGCAGATGGCTCGGGCGTCGTTGATGTTGATGGCTCGGGTCGCGAAGCCGGCGTCGAAGGCCTGACGCGCCAAGGCCTCATTGCAGGCAAGGGCCAGCGTGTGACCGTCGACCAGGTCGAGCGAGCTCTTGCCGCGCAGACGGTCGACACCGGAGCGCGCGACCACAATGTTGTCGAAGCCCTCGGTCTTGTAGCCCTCGATGATCACCACGTCGACATCGTTGTAACGCGACAGTAGCTCGCGCGCGGGCATCTCGTCCTCCTCGCGCGTGTCGGCGTACTCCGCCCAGCGCGTGGCGCAGATGAGGCCCACGTGTTTGGATCCGGCCTGATGATGGCGCCACGTATCCTTAGCGGGCACATCGATATCAAAGCCGTGGTGCCCGTGATGCTTGAGCGAACCCACGCGCAGGCCGCGGCGGGTGAGCTCGGCGATAACCTTCTCGACGAGCGTGGTTTTGCCCGAGTTTTGGTAGCCGATAAACGCGATCGCGGGGACGGCCGGAGTGGGAGCTGCGGGCGTGACGGCGACGGGTGCGCTCGCGGGCGCGGCACCGTTAGCGGCCACGGACTCAACGGCAGCGGCCTGACGCTCTGCACGATCCCACACACCCGAGCGGCCGCCTTCCTTGTGCAGCAGGCGCACGTCGACGATCTCCATGCCGCGATCGACGGCCTTGCACATGTCGTAGATCGTTAGGCACGCAGCGCTCGCGCCGGTCAGGGCCTCCATCTCGATACCCGTCTTGCCCGTCACGCCGGCCGTAACCAGTACGTGAAAGCCAACCTGCCCGTCCGCGCGCGCCGGCGCCCAGCCCTCGGGCACGTTCTCGACAGGCATCCCCGCCGAAGCGATGGGCGCAATGTCGCACTTGCTCTTGGTAATGAGCAGCGGATGGCACATGGGGATGATGTCGCTCGTGCGTTTGATGGCCATGATGCCCGCCACGCGCGCGCAGGCAAGCACGTCGCCCTTTTTGGCGCGGTCTTGCAGCACCATGGCCTGCGTCTCGGGATGCATGAGGATGGTGCCCTCGGCGATGGCGATGCGATGCGTCTCGGCCTTGTCGGACACGTCGACCATGCGCACCTCGCCCCTGGCGTCCACGTGCGTCAGCTCGTCGCGACGGGCGTCACGGGCGGGCTCGGTGGCAGCGCTGGCAGACGGCTGCACGGACGTGTCGGCGCTGCCAGCATTCGCCGCAGCCGTGGCTTTGTGGGCAGACATCGCGGCCCTGCGAGCGGCCTTGGTGGCATCGGCGTACCTGCTCTTGGCCATATGATCATCCTCCGATTTGGGACATAAATCGTTGCGTGCCCTCAATTATCGCGTGTTCCTGCGGTTTGTGGGCCACGGCATCGCGCCAAATCGAAAGTACCTGCATATCATCACCACGGCGCAGGGCGTCGCGCACCGAATACTCGGCATCACTGAACAGGCACGGACGCACGTTGCCATCGGCCGTCAGGCGCAGACGGTTGCAATTCGCACAAAAATGGTTGGACATGGCGCTAATGAAGCCAACCGTTCCCGCCGCGCCCGGAAAGTGCCAATAGCGCGCAGGGCCCGCGCCGGCAGGAGCGTCGTTGATGTCGAGCGACTCGAGCTCGCCCAGTCCCGCCGCGGTGGCCCCGGCATTGATGCGCGCCCGCAGCTCGTCGCTCGGCACGGTGTCGCTCGCGTCCCACAGCTCGGGATTGAGCGCGGGCGCATGCGGGTCCACAGCGCAATGCGAGCTCGTGTGCTCGTCGCCGATGGGCATATATTCGATAAAGCGCAGGTGGATGGGGCGGTCGACGGTCAGTCGTGCGAGGGCCGCCACATCCTGGTTGAGCCGGCGCACCACAACGCAGTTGACCTTAACGGGCTCAAAGCCCCAAGCCAGCGCCGCATCGATGCCTGCCATGGTCTGCTCGAGCCGGCCCAGGCGCGTGATCTTTCCAAACAGCGTAGGGTCGAGTGTGTCGAGCGAAATGTTGACGCGGTTAAGCCCGGCATCTTTAAGCTGCGGCGCCAACTTGGGCAGCAGGGCGCCGTTGGTGGTAAGCGAGATGTCCTCGATCTGCGGAATCGCGCGGATGTCGCGAATGAGCGGGATGATACGGCGGCTGGCCAGCGGCTCGCCGCCCGTCAGGCGCACGCGGCGAATGCCCTCCCCCGCCACCAAGCGCACAAAGCGGGCGATTTCCTCGGCACTGAGCAGCTCGTCGTGTGCGCGGGGCGCCACGCCATCGGCCGGCATGCAGTAAATGCAGCGGAAATTGCACTTGTCGGTAACGGCAATGCGCAGGTAGTTGATATCGCGGCCAAAGCCGTCATGTTGCACGTGCCCGTCCACGCAGCCCTCCCCTCACGCGGCGTTTTATTCTTCGGAAAACATAATACCCCACGAGAGAATCACGCCGACACCCGTACGACAGGACAGGTCACTTTGGGCAAGACCGGCTTCCCAAGCCCATCCTCAACACGCAAACCATCACAACATTCGATGCTTTTCCCGATTTTGGCGAAAAACGTCGAATGTTGTGATGGTTTACCCGCCCACGGCACCCCGTAGAAGGACCGGAACGCCTCTAAAGGCCGCCGTCCCAGTGCCGAATCACGAATTCTCGCAGGTCATTCTGACGTTTCTGGAACGCTTCGCTTCGGTCGCACTTAAGGCCCATAGCGAGCGCGATGGCGTTCATCGCCCGATGCAATTGCAGCTGATGGGCAAACTGAGTCCCGGTGAGGACGATCATTCTAAAGCCCAGCGCGCTCAGCACGGTCATACGCTCCGCATCCGACGCGCTGCGCTGTTTATCAAGATGGTCCGAGCCGTTGTATTCAATCCCCGTACCGCTCGCAGGCGCATATACGTCGATCTCGAAATACCCGGCCTTTGCGAGATACTTGAACTCGCTGGGAACATCGAACCGATGGTTGAGCTCAATCTTGGCGTATCCCAGCCCTCCCTGGGAACGTTTTGCTACGACCATGATTGCGGTGGCCGTCTCCATGGGCGACCGCGCGCCATCGTGCACGCGCTTGAGCGCGGCGGCCGCGCGTATAGCCCCCTGGCGAGATCGGTTCTCATTGCAATAAGCAATCAAGTCGGCAACGGTATACCTCTGCCCCATCTCGATGTAATCGCCTGTCGACAGATGATTCAAATGGTATCGGGCACAGATTTCGTAGCCATATTCCAGCTGCTCGGGCTCGCTCATCCACGAACCCGCTTGGACAAAGCACATGACCTCATCAACCACTAGAAGGCCCTCTGCCACCTCGATAAGATGGCCTGGAGGCACCGGCGCCCCAAACACGTGGCATCTAAATCCAGCCGGCGTCGAGCGCTCAAAATCGAAGTTGACGAGCGTGTCGATATGATCGAGCTCTTCTCGCGGAATACCAAGCGAAACCAGATAGTCGGTAACGATCCCAGCTGCCGTTGAAGCCCTCAGCCCTTTGGCATCGAGTCCCAATTTGGGCAGGCTCGCGGTCGGCTCCGCATCGTTAGCAAGCGAGTCCTCATCGTATAGGCTGCTTGCTCGCGAGGGCGGCTCGGACGGGCGCGCCACGTTGTGGTACAGCCAGGCAGTCTTATGGGACAGGACGATCGGCAGGTCCATGAGCCCTCCAATGGAGTCGGATAACCAACCTTATTCCCCTGCCCACGGGTCCGCACACCTTCGTGCGCAAGAAAGCGATTCCACCCGGTCGAGCGGCAGAAAAACCATCACAACATTCGATGCTTTTCCCGTTTTTGGCAAAAAACGTCGAATGTTGTGATGGTTTGAGTCGAGGGGCACGGAGGGATCAAAGTATCGTGCTCGAACGGGTTAATCCAGCTCTTTTAAGCCATGCGCCAGCTGCCAGTACTCGCCGTGCTGGGCGAGTAGCTCTTCGTGCGTGCCGCGCTCGATGATGCGGCCGTGTTCGAGGACCATGATGGCGTCGGCGTCGCGGACAGTGGACAGGCGGTGCGCGATCATAAACGTGGTGCGACCGCGCATGATGCGGTCCATACCGCGCTCGATGAGCTTTTCGGTACGCGTGTCGATGGAACTCGTGGCCTCGTCCAGGATGAGCACCGGCGGATCGGCGACGGCCACGCGCGCGATGGCGAGCAGCTGACGCTGACCCTGCGACAGGTTGGCGCCGTCGGCCGTGACCGGCGTGTCGTAGCCCCGCGGCAGGCGGCGGATAAACGAGTCGGCGCAGGCGGCCTCGGCAGCGGCGCGCACCTCCTCGTCGGTCGCGTCGAGCTTGCCAAAGCGGATGTTCTGCGCAATGGTGCCGCTAAACAGGTGCGTGTCCTGCAGCACAATGCCGAGCGACCCGCGCAGGCTGGCCTTGGCAATGTGCTTGACGTCGATGCCGTCGTACGTGATCTCGCCGTCATCGACCTCGTAGAAGCGGTTGATGAGGTTGGTGATGGTCGTCTTGCCGGCACCCGTGGAGCCCACAAACGCGATCTTTTGCCCCGGCTTGGCAAACAGGTTGAGGTCCGTGAGCACGCGGGTGCCCGGCACGTAGGAAAAATCCACAGCATGGAAGCGCACGTCGCCGGCAAGCGGGACCAAGCCGCACGTGAGCTCGGTGCCGTCGGCAGCCACCGCGCGGCCCGACTCATCAACGGCTGCCACGTCATGCAGATGCCCGTAGACGCCCACGCCCTGGCCCTCGGGAATCTTCCACGCCCACGCGGCGTCGCCCGTCTGCACCAGCTCCACGCAGCCCTCGTCCACCTCGGGCTTAAGGTCCATAGCCGCAAACAGGCGCTCGGCACCGGCCAACGCGTTGAGCAAGAAGTTGCCGAGCTGCGTAAACTGGTTGATGGGCATGGCGGCCTGGCGCACAAAGACCAGGTAGCTTGCAAGTGCGCCCACATCGGCGAGCCCCTTGATGCAGAGCATGCCGCCCGCCACGGCGACGATGGCATAGTTGACGTAGCCAATCACGACGGTCATGGGCACCATGGAGTTGGCATAGCTCACGGCGGCGGTGCCGGTGCGGCGAAGCTCGTCGTTGCGGCAGGTGAAGCCGGCAACATTCGCCGCCTCGCGGTTAAAGACCTTGATGACCTTTTGGCCCGAGACCATTTCTTCGATATATCCGTCCAGGTCGCCAAGCGATGCCTGCTGGGCAGCAAAGAAACGCTTAGAGCGCGCGCCCGAGTAGCGCGCATACAGCACAATGGCCGCATCGCACACGAGTGTGATAATCGTGAGCTGCCAGTTAAGGATGATGAGCATAGCCGTGGTGCCCACAACCTGAATGGCGGCCTGAATCACGTTGGCAAAGCTGTTGTTAAGCGCCTCGGAGACGGTGTCGACGTCATTGGTGAAAAAGCTCATGATGTCGCCCGAGCGCGTGCTGTCAAAATAACTGAGCGGCAGCGTCTGGATGTGCGCGAACAGGTCGCGGCGAATATCGGACACCACGCGTTGGGCCGCGCGCACCATGATCTGCGAGTAGCCCAGGGCCGAAAGCACGCCCGCAGCGTAGATGATCGCCGTCAGGATGACCTGCTTGGCAAGCAGTTCCTCCCCGCCCGTGGCCAAACCGTTAACGATGGGGCGCACCATGTAGGTGCCGGCGAGGCTCGCGATGGCGGCAACGGAGGCGAGCACGCCCACCGCGAGCAACGAGAACTTGGCATGCCCCATGTAGGAGAGCAAGCGGCGCACAGTGCGCTTGAGGTCGGCCGGGCGTGCTTGGGCTGCGGTCTTAGGCATGGCGCTCACCCCCTTCCAAGGGCGATCCGCATGCGACGGAGGAAAACGGATCATTCGCGCAACCATCGTCGCTGCCGTCGCCGGCGTCCGCGTTCCTCGCAAACTCCATCTGCGAGGCGTAAATCTCCTGGTATATGTTGTCGCCCGCCAGCAGTTCCTCGTGCGTGCCCACGCCGTGGACACGACCGTCGTCCAGCACCACAATGCGATCGGCATCCATGACGCTCGCGATGCGCTGGGCGATGATGAGCACGGTCGTATCGGGGATCCGAGCGATGTGCTCGCGAATCTTTGCGTCGGTCGCCATATCGACCGCGCTGGTGGAGTCATCAAAAATGAGCACGCGCGGATGCTTGAGCAGCGTGCGCGCGATGCACAGGCGTTGCTTCTGGCCACCCGAGACACCGGCGCCGCCTTGGCCCAACTCGCCGTCCAGCCCGCCGATGCGATCAAGAAACTCGTCCACGCACGCTGCGCGGCAAGCCGCGAGGAGCTCATCGTCCGACGCCTGCGGATTGCCCCACTGCAGGTTCTCGCGCACGGTACCCGTAAACAGCACATTCTTTTGCAGCACAATGCCCACGGCGTCGCGTAGAGTCGCGAGGTCGTAGTCGCGCACGTCGCGTCCGCCCACAAGCACGGCGCCTTCGGTGGCGTCGTACAGGCGCGCAATCAGCTGCACAAGCGAGCTCTTGCCCGAGCCCGTGCCGCCGAGGATGCCCACCGTCGAGCCGCTCTCGATGCGAAGGTCGATATGCTCGAGCACATCCTCGGCTGCATCCGCGCGGTATTTAAAGGAAACGTCGCGAAACTCGATACTGCCGTCCGCTGGCGCCGCAATCGCGAGGTCTCCCGCGGGGTTGGCGATAAAGGGCTCCTCATCGAGCACCTCTGCGATACGGCCCACACTCGTAAGAGCGCGCGTGAGCAGCAAAAACACGTTAGAAATCATCATGAGCGAATTCATGATCAGCAGCACGTAGCTCATAAAGCCCGTGAGCGAGCCCACGCCCAGCTTGCCGGCGAGAATCATGCGGCCGCCAATCCACAGGATAGAGAGCGCAGCCACGTACATCGACAGCTGAAACACCGGCAGGTTGAGCACCGCGCTGCCAAAGGTCTTTGTCGCAGTGCGCGCAAGCTCGGTATTGACTGCGTCGAACTTGGCCTCCTCGTGCTCGGTACGAACGTAGGCCTTGACGGCACGCACGGCGGTGAGGTCTTCCTGTACCACGCCGTTGAGGTGGTCCATCGAGGTCTGGAGTTGGCGGTAGAGCGGACTGACGCGATAGGTGATGACGCCCAGTACGATTGCCAGCACGGGCAAGATGATCGCAAAGACGGTGGCGAGCGGGCGCGACAGCATCAGCGCGTAGATAAGGCCGACGATAAGCGTCACCGGGCCGCGCACCATAGGGCGAAAGCCGTTGCCCACAGCATTTTGGATAACGGTGATGTCCGTGGTCATGCGGGTGACGAGCGAGCTGGCGTCGTAGTTGTCCAGGTTACCAAAAGCGAGCGTCTGAATCTTTTTGTACTCGGCCTCGCGCAGGTTAGCGCCTAGGCCCGAGGCAACGCGGGCGGACGTGCGGGCATAACCCAAGCCCAGTACCAGCGAAAGCGCAGCGCACACCAACATGTACGCGCCCTGCAGCAGCATGTAGTTGATATCACCCGCAGGCACGCCCACATCGATGATGTTGGCCATGATGACCGGGATAAACAGCTCGAGCACCGTCTCGACCGACACAAAGAACACGCCGAGGATGGCATCGCGACGGTATGTCCCTAGATAGGAAAACAGTATTTTGAGATTGCGCACGCAGGTTCAACCCCCATCAAACGTTGTTCGCAAACGCACGTATTATTGCGCGCCGAATAATGGTGTCAAGTATTCCGAAATCGTTTTCTGCAAGGTTAGCGCCGGCGGCGAGTTCTCGTGATGTGTGTCCATATTCACTCGGAATAATGGTGCGCGAGACTTTTTCGCTCCGGCGTCATCACAAACCTTGACTCTACAATCGTTATAGGGTTTTCACTACACTGGTACGTAAACAAACCCAGCCAGAAAGCCCCGCCCATGGAACACGACCTCACACGTGGCAATGTCCTTAAGACCATCGCGGTCTTTGCCCTGCCCTATATGCTCTCGTACTTCTTGCAGATGCTCTACGGCATGGCCGACCTGTACATGATGGGGCAGTTTAGCGGCGCCGCCGGCATCACCGCCGTGGGCAATGGCGCGCAGACGCTCTATATCATTACCGTGACGCTCGTGGGCTTGGCCATGGGAACGACGGTGATCGTCGGCCACGCCGTGGGCTCGCGCCGGTTTGACCGCGCCGAGACCGCCATCGGCAACACCATCACGCTCTTTATGGGCGTCTCGGTGGTACTGGCCGCTGTCCTGCTCGCACTGTGCCCGCAAATCGTGACACTCATTGGCACGCCGGCCGAGGCGGTCGAAGGAACCGCCGCCTACCTGCGCATTTGCTTTGTAGGCATTCCCTTTATCGCCGCGTACAACATTCTTTCGGCCATCTTCCGCGGGCTGGGCGATTCGCGCTCGCCTATGTACGTGATTGGCGTGGCATGCATCATCAACATCGCACTCGATTTTCTGTTTATCGGCCACATGGGGCTCGGCCCCGTGGGCGCGGCGCTTGGCACGGTGACCGCGCAGACGGCCAGCGTTGCCCTCGCGCTCGTGTGGCTCAAGAGCCGTCGCACGAACATCCACGTTAAGCGTAGCGACCTGCGCCCCCAGCCCGAGGTGCTCGGCAGCATTCTTAAGATCGGCGTGCCCGTGGCCGTGCAGGACGGCTGCATCCAGGTGGCGTTTATGTTTATCACCGTCATTGCCAACCATCGCGGCCTGGTCGACGCCGCCGCCGTGGGCCTGGTCGAAAAGATGATCAGCTTTTTGTTCATTGTGCCGAGTTCCATGGGTGCCACCGTCAGCGCGCTCACGGCGCAAAATGCCGGCGCGGGCAAGGGCGACCGCGCGCGTCGGGTGCTCAAGGACGCCATGACCATCTCGGTAGTGTACGGCTGCCTGATCACGGTGCTGATGTGGCTGGTGGCGCCGGCGTTTATCGGCTTTTTTGCCAAGGACCCCGCGGTGGTCGCGGCCGGTACCGGCTATATGCGCAGCTATATTTTCGACGCGATTTTTGCCGGCATCCACATTTGCTTTAGCGGCTTTTTCGCTGCATACGGCAAGAGCTACATCGGCTTTGCGCACAACGTGCTGGCCGTGGCGCTCATTCGCGTGCCGGGCGCGTGGCTGCTGTCGAACGCCTATTCCGATACGTTGTTTCCCATGGGCATCGCCTCGCCGTGTGGATCGATTTTGTCGGCAGTCATCTGTGTTGTCGCGTTTACCGTGCTCAACCGGCGCGGGGCTTTTGACAAGCTGGTGGCGTAGCGGGGCAACGCGAGCCTGGCGCCCTCCCCGACCCTATTGAAAGGAGCTGTCCTGTGACCGACACGTCAAGTGAACATACTGAGGGCCTGCTCCGCATTGGCGAGGTGGCGCGCCTGTTTAACCTGAGTGTGGGCACGCTGCGCCATTACGAGCAGATGGGCTTGCTGGACCCGGCGCACATCGATCCGACGAGTGGGTACCGCTACTACGGATCGCGGCAGCTCTCCACCCTCAACACCATCAGCCACCTGCGTGTTCTCGACTTGCCGTTGGCGCAAATCCGCGAGTTTGTGACCACGCGCGATGTGGACCTCATGCAGCGGCAGCTAGCTCAGCAGCAGGAGCTCATCGAGCGCAAGCGCCGTGAACTTGAACGCGTGTCGCGCAAGATCGATAACCGGCTTGCGCTGCTGCATGATGCCCTGAACACCGAGCTCGATACCATCTGCACAATCGATGCGCCCGAGCTCCGCTGCGCTGTGCTGCGTGAACGCGTCAACCCTACCGACGCCTATGCGCTGGAGTGGCAGATTCGTCAGCTGCAGAAGGGCCAGCACGAGACCTTTGTTTTTCTGGGCAACTTAGGCGTCGGGATTAGCGCCGAGCGCCTGGCCGGCGGCGACTTTGACGGCTACGACGAAGTCTTTCTGCTGCTGGATGACACGGACGATTACCTACCTGGGCGATGTCGAAGTACGTCCCGCCGCGCGGTGTCTGACGGTCAGCTTCCGCGGCACGCACGGTCAGGCGGCCCCGCGCTATGAGCGCTTACTCGATTACATGCACGAGCGCGACCTGTCCCCCGCCGGTCCCTCGCGCGAAATCGCCCTCATCGACGACATCATCAGCGACGACCCGGGAGCGTATGTGACGAGGATCGCGATACCGGTCCGCTAATCACTACCATTTATCGAGCAATTCCATCCATTTACCTTAATCCGAATTAGATTGTATTTTGTAGCAAATAAAATGACAGCATATTGCCCCCCATAGGCAGGAGACATTATGCCCAGAGTTCAATCACGTCGCTCGTTTCTTCTCGGCCTAGCCTCGATCATCGGCTTATCCGCGTCACGCCCAACAAGAGTATTCGCCGCCGACTCAAACTCATCCGTCGCTTTTACATCAGACCTAGCACAAGACTACGCGCTTTCCCTGTTGCCCATCGTCGACGGATCCGCGAACTTAGAGATCGAGCAAATCGTTCCCGTATGCCAACAAATCGGCCTTATCTGTGGCTATGAAATCAGTGTCACAAGGGAAGGAAGCCCTTACGGTTATTTAATACTTGACGCATCATATCCTGGGCTTCTGAAGGAGATAACCCTCGGCGATACCATTCTTCCGATTTCAGCTTCTCTATCAAACGCCATTTCAACTTATTCCGGCCAACAGGCCACAAACCCAACCGTACTAATTTCGTACAACGATATTGAATATGGAACTTTGGTGCCAGGAACTAGAGACTGTGTAACCAACTATAACAATATACGGTCTGTCCCGATTGTCACCGAAAAGGGTATAGCACCTCAAAGCAATAACCCAACTTCATGGGATGCTGTCATTATCAATGAAGATGACTTGATGTTGCATTTCCAAATAGACGATTTAAACGGAATACCGTTCCGAGGAGTCTCGGAATCATTAGTTGAAGCCCGCACTAATAAGTATGCATGCGTCGTTTCTGCCTTGTACGCTGTATCAATGCATTACGGTCTCACCAGTTCAAACGCTAATCAATTTAATCCCGATTATTATAAAGAAATATGGAACGTCACTGGCACAACAACGTATAAGACCAATGATCAGGGCGTCGAGTACGGAAGCACGATCATCCCAGATGGAATTGTTCCGTTTAAAAGTCTTGCCGCTCAAAAGGGTAGAGCACTTAATACTCAATTTTTCGGTTATCAGCCTCAATTCGCTCAGTACAGAGCAACTATCGATCAAGGGAATATCGGCTTGTATCATATGTGGATCAACAGCCGAAACAGTGAAGGATCCGTCGAGCTATCAGGTCATACGGTCACGGTAACTGGCTATTTTACTGGGCATAATGGAAGCTCTGGCATCGAACTGCAGTGGCTCGAAGTATTCGACGGATGGAACACTTATCCCCGAGCGATTAACTATGCAACGCCCAATATGGTCAAATTGAACGGAACAGTCTTTTGGTAGACCGGATGGCACCATCAAAATGCTATGGCACCACGGCCTTTGCCCTGGTTACGATATTGGTGATTTTCGCTATGTTTGCATCCGTTTCTTCATGCACAGATAGAGCCCGCTATAGCGGAGGAGATGATTACCTTGTCTTTGGAGCCGGCAGCGTTCATTCTATTGAGGGAACGGAACTCGTAATCCAAACAGACAACAGTCCCCGCTACACCGACGCTGGAAAGCAAACCCGGATTACATTCCCCTCATCTGGCCGAATCAAAGACAAGCTTTCCCAAATCAAAGTTGGGACAAGAGTTTCCTACTCACGCTTTGAGTCGGTAGACGCATCTGGATCATACGAGGGAAACGATATCGAAATTGAACAGGCAAACACTATAAGGAGATGTTGAGGAACTGAGCCTCTGCGCAGTTCCTCAACAAATCATTATGCCTCCGGGACCCTACCCGTCGCCAAAATCTGTTCAAGTACCGCCTCATCCAGCACGGGTACGCCCAGCTGCTCGGCTTTGGTGAGCTTGGAGCCCGCTTTGGGGCCAGCGACCAGGTAGCTCGTCTTCTTTGACACACTGCCCGAAACCTTGGCACCAAGCACCTTGAGCGCCGCGCCTGCCTCGTCGCGCGTGCGGTTGACGAGCGTGCCGGTGAGCACGAAGGTCAGACCCGCGAGCGGCTGTGCGTCGGCGAGCTCGCCTGCCACGCCAGCGTCGGCTGCGGCTTGCGCGTGTGCGGCGCCCAGGTCGACCTCGAGCGACAGACCCGCTTGGCGCAGACGCTCCAGCACGGCCAGGTTTTCGGGCACGGCCAGGAACTGCTTGACGCTCGCCGCAATCTTGGGACCGATGCCCTCGCACTCGGCAATATCCTCTTCGCTCGCCAAGATGAGCTTGTCAATCGACAGGAATCGTTCGGCAATGACCTCGCCCACGCTCTTGCCCACGTGACGGATGCCCAGGGCAAACAGCACGCGACCGAGCGGCTGGCTCTTGGACTTGTTGAGCTCGGCGATGATTTTCTCGGCCGTCTTGAGGCCCACCGGAATGGGGTCGCCCTTCTCGACGCCCTTTTTGCTGTTGGAGCTGGCATAGGTGCGGCCCGTGTCCAGGCCTGCGATGTCGTCGACCGTGAGCTGGTAGAAGTCCGCGACGTCGTGGATCAGCCCGGCGGCGATCATCTTGTCGACAATCTCGTCGCCTAGGCCATCAACGTCCATGCAGCCGCGGCTCACCCAGTGGAGCAGGCGCTCCTTGAGCTGCGCGGGGCAGTCGATGGACACGCAGCGGTAAGCGACCTCGCCATCCTCGTGGACCACGGGGCTGCCGCACACGGGGCAGACCTCGGGCATGTGCCAGTCGACCGAATCGGCCGGGCGCTTGTCGAGTACCGGGCCCACGACCTCGGGAATTACGTCGCCCGCCTTGTGCACGATGATGGTGTCGCCCTCGCGCACGTTTTTGCGACGGATCTCGTCGATGTTGTGCAGCGTGGCGCGCGCGATGGTGGAGCCGGCGACCGTCACCGGGTCGAACTCGGCGACCGGCGTGAGCACACCGGTGCGGCCCACCTGGATGCGAATTTCGCGCAGGACGGTCTGCTTTTCCTCGGGCGGGAACTTAAAAGCAATGGCCCAGCGCGGCGCGCGGGCGGTAAAGCCCAGGTCGAGCTGCTGTTGGAAGCTGTCTACCTTTACGACCACGCCGTCGATGTCGTAGTCCAAGTCGCCGCGGTGCTCGAGCGCCTGGGCACAGAACTCGTGGACCTCGGCCGGCGTGGCGCACCGTGCCACGTTGGGATTGACGCTGAAGCCGGCGCTACGCAGCCAGTCGAGAAACTCGCGCTGGCTGTGGACGTGCAGCGGGTCGGTATCGGCGATGGCATAGATAAAGGTGGCAAGATCGCGGCGCGCCGTGACCTTGGGATCCTTTTGGCGCAGACTGCCGGCGGCGGCGTTGCGCGGGTTGGCGAAGGAGTCGCGCCCCTCGGCATCGGCCTCGTCGTTCAGGCGCACAAAGCTGCCCTTGGGCATATAGACCTCGCCGCGCACCTCGATGGTGCGCTCGCGGTCAGCGCCCATGTGGGCGAGCGCCGCCTCGGACAGATGCATGGGCACGTCCTTGATAGTGCGCACGTTGAGCGACACGTCCTCGCCCGTGGTGCCATCGCCGCGTGTGGCTGCGCGTACGAAGGTGCCGTTTTGGTAAGTAAGCGCGACGCCCAAGCCGTCAATCTTGAGCTCGCAGGTATAGGTGACGCTACCTGCGCCGAGCGCATCCTCGGTTCGTTGGAGCCACGCGTCAAGTTCGTCCAAATCCATGGCATCGTCCATGGAATACATGCGCGCCATATGCGTGACCGGCGTAAACTGCTCGCTCACGTACCCGCCCACGCGTTGGGTGTAGCTGTCGGGCGTCACCAGGTCGGGGTAGGTCGCCTCGATTTCCTGCAGCTCAACGAGCATTTTGTCGAAGGCGGCGTCCGTGATCTCGGGCGCATCGAGCATGTAGTAGCGATAGGCGTGGTAATCGAGCTCGTGGCGCAGCTCGGCCGCGCGCGCTGCCGCCTGGGCACGGGCATCGGCCGGTGCAGCGGTATCCGCACTCGCGGGCGTTTCGGTATCGATGTCCACGCCGTCACCAAACAGGCTCGATTGCTCCATAGCGGCACTCCTTCGCTCGATTTCAAACGGATACTAGAGTACCACCGGTCGCAATGAGGCCGAATAGCGGTCTCGAACCGCACCGAAACGGCAGCCGCCGGACTGGGGTGGACAGTTAGTTCAGATACGTATAAATCCTAGAGCTGAATCAGACACGAACACCCCTGTTTCAACTAATTTGGGCTCCTCGAGACCATGTAAACGTCCCGCTCTCCCTTCCAAACACCCATTCGAGCCCCATCCCAATCAAAAATTGCTCAAAACGCATCCCAAGCTGCCCCAGATTTATACGTATCTGAACTAACTGTCCAGACCATTCCGGACCAGGCCTCTTGTCAGTCCCAAGTGATCCGTTTTCCTCCGTCCCCAACGGATCAATAAGAAAAGAGGGGCTGTCCCACACTTGTCGGGACAGCCCCCTCTGGCATCGGCATGTGCGATACGGCTCGTTAGTAACCCTGGCCGTAGCCCTGACCCTGGCCCTGCTGGCCTAACAGCTCCTCCAGGTACTGGCGCAGCTGCTCGTCGGTAATACCGCCGTTGCCGGTGTCGGTCGAACTGTCGTCCTGCTGCTGGTTCTGCAGCTCCTCATCGGAGCCCAGCTCAACCGTGACCTTTTTCTCTTCCTTGCCACGCATGAGTGTGATCTCGACCTTCTCGCCCACCTCGTGGCTGCGCAGTGCGATGATCAGGCCATCGGCGCTCGTGATCTCGTCGTCGCCCAGCTTGGTGATGACGTCGCCCTCCTGAATGCCGGCCTTGGCAGCAGGACCGTCCTCGACGACACTTGCCACATACGCGCCGCTATCGGTGCTCAACTTGTTAGTGCGGGCGTTAAGCGCATTGACGCTCGAAAGCGTAGCGCCCATGTACGGATGCACCGGCGTCTTGCCGTCGATAATCTGGTCGGCAATGTTCTTGGCGTAGTTAACGGGAATAGCAAAGCCAACGCCCGAGCTGGAGCCCGAGTAGCTCTCGATGAGCGAGTTGATACCCACGAGCTCGCCGTTGTCGTTGACGAGCGCGCCACCGGAGTTGCCCGGGTTGATGGCGGCATCGGTCTGGATCATGTTGGCGTAGATGGTGTTGCCGCTGGTAGAGCTCATGGCCGTGGAGCGGTAGAGCGCCGAGACGATACCGGTGGAGACAGACTGCTCGTTGCCGAACGGCGAGCCGATCGCCATGACCCACTCGCCCACGTTGAGCTTGGAGGAGTCACCGATCTCGATCGGCGTGAGCTTGGAGGCGTCGGCGTCCTTGAGTTTGATGACGGCTAGGTCGCTCGAAGCATCGTTGCCCACGAACTCGGCCTCGTAGGTGGTGCCGTCGTCCATGGTCACCACGTACTGGTCATAGCCATCGACCACGTGGTTGTTGGTGAGGATGTGGCCCTCGGTATCGAGCACCACGCCCGAACCGACGCTGCCCGAACTATCCGACTCGTCGGCAGACTGCGAAAGCGAGCCATTCTGGCTACCGCTCGAAGTGGCGGTAATGGAAACCACGGAGGGCAATGCCTTGGCAGAAACGGCCTCGGCCAACGTGGTGTCCTCGGAGTCAATGGTGATCTTTTGCGTCGATGAACCCGAAGCACCCGCCGTCACGGCGTTCCTGCCGCCGCCGATATCGAGCGTGCCGCTCATAATGAGCGCGATGACCAGCAGGGCTCCGCAGGCACAGCCGGCGAGCGCCGTAATAAAGATCGGCAGCTTTTTGGTCTTGGTCTTGACCACCGTGTGCTTGTTTACAACCTGCTGGCCGCCCAACGGCTTGCCGGTCTGCGTGTCGTAGGCCTGCACGTAGGGAATGTTGCCGTCGGCAGGCGTCGACTCCACCTGCACGCGCGGTTGCTGCTGAGTCTCGCCGGCGTGGCCCGCATCCTGGGGACGCTGGGAATCGTTCTCGCTCATGGCTGCGATCCTTTCGTCACATAACCAAAGGCCCACCAAACATGTGGCGGGCCATCATTGTTCACGTTGAGTTGTACCCCAATATGCGGGCATACGTGTATGAGAACGCAATCTTTTAGGAAGGCTTAAGTTCTTCTGCAAACCCGAAAGGAGCCCGCACATGCGGCAAAACCACCACAAAGGTGCCTGTCCCCTTTGTGGTGGAAATCTAGTCCTTAAATAGATAGCCCACGCCGCGGACGGTGGTGATGTGTGCCGCGATCTGCGGGCCCACCTTGGAGCGGATGCGTCGAATATGCACGTCGACGGTGCGCGTGCCGCCGCAGTACTCGAAGCCCCACACGCGGTGCAGCAGTACCTCGCGGCTGTAGGCGCGGTTGGGATGCGTCGCCAAAAAGCTCAGCAGCGAGTACTCCATCAGCGTCAGGTCGATGGGCTCGTTATCGAGCGTCACCTGGTAGGTGGCCAGGTTAATCTCAAGGTTGTCGATGTTGAGCACATCGTCGGCGGTGACGGTCTCCTCCTCGCCCATCAGGCGCTGCGCGCGAGCCTTAAGCTCGTTGGGCGTCGCCGTGGGGCATACAAAGTCGGCATGCGCGTGATTCGGCAGGCGCAGGGTGCCGAGCGCCTCGTCGTCGACGATCACCAACATGGGGACGCCGCCACGATCGTCGAGCCACTTGGCAATCTGATCGATGCGATCGCTGCGGATGCCGTCGGAATCGAGAATCAGCAGGTCAAAGTCGTGCGCCGCCGTCGGCGAATCGGGAGTGGCCAGGCTCACCTCGACACCCAGGGTGGTCGTCAAGCTGCGGGCAAACTCGTGGAAGCGCGTCGTGCGCGCCATGAACAGGGCACTCTTTTCGGACATATCGGCCTCCAAGGAAATGAGCTCAATCGTACTGGAACAAGCCGGCGCGATTAGGAGTTCGCCAGGTAGTGCTTGATCTCCCACTCGGTGATCGTGGACTCAAACTTATGCCACTCGTTGCGCTTCTTTTTGAGGAAAAAGCTGTGAATGTGCTCGCCGAGGGCATCCTTCATAAACTGCGAGTCCTCAAACACATCGAGCGCCTCTTTGAGCGAGCGCGGCAGCGGCGTGTAGCCGGCCTCGAGCATCTGACGGTCGGTAAGCTTGAGCGTCTCGGCCGTGGCCTCGGGCGGCAGCTCCAGCTTGCGCTCGATGCCGTCCAGACCAGCCGCCAGCGTGACGGCGTTGACCAGGTACGGGTTGGCCATGGGATCGGGGCTGCGAAGCTCGATGCGCGTGGACAGCTGCTTGCCGGGCTTGTAGACCGGGATGCGGACCATACTCGCGCGGTTGCGCAGGCCCCACGTGGCGTACTGCGGCACGGAATCGCCACCCGTGGTGATGCGCTTGTACGAGTTGACCGTGGGGTTGGTGATGGCGCTGATCTCGCGCGCGTGCGCCAGAATGCCGGCCATGTAGTGCTTGGCGACGTCGGAGAGATGGTACTTCTCGTCGTCCTCGCCCCAAAAGACGTTGTTGCCATCGTGGTCGAACAGCGACTGATGCAAAAACATGGCGCTGCCGTCCTCGCCCGCCAACGGCTTGGGCATAAAGGAGGCGTGGCAACCGCTCTCGTAGGCCTGCTGCTTAATGATGAGTTTGGCCGTGGTGATGGCGTCGGACATGCTCAGGGCCTCGGCATGGCGTAGGCTCATACCGTGCTGCGAGCGGCCGGCGGCGTGGAAGGTGTACTCCACGGGCACGGACATCTTCTCGAGCGTGAGGACCGTGTTGCGGCGCAGGTCGCGGGCGGCATCGCTCACCGAAAGATCGAAGTAGCCCACGTTGTCGAGCGGCTCGGGGGTGTGCTCGTCGGGGAAATAATAGTACTCCAGCTCGGCGCCCACGTTGAGCAGGTAGCCAGCCTTCTCGGCCTTGCGGAACATGCGGCGCAGGGCATCGCGCGGGTCGCCGGCAAACGGCTTACGATCGGGAGTGCACACATCGCAGAACACGCGGGCGACGCCGTTATGGCTCGGACGCCACGGCAGAATCTGGAAGGTCGAAGCATCGGGAAACGCTAGCATGTCGGCTTCCTCGGGCGTGGCAAAGCCCTCGATGGCGGAGCCGTCAAAGCCAATACCCTCCTCAAAAGCGACCTCGAGGTCCTCGGGGCTAATGGCAAAGTTCTTGAGGCGGCCGAGAATGTCGACAAACCACAGACGCACAAAGCGGATGTCACGCTGCTCTACGGAGCGAAGTACGTAATCGATGTTCTGCTGGTTCATGTCGCTCCCCTTTCTTTCGGGCGGGTTTCGACTGGTCTATATCGCAGATACTATCGCAGAAAAATGTTTCCGCAGGGTTAAAGCGTATCAAGCGCTCAAAAAACGTGTGCGAACAGGCAGTTGCGAACGAGCGGTTAGCGCGAGGTTGATGCGCGGTGTTCGATGTGACCGAGAACCTCGATGCGTTTGGGCGCCAGCTTTGCGGCCTCGCCCACCGTGGTGGTGACAACGTCGATGCGCTCGGACAGGCGCTCGACCACGCGCTCGGCAATGGTGAGGGTGTCCTGCGCGGCCGTGGTCACGCCACCAAAGAGCACATGGTTCCAGGGGTAGTCGTCAAACGTCGCGATCCTGAGCCCCGCCGGCAGCGAGGGTCCCAGCTGCGCTAGCGCCTCGGTCAGACGCAGGAAAACCAGGCCGTTGACGGCAATGAGGCCGAGCTTTTTGCCGGCATAGTCACGCATGGTCTCGTCCAAGCGACCAACGCCCGTGGCACCGCCATCGGCCAAGGTGACGACCTCGCCGGCAAGGCCGCGTCGCGAAAGCTCGTCGGCAAAGGCCTCGGCGCGCTCACGACGCACGGGGCTGTCGTCGCTTGCCTCGGTGAGCAGGCACAGGCGCTCACAGCCCGCAGCGGCGAGCTCGTCTACCAAGCCGGCGACCAGCTCACGGTTGTTCGATGTCACCAGATCGATGCCACCGTCGGCAACATCGCGGTCGAGCAGTACAACGGGTAGGCGCCCCGCGGCCGCGGCGATCGCCTCGTCATTGCCTCCGCAGGTGTTGACGACCAGGCCGTCCACGCCGGCATCGATAAGCCTGGTGAGCGACTCTGTCTCCTTGGCGGGGTCGTTGCCGCTAATGGCCGTCATGAGCGAGCAGCCGCGCGCGGCGGCACTGGCGGAAAGTCCTTCGAGCATGGCGCTCGAGAACGGGTTGGCGATGTCGGCCAAAATCACGCCGATGAGGTTGGTGCGTGAGTTGCGCAGATTGCGCGCGGCGGCACGCGGGCGATAGCCGGTGCGCTCGATAACCGCCGCGATGCGAGCACGGGTTTCCTCGGTCATTTGCCCGGGACGGTTATTGAGATAGCGCGAGACCGTGGCCGGGCTCACACCCGCCTCGACGGCAATGTCCTTGATTCTCATCTGCGCCATAGCGCACCCCG
The DNA here is from genome assembly GCA_014871665.1 of Collinsella sp. Taxonomy (GTDB): domain Bacteria; phylum Actinomycetota; class Coriobacteriia; order Coriobacteriales; family Coriobacteriaceae; genus Collinsella. The sequence continues at coordinate 21,482 of WGSL01000004.1, read as the reverse complement.
TTTCCCAATGTCGGCAGCCTGAGCCATTTTAGGCATTTTTAAAAATCTCGGTTGCAAAACGCTGTAGGTGAGCAGCGTCGTTTTTGCGTCTCGAGCAGATGCGATGATGGGCTAGTTATTCGAGTCTTTAGGCAGCTCAAAATAGTCGGGATGTAAGGCGATAACCGGGCCCTGCTCCTCGGGCATCAGGTGCAAGTGCGTCTCTGCCAGATAACTCGCCGCATCGGTATCGCCCCTCTTAATGGCCTCGAGAATCCGGCGATGCTGCCGACGAATCGGCTCCCAATCCAGATCCTGCGACACCATACGCAACCAGTTGTATCGCTCAAAATGCGTGTTGACGCTCTTCATCCAATCCCACAACATATGGCGGCCGGCAATCTCAAAACACGTCTCATGAAACAGGTTGTCCAGATCGAAAAAGCGACGCGTTTCGCCATGGTCGAGTGACTCAGACTCGGCAAGAATCTGCTCGAGCCGATGCTTTTGCTCAGGCGAGGCGGCCGAACAGCATTTAATAAGCACGCTTCTCTCGAGTTTCTCGCGCAAGAAACAGGCGTTCTCGGCGCGCTCCATGCTGATTTTTGAGACATAGGTGCCGCTTTTGGGACGCGTTTCCACCAGCTCCTGCTCACGCAGGCGCACAAAGGACTCGCGAATGGGCGTGCGCCCGATTCCCGTCTCCTTTTCCAGACCAATCGCCGAAAGACGCGTGCCGGGTTTGAGCTCGGCATAGATAATCTTGGAGCGCAATGCGTTGTATGCCTGGTCTTGCAGGCTCTGATTATGCTGGCGTTGTTCCATAAAGCCCTCGGATAAACCCTCGGTTAGTCGAATACCACCATGCAATACTATCGCATCGACACGCCCCAGCTCCCAATCAGTCTTTTTGGGACGGGGCTCTTTTAGCTACCCTGGCCCGCAGATCGGCCCCCTTGCCACAAAAGTGGCCCATCTACTACGTTAACACGGATAGCCTCGGCCATACCGAAAACCGTGAAAACAAAACCGCAGGTAGACAGCTTGTCGATTTTCGAAAAAGCCGACTATGGTTGACCCCTGCGGCTTAAACGTAGTAGATAGGCCCTTTTCGTGGCGCAGCACTACTGCACCCCAAATTGGTACCTCGAGCCTGTTGTAAGTTGCTGTGAAATACGGACGGTTGATAATCAAGGCGCGCTATACGGCTTGCTATATCTCACTATACTTTGCTGAACGTCGCTATTCTTTGCTATAACTTGACAATAATCGGCCCGTTACCATCCGGGATATAACGGACCCCAAGCCAATGCTGGCTTGGGGTCCGTCTTGTACCATGGCTCTTTTTGACTATGAGCGCTCGTATTTCGTGGCCCGCCCGGTTCCCTGCCTTACGATTGCATTCCGTTCAAGCAGAGATTCGAGTGCCGCCAACGTCCGCATGCGGCTCAGCCCCGTCTGTTTTTCAATCTCGCTTCGCGACATAATTCGACCGCCCGACAAGGCTTTGAGAACCTGGACCTCTTCCTCGGACCCTTCAAGGGCATCGGTAACGGGCAATGTGACGGCCACCATGCCGCCGCGAACATCAAAAATTGGTTGATTGATCGAATCGCGATAGGCACGTCTAATGCGCGCGATTCCCGTACCAAATTTCTCGATGTAATCCAGCTTTAAGAAGGCCTCTGCAACGATGGGGTTTCTGAGCACGGATATCTGCCCATACAGGTATTGTTCCGTCGTCAAACCGGCGGGCAGCGATCCAGGAGAGGTCACAACGACGCGATCATCGTACAGGGCAATTTGAACGTTCGCTCGAACGTCCCACGTCCGATGCACCAAAGCATTTGCGACAGCTTCGCGAAACGCCTCGAGAGGAATTCGATCGGTTTGGACGCGCTCCATCCCTTCGATACGCTCATAACGGTAGTAGCGTGCAAACATAGCTACCGCCCTGTCCACCTGCTCAATTGCGGATACATTTGTCGCCGCTTCGCGATCCAAGATCACATCCTCGGTATCACCAAAACGGACGCAATCGATGCCCGGAAAATCATTCTTATCCGCCAAAATCGCCGCAGCGTTGGTATAGCCGTCCTTGCCGAGCAAGCGAAGCGTGCGCATAATATCCGACGTTAGTTCAGAAATGCCGAGATGTTCAACACACTTATGCTCGAGCGTATGAAAACTCAAGTCCTGGCGAGCCGACGTGAGCGCGTCGAACGTTACGTTGCTGCCTTCGAGCGTCAGCCTGCCATACTCAAACCGGTCGACCTCCACTGTTGCCGAATCGTTTCGCCTGTAGGCCTTTCCCTTGCTTCGATAGGGTTTGTCCTGGCCCTCATAAACCGTAAGGATTACGGTCCCGTGTTTCTCATCGAGCTCGAGCGTGTAACGGGGAGCGGGGTCCAAGCTGTCATTAATCATGTTCTCGATGCGGAGACACTCTGCGACCGGATCCGCAAGGCCGACAGCCACGCCCTCGTCATCAACGCCAAACTCAATCTTGCCCGTCCCGTAGTTTGCATAGGCACTCACCGTTTTAAGAAACGTCGGCGTAACGCTTTCCTTATATTCGACTGTAGGGCTCTCTCTAACAACCATATGCACAACCTCTTCGTTTCGTACTATTCATGACCGTATTATAAGACGAAAACAGTTTGCGTACTGATTTATCCAAGACGTAAACGGTTTTCGTCTTGATTTGCGTACGGAATTAAGACGCATAATTTCGCTTTCGTATGGCTTAATATCGGACGCAGACTGTTTTCGCCTGTCAATACATCTGCAATCCAAACGAAACGAGCCCCGAGCTCGCATGAACTCGGGGCTCTTTGTGCCGCACATCTATGAGAGGAGCAATTCGATGCGTACGGGCGCTACTCCATGAAGCCGCCCTGGGATGGCGGCAACCTCGTCGAGGAGACCATCCGCACTCACCGTGGCGTGGCCGACGCCATCGCCACGCGCAACCCCACCGTAGCGCACGACGCGATGTATTTGCATCTGGTGTACAACCGCAACATGATTGCGGAAGTCGCACAGACAAAAGGCATTTAAGGCTCGACAATGATCTTTCTTTGATAAAACGCAAGCGGCGGCCGTCCCAAAACGGGGCGGCCGCCGTGTTTTGCTATCGACTGGCGCAATGGAATCAGGTTTACATGCATCAACTTGGTGCAAACTAACCTGACTCCCATGCACCAAGGGAGCGACTAGAGCTCGCAGGCAACCTTGTAGCCATCGCCAATGGCGTCGCGGATATTGCCGCACTTGTTGGCGTCGCCCAGCACGTGGACAGCAACGCCAGCGGCGGCAAGGTCGTCGGCCAACTTGGTGTTGGGACGATAGCCCATGGCAAGCACCAGCGTATCGGCATCGGCGATGGTGTGGACCTCGCCATCCTTCTCGTAGCTGATGGCATCCTCGGTAATCTCGGTCACCTTGGCCTCGGTCAGCACGTGGACGCCCTTGGAGAGCATGCGCGTGATGAGCACCGCGCGACCGGCGCCGCCCTCGTTGGCGGCGAGCGTCTTGGTCATCTCGATAACAGTGACATCGCGATTGGCCGGCGACAGGTCGTTGACCAACGGGGCCAGGTAATCGGCCGTCTCGCAACCGACGGTGCCGCCGCCCACGATGACGATCTTCTTGCCCGGGAAAGCCTTGCCACCCAGCAGATCGTCAGCCGTCATAACCTGCTTAAAGCCCTGCATGAAGGCCGGAGCGATGGGCTCGGCGCCATAAGCCAGGACGACCTCGTAGCCCGCGTAGTCACGCTGAATGTCCTCGGCCGAAAGCTCGGTACCAAAGACGCACTTCACGCCCGCCTCAGCAAGACGGCGATACTGGTATTTGATCACGCGGGTGAGTTCCTGCTTTGCCGGCGGAACGGCTGCGATGCGCATCTCGCCGCCCGGCTCATCCTGCTTATCCACGAGCATCACGTTGTGTCCGCGCTTGGCGGCAATATAGGCAGCCTCCATACCCGCAGGACCAGCGCCCACAACGAGCACGTTCTTAGCCTCGGCGGCAGGCTCGTAACCAGCCTCGTCGCGCTCCACGTCCGGGTTGACGGTGCAGGAGATGCGCTTGCCGAACATAATGCCGTTCAGGCAGCGCAGGCAACCGATGCAGGGACGGATGTCGTCGGCGTTGCCGGCAGCGGCCTTGTTGCAGAACTCGGCATCGCACAGATTGGCGCGGCCCATCATGCAGATGTCGGCAGCGCCGTCCTCGATCAGCTCCTCGGCAATCCAGGCCTCGTTGATGCGGCCGACCGTGGCGACGGGAATGTTGACGTGTTTTTTAATCTCACGCGAGCAGGCGGCGTGCGACGCCTGCTGGGTACCGGCGGCGGGAATCGCGGAGCCGCGCTTGATGGTGGTGCCGCCCGACACATGAATCATGTCGACGCCGGCCTTCTCCAGGCGACGTGAGACGTAGATCATGTCGTTGAGGGTCAGGCCGCCATCGGTGTACTCATCGCCCGAAATACGGACGTCGATGATAAAGTCCTTGCCGCAGCGCTCGCGAATCTCGGCGATGACCTCGAGCAAAAAGCGCATGCGGGCGTCGAGCGAGCCACCGTACTCATCGGTACGCTTGTTGTAGAGCGGGGTCAAAAAACCACCGAGCATGCCGTGGGCGTGCGCTGCGTGGACCTCGACGCCATCGACACCGGCCTTCTGCATACGCACGGCAGCGTCGCCAAACTGATGGGTGAGCTCGTGAATCTCGTCGACCGTGATGGGGCGCGGTGCCTCGCGGGCATAGGACGGTCCCACGAAGGACGGAGCGATCAGGCGCGGCGTGCCCGGAATGTTAAAGGCCATGTAGGCGGGGTGGAAGAGCTGCGGCATGATCTTGCAGCCATACTCGTGGACGGCCGCGGCGAGCTTTTCCCAGCCGGGGATGAACGTGTCGTCGTAGCAGCACATGTCGCCCGGCAGATAGGTATAGGTGGGCTCGACCGTCACGACCTCGGTGATGATGAGGCCCACGCCGCCCTTGGCACGGGCACGGTAATGATCGACCAAATCGTCGGTCACATAGCCATGATCGGCCAGGTTGGTGGACACCGGCGGCATAAAGACGCGGTTCTTGACCTCGGTCGTACCGACCTTGATCGGGCTAAAGAGCATCGGATAGGCGGAGGACTCCATACAGGGTTCCTTTCGTTTAAGCCGCTCGGCGGCAGTTGCTAACGTACTTATCGTATCAGCAACCGCCGTATCCGCGGCCAAACATACCCAAACGCCGGTCGGCTAATGAATACCGCGACCCAAGTCTTCGGCGATTTTGTCTACGCCCTTAAGTGCAGCGCACGTCTTTTTGTTGGAGCAATGCCCCGTGCAAACGCCACCCTGAGCGCAGTCGGCGCAGGTGCCCTTGCGGTAGATGCGCACGCACACGGCGACAAACGCAACGCCGATAACAGCCAGTACAACAATATCGATAGGTGCCATAGCAAGCCTCCTCTAGTTAACCAGCACTTACTTTACCCCATTCTCCACCTACCAAATAGGGACAGGTTTATTTTGGTCGGTTTTATCTGCGGAAACGCCACATCTTACTTCTGGAGCAAAGCAATCTGTCCCCCATTGCGTCAAAAAGCCCGAGTGTCACTGAGACACCCGGGCTCGTGGAAAGGGGTTGATCCTTATTCGGACTTAGGCGGAAACTGCAGCGGAAGCAGTGTTGGTCTCGTCCTCGTCGGTCCAAGCGTGCTTGGGCATAGGACGGAAAATCTGGAAGAGCATCGCAACCAGCAGCACGATGGCCACAATCGTCCAGATACCAAACTGTCCAAGAACAAGCAAGTTGTAGAACTGGTTGATGAACAGGCCGATCACCCAAGCGAAGGCGCACTCGTAACCGATGGCGATCGCAGTCCACTTGCCGGAATCCATCTGGTTGCGGATGGTGCCAATGGCGGCAAAGCACGGAGCGCACAGCAGGTTGAAGGCGCCGAAGGCAACGCAAGCGCCCATGGTGGGGAACATGCCGGCAAACGCGGTCCACAGGCTCGGGTCGGTCTCGCCCGCGTCGGCGACGGACAGCAGCGAGCCGGCGGTGGCGACGACGTTCTCCTTGGCGACGAGGCCAGAGACAGTCAGCGCGGTGGCCTGCCAGGTGCTAAAGCCGAGCGGGGCGAAGATCCAAGCGACCAGGTTGCCCAGCATGGCAAGCACGGAGTAGTCCATAAACTCCTCGGGGATGCCGTCCATCGCAGGCAGGAAGCCAAAGGAACCGTTATAGCTACCAAAGTTGGAGAGGAACCAAACGACGACGGTGGACGCAAAGATGACCGTGCCGGCCTTCTTGATAAAGGCCCAGCAGCGCTCCCACACGTGCAGCGCCCAGGAACGGATCGCCGGGAAGTGGTAGGCAGGAAGCTCCATGACAAACGGGGTCGGACGGCCGGCGAAGAGCTTGGTCTTCTTGAGCATGAGGCCCGAGGCGATGACGGCAAAGACGCCCAAGAAGTAGAACAGCGGGCTGATCCATGCGGCGCTCGTCGAGGAATCGCCGATGATCGAACCCATGAGCAAGGCGATGATCGGCAGCTTAGCGCCACAGGGAATGAACGTGGTGGTCATGACCGTCATGCGGCGGTCCTTCTCGTTCTCGATGGTCTTGGTGGCCATGACGCCGGGGACGCCGCAGCCCGAGGACACGAGCATGGGGATGAAGGACTTACCGGACAGGCCAAACCGGCGGAACACGCGGTCCATGATGAAGGCGACGCGGGCCATATAGCCGCAGTCCTCCAGGAAAGACAGCATCACGAACAGCAGGAACATCTGCGGGACGAAGCCGAAGATGGCGCCCAGACCACCAACGATACCGTCGCAGACCAGCGAATCGACCAGGCCGCCGTCCTCGGTGCCACCCGCCACAAGGGCGTCGTGCACCACGGTGGTGATACCCGGGACATAGGGGCCGTACTGCGCCGGGTCAACCGAGTCGGCGTTGTCGCCTGCGGCCTCGACGGCTGCATCGTAGGCGTCGCGACCCTGGCCGAGCACGTACCAACCGTCGGTACCGAAGAGCTGGTCGTTGGTGAAGTCGGTCACCGTGCCGCCCAGGGTGGAAACGGCGATGTAGTACACGCAGAACATGATGACCACAAAGATCGGCAGGCCCAGAATACGGTTGGTAACCACGCGATCGATCTTCTCGGAGGTGCTCATCTTGGCAGGAGCCTTGGTCATGCACTCGTCGATAATGTGCGCGATGACGCCATAGCGCTCACCGGTGATGATGGACTCGGCATCGTCGTCGCAGTCCTGCTCGCACCGGGCGACCAGCTCCTCCACGCGAGCAGCCTTCTCCTTAGTGAGGTTGATGAGTTTACAGGCGTCTGCATCACGCTCGAACAGCTTGACGGCGTAGTAGCGACGCTTGTTGGCGGGAACGCTCGCCGGAAGGTTGTTCTCGATGTGCGTCAGAACGTCCTCGATGGAGGAATCGAACTTGTGCTCCGGCACCTGACCCTTAGAAGCAGCGGACTTTTTGACCTGCTCGAAGAGCTCCTTGATGCCCTTGTTCTTAAGAGCCGAGATCATCATGACCGGACAACCAAGCTTCTTGGAGAGCTTGTCGGTGTCGATCTTGTCGCCATTCTTCTCGACCAGATCGGCCATGTTGAGGGCAACGACCACAGGCAGGCCGGTCTCGATGACCTGAAGCGCCAGGTATAGATTGCGCTCCAGGTTGGTGGCATCGACCACCTGAACGACGACATCGGGCTCGCCGCTCATGAGATAATCGCGCGAGCATTGCTCCTCGGGGCTGTAGGGGGAAAGCGAGTAGATGCCGGGGAGGTCCGTGATGGTAACGTTCTTGTCGCTTAGGAGCTTGGCCTCCTTTTTCTCAACCGTGACGCCGGGCCAGTTGCCAACGTAGCCGTTGGCGCCGGTGATCAGGTTGAAAAGCGTGGTCTTGCCGCAGTTGGGGTTACCCGCCAACGCGACATGGATCTGAGAATCCGCCATTCAATCCTTCTTCCTTGTGTGCCTGCGCTGCTTTCTCCGCGCAGGCTGGATAATGTGCTTCAAAGATGCTGCATTAAGTTAGAAAAACCTAACTTTATCTGCAGAAATATGCGCCACGAGTCCTTACTGGACCTCGACGACGGCGGCCTCCTCCTTGCGGATGGAAAGCTCGTAGCCGCGCACGTTGATCTCGACCGGATCACCGAGCGGTGCGACCTTCACGACCTTGAACGAAGTGCCCTTGATGAGCCCCAGGTCCATAAGGTGGCGGCGAAGCGCACCCTCACCGTGAAGCTTGACGATGGTGGAGCTCTCGCCCACTTTAACGTCACCCAACGTCTTCATCCTCTTGTCCCCCTTTCGGTTTTTATGAAATGCTGCAGACTAACCGACGGTCATGATGTGCATGGCAACCTTGGAATCGATACCAAAGCGTGCGCCCAGCACGGTGACGATAATATTGGCGCCACTCGAGCTCACCACGTGGATTTCGTTGCCCTCGACAAAGCCGAGGTCCTTGAGGTGGTGTTTCATGTCCTCATTGCCCTTTACACGGGACACGCGCACGGTTTCGCCCGCTTTTACCATCGAAAGCGGCATGGCCGGCATCTGCGGTCCGCAAGACATGAGTGGCTCCTAACGTCAGTTCGTCCTCAACATCGACGCGATAAAAGTTAACCACGTCTATGTTCGCTTTAGTAAACTAGCACGTGGTTAACTTTTTGGAAAGGGTCCCCATTCAGATTTCGAAAAAGTTTCCTATACGAAACAAAAGGGCGCGGCAAAGGACCATCCTTTACCACGCCCTGTCATGCTTAAAGCGAGAGATTTCTGATCGATGTGACACAGGAGGCCTCATCTACGCCCGAAACGCGGAAGATGATGTCCTCGCCGCACTCGCCGTAGAGAGCCATGAGTCCCATGACATCGCGGCCATCCGTGTGGCGGTCGCCGATGCTGACCGACACGTCGCTACGATGCTTGGCAATGATGTCATAGAGCAGCGCAACCGGGCGGGCATGTAATCCCAACGGATCTTTAATCGTCTTTGTAAACTCGACCATGTCCCCTCCCACGACATCGCACATTCGGCCGGCAAAACCCAGCCACGTGGTAGCTATTGTACCGTTAGATGCTTCTCGAGAGCTCCTCTGAACACCTCGTGGTCAAAAAGTGGCAAATATGAGTACTGTCACCAATTTAGTAGCAGCAAAATCGAGAGCAAATTGCCTAATTTGAGCGATTCGAAGAGGTTGAAAGCCGTCAAACGCCCTTTAAAGGGAGTTAGATAAATCGATTTTGAGCCCATTTTCGCTCAGAGCAGGCCGAAAAATATGGCACTTCTTTTGCAACAGTACTCATATTTGGCATTTTTTGACCACGGGGGCCAAGACCATGCCCCAAAACACAAAAGGAGGGGCCTCGTAAGGCCCCTCCTTAGGAAAGGGAATCGATTTATTCCACAGCCGTAGATTAATCCTGGCCGCTACTCCATCATATCGAGGACGGAAGGGCGAAGCTCGTTCTCGGCGGCCTCGGGATCGGTCTCGCGCAGGCGGTTGATGTAGCGGTTGTACCACATCACGGCAAGGCCCAAGAAGACAACCACGCCGCCAACGTTGTAGACCAGCGTCAGCCACAGCGGCTGATCGAGCGGAATGGTGCCGCAGATAAGCACGAAGCAGAAGACCACAAGCAGGAATGCGGCAACGACCAGGCCAAAGCTGCGCGAACCCATGCGGAAGCCACGGGGAGCGGCGTCAAAGTTCTTGCGCAGCATAAAGTAGGCAAGCAAAATCAGCAGCGGTGGGAGCAGAGCGGTGGCAGCCGTCATGTTGGTGACGATCATGAGCAGGTCGTCGAGGTTACCGGAGCCCAGGGCCGGAATGATCAGGATGGGGACGACGATGGCGAACTGCAGCCAAGCAGCGCGGGCAGGAATGCCATGCTCGTTGAGCTCGACGATCTTGCTACCAAAGACGCCCTTGGGGATCTCGGTGAAGAAGACCTTGATGGGAGCGGAGGTCCACATCATGAGGGAGCCCAGCGTGGCGGCGAGAAGGATCAAGCCGATGGCGCGCGTAGACACTTCCATGGGAATGCCAAAGTGGGCAAAGACAGCGCCGAATACGTCGAAGATACCGGTGGAGATGGCAACGCCGCCCTCGGGGATGAACAGGTTAACCAGCAGCGAAGCGCCTGCATACAGAAGGCCGATGGTCAGGCCGGCGATAACGACGGTGCGCACGAAGGCCTTGACGCCACCCTTAAGGTCGTTAAGGAACACGCCGACAGACTCAGCGCCGCCAACGCCCTGGATGATCCAGGCAAGCGTACCGAAGAAGCCCCACGCAGTTGCGAAGTTGCTCATGTCGGGAGCCATGTTAGCGGGAGTAGGAGCCGTAGCGAACTCAACGCCGCCAAAGGCAGCAGCCAGGGACAGCAGGATGAACACGGCGGTCAGGCCGAGAGCCGCGGTCGAACCGAAGGAGGAAATGGAGCCGATCCACTTAGCGCCCTTGGTCGAAACCCACGTGGCGATAGCAAAGACGACGATCTCGATAATGGTGATCCACAGCTGCGAAAGCTCGGCGTTGGCACCAAAGAACACGTAGCTCGCGTAGATGATGACGTTGGGCAGGACGGACGCAAAGAAGAACAGGTTAACAAACCAGTAGCTAAATGCCGTCAGGAACGCCCAGCGACCACCCATCGAGGTCTTAACCCATGCGTACACGCCAGACTCGGAGTCCTTGTTGAGGCCGACGAACTCGGCGGTAACCAGGGTATAGGGGACAAAGTACAAAAGCGTGGCGAAGAAGAACGACGGCGCAGCTGCCAAGCCGATGGCCGCGTTGTTGTTGATGATGTTCTTGATACCGAACACGGCGGCGACCGTCATGCCCAGCAGAGCGAACGAACCAATCGTTCCTCGTTTTTCAGAGCTCATAAGCCCTCCCAATCATCTGTTAAATGTCATCTAAAACCGTCCGAGCTGCAAGTGCAAACACGGACGGCGCACCTGCTAAGGGGAATGGGGAAAAGGGAGTCAACAAAGCCATCCCCCTTAACGGCGCGAAGCAAACGTCCAGGCGGACGAATACTACTTGTTGGGGAAGGAATAACCTTCGACTGTCACGTGCAGTACCACGACGCGGGGATCCGCGGCATCGGCCACGACACGGTAGGCCTCGTCAATTTCGACGACGGCAACGCCGCCGGCGGGAATCGTCACGGTCTCCCCCGTACCCTCAAAGCGCTCGCGATCATCGATATCGCTGTAGGCGCGGGTGCAGGTGAGGCCTGCCTTGGGGGCAACCTCGACAGTCAGGTCGCCGTCGAGCGGGGCGAGCACGGCATGATAGCGACGGTGACCGACCAGATCGGCGGTAGCCGCCTCGTGGGCGTTCACCCACCAATACACCAGCGAGTCGCCGATGGAGTACGCCACATCGTGCTGCAGTTCAGAAACGCCGTCGAGCGCCTGTCCGGTACGCATCCACTTCTTGACGGACTTCATCTGAGCGTCGAAATCGGCGCGCGAGTTAAAGACATGCATGACTTATGCCTCCTTAATGGGTGCCAGTGCCTGAGCCAGATCGGCAGACGTCAGCGGTCGCAGGGACACCTCAAAGCTGAAGCTCTCAAAACGGGTGCGATAGGAATCGAGCACCTCGGAACCCCAAGAGTTCGAACCAAGGCCGAGCAGCTGGTCGTTGATGTTGACCGTAACCGTGTCGCCCTTGACAAGGTCGTAGACGTGCTTGGCGTTATCGATGGCCTCGCAGCTATAGGGCCATGCCGAGAACGAGAACGGATTGGAGGCAGCGTCAGCCGGACGCGTCACCAGCACGCCGTCACCGTGGCTAGAGCGCAGGGCAACCCAGCGGGTACCCTCGCGGTTGGCACAATCCTGGGGCATGACATACGGCGTGAACATGTCGTCGACCGTAGTGCGGTAATGACCGACCGGGTTGGCGCGCAGCGAGTCCGGATAGTTCTCGCCCGGGCCGTGGCCATACCACTCGACGGCACGATCGCAACCGGGGACCTCAAAGGAGATGCCGATGCGCGGGATGATATCCGAGTAATCGCCGTAGGGCTCGCCGGAAACCTTGAGGTCGACGCGACCGCTCGGAAGCACGGTGTAGACAAGCTCGACGCGCATGCCGAACGCACGGACGGGAGGAGCAATGCGTTGGCTCACGGTAACGGCGACCGCATTGCCGTCCTGCTTCCAAGAAACCTTGCGGGTGGACGTCTGCATTACATCGATGAAGTTGTCCTTCCACAGGGAGTCGTACTCCTGGGCGTGGTTGTCGACGAGCGGATGCCAAAAACCAACCTGGGGGCCAGAGGCCATGACGTCGCGGCCGGATGCCTTCCACTCGCTCACGGTGCCGTTTACCTTGCTGAAGGTCAGCTCGCCGTTGAGGGAGTGAATGCGAATCTCCTGCTCGGTCTCCTCGACCGTAAGCTCAGGACGAGTGGGGGCCGCGATGGCCGGCGCCGGATGGTTTGCGATGGCAAACTGGCTTGCGCCCAGCTGGAACATCGGCTCGCACCAGACGTGAGCGGCCATGGTGTAGGCGCGCACGGTCAGTAGGGTCTCGCCTACCGCGGCCTCATGAATCACCAGCGGAAGCTGGACGGACTCACCGGGGGCAACCGCACCGGGCATGAGCGTCTTGCGGCAGACCACGTCGCCGTCCACCAGGGTCTCCGCCGACAGGCAAACATCCTCGAGGGTGGTAAACCAGCGCTTGTTGGTGACAGTCAGCTCGCCCGCCTCGGCGTCATAAGCCATGCGAACCGGGCAGATGACCTGGCCGTACTCGGTAAGGCCCGGGCTCGGCTGCTGCCAAGGGAACACCATGCCGTCGATGCAGAAGTTGCTGTTATTGGGGTAATCGCCGTTGTCGCCACCATACATATCGTAGGCAACGCCGTCCTCGGTCACAGCAGCCAAACCGTGGTCGCACCATTCCCAGATAAACTGGCCTTGGATGCAATCCCAGCGATCGAAGACCTCCTGGTACTCGGACAGACCTCCGGGGCCATTACCCATGGAGTGGCCATACTCGCAGTTGATGCGCGGCTTGGGGAACGGATGCTCACCAAAGTCGTTCATCTGCGACACACGGGAGTACATCGTGGAAATGACGTCGACGGTATCGGCGTTGCGGTCCTCCTCGTAGTGGACCGGACGACCATCGAGCTCGTGAGCCTTGGCGTACATCGCGCGGATGTTGCAGCCATAGCCGCTCTCGTTGCCCAGCGACCACATGATGATGCACGCGTGGTTGCGCTCCTGCATCACCAGGCGCTCAATACGGTCGACGTAGGCCGGCTCCCATGCCGGGTCGTCGGTAACCAGGGCGATGTTGCCGATATTCTCGAAGCCGTGGCTCTCCATATCGGTCTCGGCGACCAGCATGATGCCATACTCATCACACAGCTCGTAGAAGCGCGGGTCATTGGCATAGTGAGAGGTGCGCACTGCGTTGATGTTGTGCTGCTTCATGAGCTCCAGGTCGCGGCGCATGCGATCGAGGCCCACGGCGCGGCCCTTGTGATCGTCGTGATCGTGGCGGTTGACGCCCTGCATTTTAAAGTAAGTGCCGTTGAGGTAGATATGATTGCCCTCGACCGTCACCTCGGCAAGACCCTGGCGATGCGGGACGTACTCGCTCACCTTGTCGCCGTCGTAGACCTCAAACGTAAGATCGTAGAGGAAGGGGTCCTCGGGATTCCAGAAGTGGGCATCGGTCACGCTGCACTCGGCATGGCTGTCGACGCACTCACCCGTAGCCACCACGTTCTCGCCATCGCTGAGCGTAAACACAACGCGGGAAGCGCCCTCGGCAACCGTATCGAGCGTGATCAGAGCGGCATCGCCCTCGCGGTGCGTGCGGAACCTAAAGTCGACCAGGTGCGCGGCGGGACGCTGCATAAGGTACACATCGCGGAAGATGCCCGAGGCCCACCACATGTCCTGATCCTCGATGTAGCTGCCATCGCTGTACTGCAGGACCTTGACCGCAAACAGGTTGTCGCCCTCGACGAGCGCGTCGGTCACGTCGAACTCGGCAGACAGGCGCGAACCCTTGGTCATGCCGATATACTGACCGTTGACGTACAGCTCGCCATAGCTCTCGATGCCGTCGAAGCGAATGATCTCGCGAGCGCCGGCAGGAACGGCGGGAAGGTTGACGATGCGCTGGTAGACGCCCGTGGGGTCGTCGGAGGGAACGAACGGCTGATCAACCGGGAACGGGAAACCCTCGTCGGTGTAGGCAAGGTTGCCATAGCCGTCCACCTGCCACAGGTGCGGAACCTCCACGTGATCCCACTCGGGCTTGTACGTGGAGAGTTCCTCGTTGGAGACGGCAGCGGGGCCCTCAAAGAGGCGGAACTGCCACGAGCCGGACAGCTGGACAAACCCGCGCGACAGCTCGCGGCTGTACGTTGCAGCGAGATCGGCGGTCTCGTAACCCATAAAGTACGCATGGGGTGCCAGGCGGTTCCTGTGGGTGAGCGCTTGGTTTTCCCAATCGTTAATGGCGTCCATGGTGATGCTCCTTCATCATCGTAGTGATTCTTGTGCAACCGGTTGTCCTTATCTTACGGGCGATGTAAAAAACTGTGCAACCGGTTGTCCGCTGAACGGTCGATTTGGCAGGGTTAACGGTGCAACCGGTTGTACAATCGCAACACTTATGTCACCCTGAATATCGAAACTCAGCACAAGACATCGTTCTTAAGCTCGTAGGCAACCTCCACGCCCGCTGATATCTCACCCACACGAGACGTATTCGATTTCGGCTTGGTTGCAAAACGACACCGGTCACCGGATATCATGAACGCTGTTCAGGCGCACTATAGTAAGCTGTATCCGCACTAGCCCGTATCAGTGACAACATCGACCGCATTTTCCAGGAGACGCCATGACACAACCAGTTCGCACCGCACCTACGCTTGCCGAGGTTGCCGCAGCTGCCGGCGTGTCGCGCTCCACGGCATCGCGCGCCCTCAACGATTCGCCCCGCATTAGCGAGGAAACCAAAAAGCGCGTCCGCGCGGCGGCCAAGGAAGTCAATTTTGTCCCCAACGCTCGTGGCCGAGCGCTCGCTGTCGGGCGCACGGAAATCATCGCCGTGCTCGTGACCGAGCCTCTGAGTGAACTCTTCAGCGACCCCACCTATAGCGAGTTTTTGAGCGGCATTACCGAGGAACTGTCGGAGTCGTCCTATCTGCCCGTTATCTTGCAGGCGTCTTCTACGCATGAGCGCAACCGCGCACGCGAGCACTTTGAGCGCCGCTCGTTCGACGCCGTGATCGACGTCTCCCCCTACAAGGGCAGCGAGCTGCTCGAGGTGCTGCGCGAGCTGGGCGTACCCACCGTGTTGTGCGGCCAGCTCGAGGGCCACCCCTATCGCGATGTGTTCTCGACAGTCTACTCTGACGACGAAGAGGGCGGACACTTTGCGGCACTCGCCATGAAGGAACGCGGGCGCAAAGATATCGTCGCCGTGTTGGGACCGCAAGACAACCCCGCTGTCGTCGACCGCCTGCGCGGCTACCGTGCCGTCTTGGGCGAAGACCTCCCAGACGCAAACGTTATCTATACCGGCTGGAACAACGGAGACGGCTATCAGGCCATGCACCAGATTCTCGCGCGCGAGATTGCTTTCGATGGCGTGCTCTGCGGATCGGACCGTATCGCGGCTGGCGTCATCACCGCACTCAACGAGGCAGGCCTATCCGTTCCTGCGGACGTTTCTGTCGTCGGCTTCGACGATCACGAGATTGCGACGCGCTGCGTCCCCGCGCTCACGACTATCCGCCAGCCCCTGCGCGAAGAAGGCCACATGGCCGCCAACATTGCGCTCGACATGATCAAGGGTGCCGAGCCCACCACCTCCGTGATGCACATGCAGCTGATCCAGAGAGACTCGCTATAAGAAATTGGGGCAGGCTTTCCGCCAGACAGTTGTTACGGAAAGCCTGCCCCGTTTTGAGTGCTCATTCTGGGGCACAGTTTCCGTTAGACAGCTCAACCGGAAACTGTGCCCCATTATTTTGCCGAATTCTGGGTCGCGCTTTCCGCGACGCCCGGTCATCCCAAGCCCTCTCAACCTCGGCGCATAAAAAACGAGGGAAGGCACGCGTCCTTCCCTCGTTGCAAGCAATATGTAGCCGCTCGCCTACATCAGGCGCAGGCTGACGTCCTTGAGCTGGGCGCCGCTAACGGCACTCGGGGCGCCCGACATAAGGTCGGAGCCGCTGGCCGTCTTGGGGAACGCCATGACGTCGCGGATGGAGTCGGAACCGGTGAGCAGCATGCACACGCGGTCCAGGCCCAGAGCAAAACCGCCCATCGGGGGCGCACCAAACTTGAGGGCCTCCATGAGGAAGCCGAACTGAGACTCGGCACGCTCCTCGGTAAAGCCCAGGAGCTTGAGCATGGACATCTGCATCTCGGCGTTGTGGATACGCATACCGCCACCGCCGGCCTCAAAGCCGTCCATGACAAAGTCGTAGGTGCACGAACCGGCTGCCAGGGGATCGGCCTCGATCTTGGCGATGTCGGTCTCGGTCGGCAGGGTAAAGGGCTGGTGCTCGGCAGCATAGGCCTTGCGATCCTCGTCCCAATGGAACAGCGGGAAGTTGACGACCCACAGGAAGTCGTGACCCTCGCGCTTGATCTCAAGCGCATTGGCCATGTGCGAACGCATACCGCCCAGGATCTCATCAGAGAGCAGGCGCGGGCCGGCGGCGAACATCACAAGGTCGCCGGGCTCGACGTCCATGCGCTCGCGCAGAGCGGCCATCTCCTCGTCCGAGAAGAACTTGACGATGGGGCTGTTGATGGAGCCGTCCTCGCGGAAGGCGATCCATGCCAGGCCCTTGGCGCCAAACGTGGAAGCCACGCCGGCGAGCTTATCGATCTTGGCACGTGCCCAGGCACCGGCGCCCTTGGCGTTGATGGCCTTGACGACAGAGCCCTCCTCGTTTGCGGCGGTCGCAAAGACCTTGAACTTGGAGTTGGCGAAGATGTCGGTCAGGTCGACCAGGTGCATGCCATAGCGGGTATCGGGCTTGTCGGAGCCATAGGTGTCCATGGCATCCCAGTAGTTCATGCGACGCAGCGGCGTGGGCATCTCGACGCCCATGCGGCCGAAGGCATCGGACAGGACTTCTTCGAGCGCGCTCATGACATCGTTCTGGTCCACGAAGGACATCTCGATATCGACCTGGGTGAACTCGGGCTGACGGTCGGCACGCAGGTCCTCGTCGCGGAAGCACTTGGCAACCTGGTAGTAGCGCTCGACGCCACCGACCATAAGCAGCTGCTTCAGGAGCTGCGGGGACTGCGGCAGGGCGTAGAAGTTACCCGGCTGGATACGGCTGGGAACGATGAAGTCGCGAGCGCCCTCGGGCGTGGACTTAAACAGGGAGGGCGTCTCGACCTCCATGAACTCACGGTTGTGCAGCGCCTCGCGAATGGCAAAGGTGAAGTCGGAGCGCAGCTTGAGGTTGGCCATCATCTCGGGACGGCGGAGGTCCAGATAGCGATAGCGCAGGCGGGTGTCCTCGCTGGTCTCGATGCCGTCCTCGATCTGGAACGGCGGGGTGACGGACGTGTTGAGAACCTCGGCGTGGTCGGTCAGGACCTCGATCTCGCCGGTCGCGAGCTTGGTGTTGGTGGTCTCCTCGCCACGGGAGCGCACGACGCCGTGGATCTTGATGGGCCACTCGGGACGCATGGTCTCGGCGATCTTAAAGGCGTCGCCGTCGGAGTGCTCGGGGTCGAAGGTGAGCTGCGTGATGCCCTCGCGGTCGCGAAGATCGCAGAAGATAAGGCCGCCGTGGTCGCGGCGACGGCTCACCCAACCGGTGAGGGTGACCTCTTCGCCCACGTTCTCGCGGCGAAGCTCGCCGCAGGTACGGGTGTGCATGGAATGCTCGTCGATGGGACGGGTCTGGCTCATACCAGTGATCCTCCTTTATGGATCTGTGCCGCCCCGTGTCGTTCCGGGCGGCGTCGTACAGATTTGCCCAGCCTGCGTAAACCGCGCAGCCAGACATGGCGTTCTATCTTATCGCACCTGTGTCGATGTGCCGCGGAAAAGTAGCTCCTGCCCAAAGACTTGACGGAGACGAAACAATTGACGCACCGCGGCACCCGCCCGCGCTCGTCACGTGCGACAATGTGCCCCAATACAACTGCACTCGGAAAGGCCCGCCATGACTGCACGCCTCATCGTTATGGATATCGACTCCACGCTCATCAAACAGGAGGTCATCGACCTGTTGGGCGAGGAGGCCGGCGTAGGCGAGCAAGTGGC
This sequence comes from Collinsella sp., assembly GCA_014871665.1. Classification (GTDB taxonomy): domain Bacteria; phylum Actinomycetota; class Coriobacteriia; order Coriobacteriales; family Coriobacteriaceae; genus Collinsella. Next base: position 3,151 of record WGSL01000004.1, on the reverse strand, counting down.
GAAGATCACCGAGCGCGCCATGCGCGGCGAGCTCGACTTTAAGCAGGCGCTCGAGGAACGCGTGGGGCTGCTTGCCGGCTTGGACGAGAGCGTGTTCGAGCGCACCTTTGAGCGCGTGACGTTTACCCCCGGCGCGCTGGAGCTTGTGCGCTCGGCGCACAGCAAGGGCTGGAAGGTCGGCGTGGTAAGCGGCGGCTTTCACGAGGTCGCCGATAAGATCGTGGCCGCCGCGGGCATCGACTTTTGCCTCGCTAACCGCCTGGAGGTCGTGGACGGCAAGCTCACCGGCAAGCTGGCGGCAGACATTGTAACCAAGGAGTCCAAGCTCATCCAGCTGCTGGACTGGGCAGTTGAGTGCGGTGTCGACATGGCCCATACCGTGGCAATCGGCGACGGCGCCAACGACATCCCCATGATTCAGGCCGCGGGCACGGGCATCGCATTTTGCGCCAAGCCCAAGACGCGCGAAGCCGCCCCATTTGCCATCGACGAGCGCAACCTGATGCTCGCCATGGACATCATCCTGCGTGACTAGTCGATCCTCCTAACAATTGAATTAGTCTGTCCTATAGTTTCCGAACAATTTTGTCTTAGTGTTCGGAAACATACCCTATGAGTGCTAGACTTTGCGCCGTCGAAGGGAACATATATGGATAAGCGAGATCTTGAGCAATTGCTGAGCGATGTTGCCGGCGGAGCAGTCACCCCGGCCGTCGCCCTCACGCGCATCCAGACGGCGCCGACCGCCGATCTGGGTTTTGCGCAGCTCGATCTTTCGCGCGGGGTGCGCCAGGGAGCCGGCGAGGTTGTCTACGGTGCCGGTAAAACCGCCGAGCAGATTGCCGCCATTATCGAAGCGCTGCGCGATGCCGGCCAGGAGCGCATCCTGGTCACGCGCCTGGATGCCGAAAAGGCAGCCCGCACCTCGGAGCTCCTCGGCAACGGCATCGACCTGGGATATGTCCCGGACGCGCAGCTCGCCCTCGTGGGCGGCAAGCCCTCCCCTACCGGCAACGGACGCATCGTCGTCGCCTGCGCCGGCACGAGCGACCTGCCCGTCGCCGAGGAAGCCGCGTTGACGGCCGAGTTCTATGGCAACGAGGTCGACCGCCTCTACGACGTAGGCGTCGCCGGCCTGCACCGCCTACTCGCGCATGCCGAGGAACTTGCCCAGGCACAGGTGGTCATCGCCATCGCCGGCATGGAGGGCGCGCTGGCGAGCGTTATCGGCGGTCTGGTGAGCTGTCCGGTCATCGCCGTTCCCACCAGCGTGGGCTACGGCGCAAGTTTTGGTGGCGTAGCCGCACTGCTCGCCATGCTCAACTCCTGTGCCAGCGGCGTATCGGTCGTCAATATCGACAACGGCTTTGGCGCCGCTTACCAGGCAAGTCTTATCAATCATCTGAGCGCCGGCACACCCCGCGCCCGCTAAGGAGCATTCCATGTCCAATCATCAGCACACGCTTATCATCGACGGCACCTCGGGCATCAGCGGCGATATGACCGTCGCGGCCCTGCTCGACCTAGGCGCCAGCGAGGAGCACCTGCGCGAACAGCTCGCCACACTGCCGGTCGACAGGTTTACGATCGCTGTCACGCGTGTAAACAAGCACGGCATCGACGCCTGCGACTTTGACGTTCAGCTGGCAGAGGAGCTCGAGAACCACGATCACGATATGGCCTGGCTCTACGGCAACGAAGCAGCTGCCGAGCATATGCACGAGCATGAGCACCGTCATCATGACCATGACGAGCACAGTCACTGCCACGAACATGACCATGAGGACCACCATCACGCCCATCACCATCACCACCGTTCTTTGGCGGACGTCACCGCCATCATCGACGGCTCACAGCTAAGCGATGGCGCCAAGCGTCGCGCCCTTGCCATTTTTTCCGTACTCGCTACTGCCGAGGCCAAGGCTCACGGCAAAACGCCCGAAACCGTCATGTTCCACGAGGTGGGCGCCGTCGACTCCATCGTCGACGTCTGCTCTGTCGCCATCTGCCTCGATGACCTGGGTATTGAGGACATCGTTGTCGAGTCGCTTTCCGAGGGCCACGGCACCATCCGCTGCGCCCACGGCCTCATGCCCATTCCCGTCCCCGCCGTTGTCAACCTATGCCAGGCGGGCAATATCGCCCTCACGCCCGTACCGGTCGCCGGCGAGCTCGTGACGCCCACGGGCGCCGCCATCGTCGCCGCGCTGCGCACGTCCGAGCACCTGCCGGCACGCTACCGCATCGAAGCCGTCGGCTACGGCGCCGGCAAGCGTCCCTACGAGGGTTGCTCCGGCACGCTCCGTTGCCTGCTTGTTCAAGTGGATGCATAACCATGGATGCCCGCAAAGAAAAAAGCCGCGCCGCTATTGTCACGGCGTTTTCCGAGCTCCTTCGCGAGGAGGACTACGGCAAGATCACTGTCGGCGACATCATCGCTCGCGCCCACGTAGGCCGCGCGACATTCTACGGCCTCTTTAAGAGCAAAGACGACCTACTGTCCGAGCTCGTGAGCGACATCTGCACCCACGCCCTCGACGACGATGGTACGCCGCTCGACGACCCACTCGTGCAAGTCGAGCATATCCTCAACAACCTCTGGGAGCGCCGCCAAGGCGTTCGAGCCATCGTAGCCGGCGCCGGCTCCCGCGTCTTCGCCGACTGTCTCCGCAAGACCATCATGTCACGAGCAGCCGAAACCGTGCCCGCCGACCCCACAGGCCCCGCCGGAACCATGGACCGAAGCTTCCTACTACACCACATAGCCTCAAGCTTCGTAGGAATGGTCCAATGGTGGGCCTGGCACAACTTCCAAGCAGATAAGGCCGAAGTAGCCAAAGACTACCTATCAGCCATTAAGCCTCTCTTCAACTGAGTAAACCCCTCATCCCAAAGTTCCGACCTCATCTCAAAGCGCCGCCCCAACCCAAAGCACAATCCATCCCAAAGTGTCGACAGAAGCCCAACGCCCCTACCAGCAACAAGCCCCTCCCATCCAAATTCAGATATATATTGGGTTGCTTGTGCGAACGCAACAAAGACCCCGCAGCCGTCCGCATGGGGTAACTTCCCAGCGCACTCCGCAGGACGCAAAAAGGGGCTTATAGGACAAAATGTGTGTCCACGTTGGGGGCATCGGCGCAGGTCGATG
>WGSL01000039.1 GCA_014871665.1 Collinsella sp. | reverse complement strand
GTTTCTGATGCGGCGCGCTGCGCGCCCCGCACAGGCTAAAGCCCGTAACAAAAAAAGCCGCTCAACCAGCGGCTTTTCTTGTTTTGGTAAGAAAAAAGGCGACCGCCCTTTGTGGACGGTCGCCTTTGTTAATAGTTGTGCAGCTTGCCTTAGGCGCGGGTCTTGATCTCCTCGAGAACCTTGGCAACAAACTCGTCAACACTCATCTGAACAGTCTCGTTGGAGCGATCGCGGACGGAAATGTTGCCGGCCTCGACCTCCTTCTCGCCCAGGATGAGCATATAGGGCACGCGGTCGATGCTGCGGGCCTCGCGGATCTTGTAGCCGATCTTCTCGTCGCGGTCGTCGCAGACCACGCGAATGCCGGCCTCCTCCAGCTTGGCGCATACCTCGTGGGCGTAGTCGCGGCTCTTCTCGGAAACGGGAAGCGCCTTGACCTGCACGGGAGCCAGCCAGGTGGGGAACTTGCCCGCAAAGTGCTCGATCAGAATACCGATGAAGCGCTCGATGGAGCCAAAGCATACGCGGTGCAGCATGATGGGGCGCTTCTTGGTGCCGTCGGCGTCCACGTACTCCAGATCAAAGTTGAGCGGCATCTGGAAGTCGAGCTGCACGGTACCGCACTGCCAGGTACGGCCGAGCGAATCCTCCAGGTGGAAATCGATCTTGGGGCCGTAGAAGGCGCCGTCGCCCTCGTTGACCTCGTAGTCCATGCCCAGCTTCTCCAGAGCGGTGCGTAGGCCCTCCTCGGCGCGCGCCCAGTCCTCGTCCGAACCCATGGAGTCCTCGGGGCGGGTGGAAAGCTCAACGTGGTACTTAAAGCCAAACTTCTGGTACACGGAATCGATGAGGTTGACCACACCCACGATCTCGTCGGTCAGCTGGTCAGGACGCACAAACAGGTGGGCGTCGTCCTGGTTAAAGCAGCGCACGCGGAACAGGCCGTGCAGGGCGCCGCGCAGCTCATGGCGGTGCACCAGCCCAATCTCGCCGGCGCGGATGGGCAGCTCGCGGTAAGAGTGCGGCTTGGAGGCGTACACCAGCACGCCGCCCGGGCAGTTCATGGGCTTAATGCAGTACTCTTCGTCGTCAATAACGGTGGAGTACATGTTGTCCTTGTAGTGGTCCCAGTGGCCCGAGGTCTTCCACAGCTGCTTGTTCATGATGAGCGGCGTGGAGATCTCCACGTAGCCGGCCTTGTGGTGAATCTCGCGCCAGTAGTCCAGCAGCGTGTTCTTAAGGATCATGCCGTTGGGCAGGAAGAACGGGAAGCCGGGGGCCTCGTCGCGCATCATAAAGAGGTCCATCTCGCGGCCGATCTTGCGGTGGTCGCGCTTCTTGGCCTCCTCCAGCATGTGCATGTGCTCGTCGAGCTCTTCCTTGGTGGCAAAGGCGACGCCGTTGATGCGGGTGAGCATCTTGTTGTCCTTGTCGCCCTTCCAGTAGGCGCCCGAGACGCCGGTGAGCTTAAAGGCCTTAAGGGCCTTGGTGTAGCAGATGTGGGGGCCGACGCACATGTCGATGTAGTCGCCCTGCTGGTAGAAGGTAATGCGGGCGTCGTCGTCCAGGTCGCCGATGTGCTCGACCTTGTACTTCTCGCCGCGCTCCTCCATAAGGGCGATGGCCTCGGCGCGGGGCTTCTCGTACACGGAGAACTTAAGGTTCTCCTTGACGATCTTTTTCATCTCGGCCTCGATCGCGGGGAAGTCGTCCTCGCTGATCTTGACGCCCTCGGGCAGGTCGACGTCGTAGTAGAAGCCATTGTCGGTCGCGGGGCCGTAGGCAAAGTCGGCCTCGGGGTATAGGCGCTTGATGGCCTGCGCCATGATGTGCGCGGCGGAGTGGCGGATGACGTGCGTGACCTCGTCCTGCGGGAGCTCGGCCACCGAACCGTCATTGTAGAGTGCCTTCATGGGTATGTTTTCTCCTCTCGGATGCCTGATGCAAGTGCGTGCGATGCGCTCGGCGTTTTTGACTTGCATCATTATAGGCAGGTTGCCTTGGTATACAAGCGCCCGCCGCACCTTAATGGCACGGCGGGCGATTTTCTACGCATGCTTCATCGTGTGGGGGCGGGGCCCGGGGTGCGCGTGGCTTGCGGCGTGCACGTGGTTTGCGGCCGGCCCGGCGATGGATGCGTTACTGGATGCGAGTTCGGCAGTAGGGACAGACCTTCCAGTGCGCATCGAGCGGGCGATGGCAGCTGGGGCATACGTTGCGAACCTGCGTATCGCACACCGGGCAGACGACGAAGTCCTTCTCGATGGGCGCGCCGCACTGCGGGCAGGTGCCGTACTGGGCAAGCTGGCGCTCGCGCAGGGCCATGTCCAGCTCCTGCTCCTCGCGGTCGGACGCGTAGGAGTGCGGACGCAGGACCAGGTAGGCAATGAGGCCCACAAACGGGATGAGAGCGATGATGCCCCATGCCACGTAGGCGCTGGCGCCGCGGCGGCGAGCGTCAATGAACACATAGACGACCGACAGCACATACAGGGCGATGATAAAGCCAACAAAAGCATAGACGACGCCCATAAGCTGCGGCGACATGAGCTCGGAGATGTACTTGGACATTACGGGTACCTTTCGGGATATTAACAGTCCGGTCAAGTTTACCACGGGGTTTGTTTATATGGGACCACGGCTAGGGGCGGGGCCGGCGCGGACACAAACATCTCAATCTGTAACAGGTGGGAGCGGACTCCGGGTCTAACTGTTACAGATCGAGACAAACGGAGGACCCGCCTAGCAAACGTCTCGATCTGTAACATCTGGAACCCAGTTCTTCTGTTTACCGTTACAGAACGAGACAAACCTCTGACACCAGGAGCGGCAGACGAGGCTGTCGACGTTGCCGGGTCTCCCCTCGCCTGCCGTTGGCGGGTGTTGCGGGGCTGTTCGCCGCATTGCCGCTGCGCTGGGGGTGTATAGACCGTAGGATAGTCCTATTGACAGCCTGTCAACTCGTCTGGGAGGCACTGTGACAGAAACGTTTGATATCGCGATTGTCGGCGCGGGCATCACCGGATGCGCCATCGCGCGGCAGCTCGCGCGGTTTGACCTGTCCATTTGCGTGGTCGAGGCGGCTAACGATATTGCGCTGGGCGCGTCGAAGGCCAACGGCGGCCTGGTGCACGCCGGTTACGATCCGGCACCGGGCACGGTAAAGGCGCAGGTCAACGCACGTGGTTGCGAGCTGTATGGCGCCTGGGCCAAGGAGCTCGGATTTTTGTTCCGCCGCACCGGTTCGATGGTGCTGGGTTTTAGCGACGAGGACCGCGCGCACCTGGAGAAGCTGAGTCAGAATGGCCTGGCCAACGGCGTGCCCGAGCTGTTGATCGTCGGCCCCGACCGCATCCACGAGCTGGAACCGCGCGCGAGTGCCCAGGCCTCGTGCGCGCTGTGGTGCCCTTCGACCGGTTACGTTGACCCATTTGAAGTGGCCATCGCCGCGCTGGAGAACGCGGTCGCCAACGGCGTGACGTTTATGCGCTCCTCACCGGTGGAGGCCATTGAGGTCGCCGACTCGGATGACGGAGCCGTGCGCTTTACGCTGGCGACCCCCGCTGGCAACGTGCGCTGCCGCTATCTGATCAACGCAGCGGGCAACGGCGCCGCCGACATCTCGCATATGGCGGGCGCTGAGGAGTTCCAGATGGTCTGGCGTCAGGGCAACATCGTGGTGCTGGACAAGGAGCCGCGCACGCTCATGCCGCTCTACCCCGTGCCGACGCCGGTGTCGAAGGGCGTTATCGTCACGGGCACCGTGCACGGCAACACCGTGATCACCGCCACGGCTGCCGTGCGCGAGCCGGGCGACACGCAGACCTATGCGAGCGATGTAAACGCGCTGCTGACCGGTGCACGCAAGCTGGTGCCCGATCTGGATACGCACCGCGTGGTGCGCGCATTTGCCGGCGGGCGTCCGGTCATTCAAGGAACGAACGACTTCTTTATTGGACAGTCGGCCGTGGTGTCGGGGCTTTTCCAGGCGGCGGGCATTCAGTCGCCAGGTGTGGCAAGCGCGCCGGCCATTGCCGAGCGCATGGAGCTTGTGATGCGTGAGGCGGGCGTGGAGCTGCGCGAGCGGGCGGACTGGAACCCAATTCGCCGCGCACCGGACGACTTTGACCGCGCACCGCTGACGCGCAAGGAGGAGCTCATTGAGTCCGATCCCGCGTGGGGGCAGATCGTCTGCCGCTGCGAGACGGTGCCCGAGGCCGAGATCGTTGCCGCGATTCGACGCCACCCGGGCGCGGTTTCGGTCGAGGGCGTCAAGCGCCGCTGCCGCGCCGGCATGGGTCGGTGCCAAAGCGGCTTTTGCCAGAGCCGCGTGGTGGCGATTCTTACCCGCGAGCTGGGCTGCGACCCCAGCGAGGTGCTGTTGGAGGATGCCGGTTCTTGGCTGGTTGAGGGACCGCTGAAGGGGGTGCGCTAGGATGGCAGAACTCAAATCGAGCGCGATTGATTGCAGCGTCGTAGAAGCCGTACAAACGCAAGCCTTCGACGTGGTCGTTATCGGCGGAGGCCCCGCCGGCATGGCGGCCGCGCTGGCCGCTCATAAGGCCGGAGCGCGCGTGGCCATCGTGGAGCGCGAGCAGCATCTGGGCGGCATCCTGCGTCAGTGCATCCACCCCGGTTTTGGCCTTTCGCACTTTAAGCAGGAACTCACCGGTCCCGAGTACGCCCAACGCTTTATCGACCAGGTGCGCTCGACCGACATTGCGCTGTTCCTGAACAGCATGGTGATTGGGATTGATTCGGGCGAGGGCGAGGGCGCGGGCGCAGCCGTGAGCGCGTCGGGCGTGAACGAGGCCCCGGGAGCAACCGCAGTCCATACCGTCACGCTCATGAGCCCCGCCGGCATGCTGCAGCTCACCGGACGCGCGGTCGTCCTTGCCATGGGGTGCCGCGAGCGCACGCGCAGCGAGATCAAGATCCCCGGCAGCCGTCCCGCCGGCGTGTTTACGGCCGGCCTGGCGCAGCGATACATCAATATCGAAAACCTCAAACGCGGCTCGCGCGCGGTCATTTTGGGCTCGGGCGACATCGGGCTGATCATGGCGCGCCGCTGCACGCTCGAGGGCATCTCGGTCGAGGGCGTGTACGAGCTCATGCCGTACGCCAACGGCCTGCGCCGCAACGTCAAGAACTGCCTGGACGACTTTGGAATTCCGCTGCACTTGTCCACCACCGTCACACGCGTGATCGGGCACGACCGCGTGGAGGCCGTCGAGGTGAGTCAGGTCGACGAGCATCTGGCGCCCATTGCCGGGACGGAGCGCATCGTTCCGTGCGACACGCTGCTGCTTTCGGTGGGTCTGATTCCCGAGAACGAACTTTCGGTTGCCGCGGGCGTAGAACTTGACCCGCGCACGCGCGGCGCCGTGGTGGACCAGAGCCTGCAAACGGGCGTGCCGGGCATCTTTGCCTGTGGCAACGTGCTGCACGTGCACGACCTGGCCGACAACGTGACGACCGAGTCCGAGCGCGCCGGTGCAGCCGCGGCGGCATACGCGCTAGGGACCGGCGTGGGCGCCGTTCCGGACTGCGAGCTTACCGTCTCCCCTGCCGGCATTGCGGGATACGCGCTGCCGGGGCGCATTACGGCCGTGGCGCTCACCAAGCTCAACTTCCGCGTGCGTCGGCCAGTCGATGCCGCCTGCGTGAGGATCTTGGCCGACGGCGAGGAACTGTTCGCCGGCAAGGTCCGCGCGTTTAAGCCAAGCGTTATGGAAAGCTTCCCACTGCCGGCAAAGGTGATTCAGCGCGCACTCGACTTAGGTGCTAGCGAAATTTTCCTGTCCGTCGATCCCGTCGAGGAGGCATAGACTATGAGCGATAACGTGATCGAAACGCTGCAGTTCAACTGCACGACCTGCCCATCCGAGTGCCTTCTGACCGTAGAGGTGGAGCGCGACGCCAATGGCGCCGTGGTGGAAGTGCACTCCGTAACCGGCAACAACTGCCCGCGCGGCGATAAGTTCGCACATCAGGAGCTCACCTGCCCCATGCGCGTGCTCACGACGACCGTGGCCGTCTCCGGCGGCGACGAGACGCTGCTGCCTGTGCGCACGGCTGAGGCCATCCCGCTGGCACTCCACGCCCAAGCCATGAACCTCATCCGAGGCCTAGTCGTCAACGCCCCCATCCGCATTGGCGACGTCGTGCTAGAGAACCTCCTAGACACCAACATCAACCTAATCGCCAGCATGGACATCAAACCTGCCTAAGTAGCCAATTAGGGACGAGGCTCTTTTAGCTACCCCGCCATCCACCCCACCCCTCCTCAATTGCGGTGAAATAGTTCCTGATTTCCGCCAAAACCCCGGCATCCAGGAACTATTCCACCGCAACTATCCTTGGAATCGGTATTTAGCTTGTGCCTACTTTAGTGCAATTTCAAAACTATGCCGGATTACGGGGCTAATTCGGAGACCCCCATCCATACCGGCCATTTTCAATTTTTGACAAGCCATCTACCTGCGGTTTTAATTTCGCGATTTTTGCCATGGTCAAGTAATACAGGTCCAGCCCCGTAATCCGCCATACTTTTGAAACCAGCCCATTTGGGACGGGCCTCTTTTAGCTACTTTTGCCCGAACGTTCGCTAGACAGCCCATGCTAAGGAGTGTCCCGAGGTGCCGGCATAAAAGGAACGTCCCTATCCGCCAGGCTTGGGATACCATGATGGCAACCTAGCGAAAGGATGTTTCATGGCACATGTCGATGACCAGCGTGTGGCGCACGTGCTTGATGTGCTCGAGGCTCAGCACCCCGGCGCACAGCTGCTCGTAAACGACCCGTGGTCGATTTATTACCTGACCGGTTTTTATGCCGATATGTTCGAGCGTTTTTGCGGCGTGCTGCTCGCACGCGGTAGCGAGCCCGTGATCCTGGTCAACGCGCTGCATCAGTTGCCCGAGTATGACAATGCCCGCATCGCCTATCACACCGACAACGATGTCGTGGCCGATGCCATCGCTCGCGAAGTCGATCCGACCAAACCACTCGGCATCGACACCGTCATGCGCTCTGGCTTTTTGATGCCGCTCATGGAGCGCCACGCAGCCAGCGAGTTTTTCCTGGGTGACTTTGCCGTCACCGCCGCACGCACCCACAAGGATGCCGCCGAGCAGGAGCTCATGCGCATGTCCTCGGCCGCTAACGACGCCGTGATGGCCGACGCCATCAAGCTCGTCCACGAGGGTGTGACGGAGCGCGAGATCGCCGACCAGATGCTCGGCCTGTATCGCAAGCACGGCTGCGAGGGCTTTAGCTTTCCGCCCATCGTGAGCTTTGGTGCTAATGCCGGCGACCCGCACCACGAGCCCGACGACACCGTGCTCAAGCGCGGCGACGTGGTGCTGTTCGACATTGGCGGGCGTCGTCGCAACTACTGCTCGGACATGACGCGCACGTTCTTTTGGGGCGAGCCGGACGAGGGGACGGCGCGTATCTACGGCATCGTGCGCCGTGCCAACGAGGCCGCCGAGGCACTCATCGCACCGGGTGTGCGCATGTGCGACCTGGACCGCGCCGCGCGCGATGTGATTGAGGATGCGGGCTATGGGCAGTACTTTACACATCGCCTGGGACACTCGATCGGCCTGCAGGACCACGAGCCGGGCGACGTCTCGCTCGTCAACGATCAAGTCGTAGAGCCTGGCATGACGTTCTCCATCGAACCGGGCATCTACCTCCCCGGCCGCACCGGCGTCCGCATCGAGGACCTGGCCCTGGTGACCGAGAACGGCGTCGAGATTCTCAACGCCTACCCCCACGATCCGCTCCGCCTAGACTAACCTCATCCCCAAGTCCCCAAACTAAGTTGCGGTGAAATACGGACTGCTTAAGGCTTCTAGCCCATAAAATAGTCCCTATTTCACCGCAACTGCCAAGGGGACCAGGGTAGTCAAAAAGGCCCGTCTCAAATTAGCTGCCCTACGGTCAAACGAAAGGCCTCCCGATTCCTCGAAGAGAACCGGGAGGCCTTCTTGTGTCCTAGAGTCCTAAAGCTCTAAGCTCGCAGCCTTACTCCGCACGATGGCGCAGCTTTTCGATCGCGGCGGCGATCAGCGCCACCAGGCCGGTTCCGCCCAGTGCGGCGACGGCCACAGCCGTATTGTCGCCCGTCTCGACCAGGCTTCCCTTGGCAGTCTTCTTGCCATTCTTCTTGACCGAAGGATCCTTGGCATCGGGCTTGGCACCGTTATCCTTGCCAGCCTCCGGCTTCTGCTCAACGACCGGCTCAACGACTTCAACGGTCACCGAAGCAGTGAGCTGTTGAGGCGCCAGCGTCTCCGCAGCGCCATCCTCGGCAAGCGTCGCAATCGCCGCGGCGTCGCCGTCAACGGGCATCGTCGCGGTAATGACGACGGTTCCGTTCTTGAGGGCCTTGACTTTACCGTTCTCGACCGTGGCGATCGTCGGGTCGGACGAGGTCCACGTCACGGTACCACGCAGCAGCGCGCCATCGGCCGCATTGCTCGCCGCGGCAGCAAGGTCAATTTCCTTGCCGCGCTCTACCTTGAGCACGGTTTCGGCAGTCGTGGCCTTGCCGTTTTGGTCAACGATAACGAGGCCCTTGGCCGCCGGGCGCGGCTTAACGCGTACCATGCAGCTGACCGTAAGCTCCGTACCGCGAACCTTACCGCCCACGGTCACGTCATCGGCACCCCAATCCAGTGCGGGAACATTCTCCCAATCGACGTCGTAGTCCTCCTGGCTGCCGTCCTTCATCATCACGGAGACCTTCTTGGGCAGCGCCTTCAGCACATCGGCGGCAGAGCTTGCCTCAAACACCTCAACGGGAGCGAACGTCGCAGGCCTTACGGGAATCTCGCTTGCCGGCGTCTCGACGACCAACTTGCATGTTGCCTTGAGCGTCGTGCCCTCAACGGAGCCCTCAATCGTGTGCTCGCCGACAGCGGCAAGATGCTTGTCCAGGCCATCCGTATTCCACGTGACCGCGGCCTCGTCCGTGTGACCATCGGAATAGGTCACGGCAACCTTCTTGGGCAGCTGCCTCGTCACGGTATCGGCCTTGGCATCGCGCTCAACCGTGATCTGCGGCACCTCGGCAACCTTGTTGATCGTCGTCGTGGAGGTGACAATGACCTCGACAGGCAGGCTGCCGTTCACCGTAACGCCCTTGGCGACGACGCTGTTGCCGTACATGGCGGCAGCGGCAGGGACCTCAGTCCATGTGATCTCGGACTCCGCCGTCGTCTTGCCGTCTTTCATAAGGATCGTCGCCTTGACGCCCTTGAGCGCCTCGCGCACCGCGTCGGCAGACGCACCCTCGGGGACGGAAATTCCGGCAACAGACTCAACGGACGTCGGAATCTCGGCATCGCTCTTTACAACCGTCACCGTGCACTTGGCCTTGACCGAAGTGCCCTCGACCGTGCCCTCAAGCGTAATGTTGCCCAGTTCACCCAAGGCAGTAGCCGTGAGCGGGGTCTTATCCCACGTAACGGCGGCAGTCTTCGTCGAGCCGTCGGACATGTTGAGGGTCACCTGGGCAGGCAGCGCAATATCGCCAGCAGCAGTGTTGCGAGCAACCGAAAGCTAGAAGTCAGCGACGCTCTCGACGACCGGCACCAGGTTAACCGTAGCCTTAACCTCAAAGCTGCCAACCGCGGATTTACCCGTAACGACAACGCTCGTACCGTCATTCTTAATGGTGACGGCCTCCTTGGGAGCAGTCCAGTCGATTTTCGAATCGACCTCTGATCCGTCTTTCATGGCGACCTTCACGGTCTTGGGCAGGGCGGCCACAACAGCCTCGGGCTTCGCCCCGTCGTCGAGCGTCACAGTGTCAACCGTACCAGCAAGGTGATCAGGAATCTCGCGAAGCGGTTTAACGACCTTGATGGTGCACTCCGCCTTCTGATCCGTGCCGGCAACCGTGCCCTTAACCGTAACTTCACCTTCCTTGGCAAAGTCCTTGTCGGAGAGGCCCTTGGTATCCCACGCTACCTTGGCTTCGGAATCGGTATCGTCAGAGTAGATCGCCGTGACCGTGGCGGGCAGCTTGGCCAACGCATCAGCCGCCTTGGTATCGCGCTCGACCTCAATCTCGTCAACGGTATCAAAGTCCACGATATGCGCCGTCACCTTGACCTGAGCCTTAACAGTCATGCCGTTGTCCGTTAGACCCGTGACCTCAAACTCGGTGCCGGCACGGCCCAGGCTGTCGACCTGAGACCACTTAACGGGCGTCTCTTTCTTGGTCTTGCCGTCCTTCATGACAACCGTCACCTTGGACGGCAGTTTATCCATAAGGTCGCTGACCTTGGCATTGTCCACAATCTCAACAACATCGATCGGCTCGACGTAGTCGGGCGTCTGGGCCTTCTGATCCACCACGGTCACATTGCAGGTCACCTTGGCGCCGTTGAGCTTAACCGTACCCGTGATCTCCACGGTGCCGGTTCCGTTGAGCAGCTCGTCCGTGACGTTAGAAAGATCCCACACGTCAATGTCGAGCAGATCGGTCGAGCCATCGGAATAGGTCGCCACAACCTGCTTGGGCATCTGGGCGTACAGTTCCTGCTTGGACGTACCACTGGCAACGCTAAACGACTTGGCCTCGAGCTTGGTGATGGTTCGCGGCGCCTCGGAGACGTTGACGTACACGATGGCGTTGACGTTGTCGACATCCTTGAGCTTGCCGACGAGTTTATACGTACCCTTCTTGGCGAGCGGATTGGAGAGGTCGATGCCGTCGGTGTCGGCCCACTTTTCGATCTCGATGCCGCCTAAACTGCCCCGAGTATCCCGCGCTGAGCCATCCGAGTAATATACGGACACGGCATCGGGCAGCTCCAGCATCGATCCGACCGTGGTGTTGACCACGACGGCCTCGGGCTGCAGCGCCACCTTCTTCGCCTTCTTGTCGGCAACCGTCACCTTGGCGGTCACGTTACCGTTCTCATCCACGCCGACCTTCTGGCCCTCATCGTCCAAAAGCGCCATAACAGCAGCGGCATCAAAGCCGACCACATGGCCCGTCGCATAGAACGTGCCAGGCCGCTCGTACTTCTCGGGCGCGATCGGATCCCAATCAATTGCCGCCGTCGAAACAGAGCCGTCGCTCATCTCGACCGCCATCTTGGAAGGCATAGCAGGCGCAGTGCCCGCCTTGGTGGTCACCGCGGTCTCACCATTATCGATTGCCTTCTCAACGCCTTGGATAACGATCTTGGTCTGAACAGTGAGGCCGGTGTTGGTGCCGTCGGCGTATCCGTTAAGGCCGCTTGCAAACAGCGTGCCAGACACCGTCGTGACCTGACCCGGTTCTCCGGTATAAACCGAGGGACGAACGTAATCCCATTGAACCTGAGCATTGTGCGTTTTGCCATCACTCGTAGCAACCGAGACATTCCACGGCAGCTCGGGAACGACGCCATTGGCCGTGGCAATGCGCTCAGGAACGGCAATAGAGGTGACAGAGCAGACGTCGACAGTGATCGTCGCCTCGGCACCACCCTGGAGTTTGCCCTTCACCTTAAACGAACCGTCCTTGGCATACGCGTCTTCGGCGACACGGTCCCATGTGACCTTTTCGCGCTGGGGCTCAGAAGACACATCGTTGTCATATCGAACCTCAAGGTATTCCGGCAGCATCGGCTTGATGCCGGGGACGGTCCATATGGTTCCGCCCTGCACCGAGGTCGCCTTGCTCGCGATCTTAACGGTGGCAGTAATCGGAACGTCGACCGTCTGCATGCCGCTCCCCGTGCTAAAGCTCATTGTTGCAGTGCCGCGGACCACGCCGCCCTGGGTCCAATCGAAGCCCTTCGTGTTCCACTTGGCCTCGGCGTATTTGTGCGAATAATCCGGATGCTCGACCGCATCGGGACTAACAAGTTCGGCATAGCTGGGAAGCATGGCGGTGCCGTCGCTGCCCTTGAGCACCGTAATAGTTTGCGGCTGAGCTTCCCAGTTTTTAGTCACGATGACATGGACCTTCACGGGGATATTCGTTCCGGCGACCGTTCCAGTTATCGTGCAGTTCTTCTGGGGGTACCTGTCGTAGGTATCCCAGTTGACGCCGAGACTGTCAAAAGTCGTTCCGTCCTGCAATGCGCCGGACACGTAGAAGTAGTCCAGATTGACTTCCTCACCGGGATAGATAACGCGCCAGTCCTCGTACGACCGTCCAAGCGTCACACCGTTATCGCTGTAGTTGTTGACACCCTTGACCTCGCCGCACACCGCAGTCGCATGGATCTTTGCCAGCGAGTCGGCGATCGTGCCGGTAATTTCGTACCCGCCCGGTTTGCCGTCCAGCAGCTCTTGAGGGAACTCATCCCAGCTATAAGGCTGTCCCGAGGAATACCTGGGGTAGTAGGAGCTGCCGTCCGATAAATACAGATCGGACAGATAGCGCGGAGCCAGAAGTCCGGCGCCGGGAATATAAGGAATCTTGCCGATGTTGTTATCTTCGAGATCACAAATATTGACCGTCGCCGTAACCGGGATGTTGGAACCGGTAAAGTATCCGTTGACCGTAATCTGGCCAAGGTTCTTTAGGGCGTCCTGACTAATCGTCGACCACTGAACGGGGAAATTACCTCGCGAACCATTCCACATCGTGGCCTCGATTGAATCGGGCATATTGGGCTGGCATCCGATAAGCGTGCTTGTCGATGTCGAAGAAGGCATCTGCAGGGCGCGGACGGAAATGGTCGCCGTGACTCGATTGCTGTCACCCAGCTCCACCTGACTAGTCGATGAAGATGAGGTATTGGTCCAATATGTCAGCGAGCCGGAAAGCTTAAATGACCCCTCGTTTGCCACCTGTGTGTCCAAAATGGGATCCCACGCAATGACGCACTGCTGCTTTGTACCGTCGGTAAATGTAACTAAAACGCCGCCGGGAAGACCGCTGCCCGTTGTAGGGCGTACGCCGACGGGGGTGTTGACGGGGGCAAGAGAGTCGATAGAGGCAACTTCCTTGACCTCGACCTGAGCAGTCACCTTAAGGCCGTTAACAGGTGACGCATCATACGACGTGAGCGTGCCCGTGACCGTATAGGTGCCGGCC
The DNA here is from genome assembly GCA_014871665.1 of Collinsella sp. Taxonomy (GTDB): domain Bacteria; phylum Actinomycetota; class Coriobacteriia; order Coriobacteriales; family Coriobacteriaceae; genus Collinsella. Next base: position 4,701 of record WGSL01000039.1, on the reverse strand, counting down.
TTTTGAAATTGAGACACATCGGCGTTGTCCCAAGTAACCTGATAGCCGTGAGAGTATATGGTGTTATTCGACTGAGTGACGGGGAAATAGACATACGTGCTAAGAGGAGTGTTGTCTCCGACCACGCGCTCGAACCTCAGTGAATCAAAATCGAGCACGTCCTTGGGGTCCTTGACAGTGACAGTACAGGTAACCTCACGGTTATCAAAACCATTGAGTTTGCCTTTAACCGTAAACGTTCCCACTTTAGAGTAAAGCGACGCGTCAACAGGATCCCAAGATACCGGGACCTGCTCGGTAGCACCGTTATCAAAGACAACCGAAGCAGAATACGGCAGAGACGGGGCCTCACCGGTTAGGGTCGTACACGTCAACTCGGTCTGGACGCTCTTGACCGCACGAACATACACGGTGCAGTACACGAGCATGGAGGGACAGTCCTTTATATGGCCCTCAACAATAAACGTGCCCGCATTCTGGTACTGGTCCTCGGAAATTTTATTCCACACAACCGGGCACGACCGGGACTCACCATTGGAGTAGTAAACGGACACGCTCGAAGTCAGCGTGGGCGCATAACCCGCTGCGGTCCATGTGGACCACTGAGTGCCACCCGTGGTGCGGGGAGCGTAGACTTTGAGAACACCGGTCACATCGAACGGCTCAGCGAGCGAGAACCATTGACCGTTAGCGTACGCACCGCGAATCTGGCCCGTGATGGCGATTTCGGACTCTTCGGTTGCTGAGGCAAACGACTCTATCGACTTTTCATCCCACTGCACAAAAGCAGAGCCCTCGGTGCCGTCAGACCATTTTACCTTCACTTCAGAGGATGGCACATAGTCGCCGCTATCGAAGCCGACATACTTTTCAATGATGGGATTAGATTCAACTGAAACGACTTTGTGGCCGTCTTCGCTGGTCGGCGCAACGACGTTGGCTGCGTCAACTGCCGCCGGGTCCGCCGTAACAGCTTCAACAACCACGCGCTGCTTGACCGTCTGCGTGGTGCCGTCGACGGTACCCTCAAACTCATACGAGCCGGCAGGCAGCTGCGCCAAGGTTGCCGGAGCATCGGCGCCGTTCAGCTTCCAGGTGACGTTTTCCTGCTTGGTGGTACCGCTCTCGTAGGTTGCCGTTACAGTTTGGGGCAGCGTGGCGTCGGATCCCTCGGCAACGTGCAGCTCGTTGAGGTTGGCAAAAGAGGCAATCTTATCTTCACTCTGGTCTTGCGAGGTTGCCTGACCGGTGTCCGCAGACGCAGCAGCAGCACCCGTCGCATCGCTTTGCTCGGCAACGACTTGAGTGGTATCACCCTGCATCATCTCGGCGAACGCCTGCGGCGGCACCGAGCCGACCGTCATCGTCAGAGGCAGACCCGCGGTAATGGCCGCGTTGACATGCCTTCTGTTCATGTTTCCTCCCGACACGCTCAACGGACCAAACAGCACTGGTCCGATTGGCAAGTTAAGTTGAGCGTATCCTTCGCCGATGGAGGTTTGCAATATGCTACAGGTTAAGCGGCATAAATGATTTCGTAAACGGGCACCCAAGCGCAGCTAATTTGAGTTGCGGTGATATACGGACTGTTTGAGGCCTCTGGCTTGTAAAACAGTCCGTATTTCACCGCAACTGATGAGGGGATGGGTTAGCGGAGCAGGCCGGCTACTTCGCCGGCTAGGGTGATGGTGCCGGCGGCTACGAAAGGCTCGCCCGCGGCATCGAAGGCAGCGAGGGCCTCGGACACGCTCGGGTATACGCCCGCGAGCTTATCGGCATCAACGAGGGCAGCAAGCTCCTCTGCCGGCAGGGCGCGATCGGAATCGGTCTGGGTCACGACCACGCGCGGGAAGGCCGGAATCAGCACGTCGACGATGCCCGCCACGTCCTTGTCGGCCAGCGCGGCACACAGCAGCGTGGGGCGGTTCTTCACGCACGGATCGATCTCGTCCAGCGCGCTCACAAAGTTCTCGCAGCTCTGAGGGTTATGGCAGGCGTCAATCAGCTTGAGCGGATCGGTTCCCAGCACATCAAAACGACCCGGCGTGGGGCAGCCCATAAGCGATGCATCCAGCGCATCGTGGTCGAGCTCGCGACCCAGATACCCCTCGCAAAGCATAATCGCGCACGCGGCATTCTGCGGCTGATAGGCCGGCTTGACCATGCTCGACGTATAGATCGCACGCGGCGTGGTGCAGCTGAACTCCACCGTATCGCCCACGTGTGCCGGAAGTTTGGTCATGGAGTGGCTCACCACGAGCGGCACCACACCGCACTCACGGCAGCGGGCATCCATCACGCGCTGAACACTCGCCTCGTGCGTGCCCTCGCCCAGCACAACCAGGCGTCCGGGCTTAATGACCGCAGCCTTCTCCCCCGCAATGGCCTCGAGCGTGTCGCCCAAAATACGTGTGTGATCGAGCCCAATGCCCGTAATGGCAACGGCGACGGGATCAGTCGCACTCGTAGCGTCCCAACGCCCGCCCATGCCAACCTCGAGCACGGCAACATCCACCGCGGCCTCGGCAAACACTACAAGTGCGGCAGCCGTCAGCAGGTCAAACGGCGTGATGGAATAGGCACGCTCCCCCGCCGCCACACGGCGCGCATTCACGCGACGCCCCGCCTCGACAGCTGCCGAAACGCCACGAGCAAAGGCCTCGTCGCTCACGACGCGTCCATCGACCTCCATGCGCTCGGGGTAGCGAACCAGCTGCGGTGACGTAGACAGCGCGGGCTTGAGCCCCTCGCCGCGAAGGATGGCGGCCGAAAAACGCGTGGGCGAAGTCTTGCCATTAGTACCGGCAACCTGAATGCAATCGAAATACTCGTCCGGACGCCCCAGCTCATCGAGCATATCGACAACAGTCTCAAGCAGAGGCCCAGCATCCCCAGAAATCCGCCCCGTATCAGCAGCAAGTCCCACAGCCTCATCAAACGAAAGCAACTCAAACGAGAACGGCACAGAATACGACCCAGAACGCTTAGGCATAAACCAAAGTCCCCCATAACAGAAAAAGAGGCCCACCAAAAAGAATGAGCCCCTCGCGTTGACAATATCAGCCTTTATCCACTTGCAGCAGAATCAAGGCCACAACCAAGTGGCCCTAACCTACCAGCTGCAAACAACCACGTAACCGCACTAGGAGCGGCCCGACGCTTTGCTCGATACAAGTTCCGCACGCAAAGGACAGCACTTAATGTGCTGTCCGTCTTGCGCAGGACTGTCCGCAGTAGCGAGTAAAGCGTCGGGACGCGCCCCCAAGTTAGACCTACGAGAAGTCTGCAACCTGAGCAGTCAGCGCCGCCAGGATCTCCTTGAGCTCAGCTGCACGGTCCCTCTTCTTCTGGACCACAGCGGGCGCGGCCTTGGCCACAAAGCCCTCGTTGGCGAGCGTCTTCTCGCAGCCGGCGAGCTCCTTCTGGGCCGCGGCGATCTCCTTCTCCAGGCGTGCCTTCTCGGCCGAAAGGTCAACCTTGCCCTCGAGCACCACAAAGACCTCGACGCCACTGTCGACCACGGCGACGCTCGCAGCCGGCTTCTCAACGTCGGTGCCCATAACCAGCGAAGCCGTGTTTGCCAGCGGCTCAATGGTCGAGCGCAGGCTCTCGAGCTTCTCGATATCCTCGGCACCAGCGCGCACGACCACGTCGAGCTCGGCCTTGGGGCTCAAGCGGTAACGCGAACGCGTGGCGCGAGCGGCAGAAACGACGGTACGGCAAAGCTCAAACGCGCGCTCGGCGTCCTCGTCGACGTACTTGGTGTAGTCGGCTGGCTCGGGCCACTTGGCGATCATGAGCGCCTCGGCGCGGTCCACGTTGCCCTCGGCGTCCAGGTCGAGCACGCTCGCCGGCATGTTGTCCCAGATCTCCTCGGTGACAAACGGCATAAGCGGGTGCATCAGGCGAATGGAGGTGTCGAGCACAAAGATCAGGTTGCGCTGGGCCTGCAGACGGCCCTCGCCCTTCAGGCGGGCCTTGGTGACCTCGACGTACCAGTCGCAGACCTCGTTCCAGAAGAACTGCTGCACGCCGCGGGCCATATCGCCAAAGGTGTAGTTCTCGATGCCCTCGGTGACCATCTTCACGGCCTTGGCCAGGCGACTGAACATCCAGGCGTCGGCCGGCGTCTCCACGACGGGCTCGCCGGGCGTGTAGCCCTCCATGTTCATGAGCAGGAAGCGGCTTGCGTTCCAGATCTTGGTCACAAAGCTCTTGGCCTGCTCGGTGCGCGGGCTGTCGATGAGCTTCTTGGTCTTCTTGTCGATGTTCGCGTCGAACTTGACGTCCTGGTTGTTGGTGCACAGCGTGAGCAGGTTGTAGCGCATGGCATCAGCGCCGTACATACCGATGAGGTCCATGGGATCAACGCCGTTGCCCTTGGACTTGGACATGCGGCTGCCGTCCTTGGCAAGAATCGTCGGGTAGATGACGACGTCCTTAAACGGCACCTCGTCCAGGAAGTACAGCGAGCTCATAACCATGCGGGCGACCCACAGCGCGATGATGTCGCGCGCGGTGACGAGTGCCGTCGTGGGATGATGGCCCTCGAGCAGCTCCGGCTTTTGCGGCCAGCCCTGCGTGGCGAAAGTCCACAGCTGCGAGCTGAACCAGGTGTCCAGCACGTTCTCGTCCTGATGCACGTGATGACCGCCGCACTTGGGGCACCCGTCGGTGTCCTCGGTACGGGCGTCCTCCCAG
>WGSL01000038.1 GCA_014871665.1 Collinsella sp. | reverse complement strand
GGTGGGCACCGTCTCCATCGAGAGCTCCGAGAAGCTGTCCGCCGCCCTTACCAAGCGCGGCATCGCTCACGAGGTCCTCAACGCCAAGCACCATGAGCGCGAGGCCCACATCGTTGCCCAGGCCGGACGCTACGGCGCCGTGACCATCGCCACCAACATGGCCGGTCGTGGTACTGACATCCTGCTGGGCGGCAACCCCGACGAGCTGGTGCGCGAGCGCCTGGAGTACGAGGGCCTGACCATGGAGGACGTGACGCCCGAGCAGCTCGAGCAGTTTAACGCCGAGGCCAAGGAGACTTGCAAGGCCGAGCGCGAGCGCGTGCTTGCCGCCGGCGGCCTGACCGTCATCGGCACCGAGCGCCATGAGTCCCGCCGTATCGACAACCAGCTGCGCGGCCGTTCCGGCCGTCAGGGCGATCCAGGCGAGACCCAGTTCTACCTGTCGCTCGAGGACGACCTCATGCGCCTGTTCGGCGGCGACAAGATGGACCGCGTCTCCAAGATGATGGTCACGGCCGACATGGGCGACGACATGCCCATCCAGCACAAGATCATCTCCAAGGCCGTCGAGAGCGCCCAGCACAAGGTCGAGAGCATCAACTTCTCCATGCGTAAGAGCGTCCTTGAGTACGACGACGTCATGAACAAGCAGCGCCAGGTCATCTACGCCGAGCGCAATAAGATTCTGGACGGCAAGGACCTGACCGACCACATCACCGAGGTCATGCACGACACCGTGTACCGCTGCGTGCAGGAGTTCTGCACCAAGGACAGTCACGATGGCGAGCGCGACCTGGAGGGCCTGCGCAAGTGGGTTGTGGAGCTCACCGGCCACATCGATACGCCGAAGTTCCCCGACGAGGATTATGAGGCCCTGGCTGCCGATGTCCTGGCTTACGTAGAGAAGTGCTACAACATGAAGGCCGAGCGCTTGGGCGAGGACCTGATGCGCGAGCTCAACACCCAGGTCATGCTGCGCGTCATCGATACCCGCTGGATGAACTACCTGCAGGAGATGGACTACCTTAAGACCGGCATCGGCCTGCGCGGCTTTGGCCAGCGCGACCCGCTGGTTGAGTACAAGACCGAGGCCTACGGCGCGTTCCAGATACTCGTCGATACCATGTATGAGGATTACCTGCGCACGGTTCTGCGCATCGAGATCAAGGCTGCCCCGCGTGCCGTGGAGCACAAGGAAGAGCCCGCGCTCGAGGGCGCGCGCTTCTCCGGTCCTGCCGAGGTCGATGGTGATAACGGCGACTCGGTGCTGCGCAAGCAGGCGCAGGTGCAGGCTCGCACGGCCGTCCAGGGCGGCCCGGCTGCCGTCAACAATGGCGGCAAGGTGACCACCTACCGTAAGGACGAGAGCGACGACCCGTACGTCAACGTGGGCCGCAACGATCCTTGCCCCTGCGGTAGCGGCAAGAAGTTTAAGTATTGCCACGGCAGGAATCGTTAATGGCCGAGGCTTTAGAGGTAACACCCGCCGAGTTGGACGCGTTTGCGGACCGGCTCGGCGAGGTCGAGTCGTATCTCCATTTGGACGAGAAGCGCACGCGCGTGACCGAGCTCGAGGCCAAAAGCGTGGCCCCCGGCTTTTGGGATGACGCCGATGCCGCCCGAGCCACCATGGAAGAGATTGCCCGCGCCAAGGAGGATATCGCTGCCGTGGATACCGCGCGCGGTGAGCTATCTGATGCCCGCGCGGCGCTGGAGCTTGCCGACGAGATGGGCGATGACCCCGATGCCGCCGCGCTGCGCGAGGAGGCTGCCGCGACGGCGGAGCGCCTGGCCCGCGCCATCGACGAGCTCGAGCTCTCGAGCTGGTTTACCGGCGAGTTCGATCACGGCGACGCGATTGTGACCATCAAGCCCGGACAGGGTGGCCTAGAGGCGCAGGACTGGACCTTCATGCTCTTTAAGATGTACATGAAGTACTGCCAGCGTCGCGGCTGGAAGGTCACGATTAACGACTGCCCCGCCGCCGAGGTCATCGGCATCGATCGCGCGACCTTTACCGTCGAGGGCAAGGATGCCTTTGGCATGCTGCGTGCCGAGGCCGGCGTGCACCGCCTGGTACGCATTAGCCCCACCGATGATAAGAAGCGCCGTCAGACTACGTTTGCCGGCGTCGAGGTCATTCCCGTGCTGCCCGATGATATCGACATCGAGATCAACCCCGACGACATCCGCGTGGACGTGTACCACGCAAGTGGCCCGGGCGGTCAGGGCGTCAACACCACCGACTCCGCCGTGCGCGTGACGCATTTTCCCAGCGGCATTGTGGTTACCTGCCAAAACGAGCGCAGCCAGATTCAAAACAAGGCTGCGTGCATGCAGATCCTCAAGGCCCGTCTGTATGAGATCGAGCTCGAGAAACGTGCCGAGGCGCTCGACGAGATCCGCGGGCCCAAGACCACGATCGGGTTTGGCAACCAGATTCGCAGCTACGTGCTCTACCCGTACCAGATGGTCAAGGACCTGCGTACTGGCGTGGAGACCAGCAACGTCGAGGCCGTCCTCGATGATGGCGACCTGGACCCGTTTGTGATCGGCTACCATCGCTGGGCGACTGGCAACGCCGATGCGGAGGCCTCGTCTGTCTAAACCCATAGGGTTGGCTTTGGGCAGATGCGGCCAATACGGACCCTGTGCGGGGGTGGTATTTGGCCGGCGAATCGGTAAAATCGAATACAGCAAGAAGTTTAAAGCGCATCCGACGGGGTGCGCTTTTTTGAGGGAGGCAGCATGGCATATCGTCTGGACATCAAGCGCATTCTTTCGATGAACTTCTTTCACGACTTGCCCAAGATCATGTTTGGCTGCGCCCTGGCAGCTATCGCAACGGACTTGTTTTTGATCCCCAACGGCCTTGCCGCCGGCGGCGTTACAGGCCTCGCCACCATTATTCAGGCGGTCGGCGCCTCGCATGGCATATCGCTTCCCGTCGGTATCCAGACCATCGTGATGAATGCCTTGCTGCTGCTGGTCGTTATGCGCGAGGGTGGCATGTTCTACGTGGTGCAGACCGCGACGGGCTTTGTGCTGCTGGGCTTTTTCACCGACCTGTTCGCTCCGTTTGTGGCGCCGCTGGCACATGCCGATCTGATGCTGCCCGCTATGTGGGGCGGCATTATTACGGGCATCGGTTACGGCATGGTGTTGCGCGCCGGCGCCAACACCGGCGGCTCGGACACGATTGGCCAAATCATCTCGCGTAACACCTCACTGCCGGTGGGCTCGACCGTCATGGCGATCGATGTTGCCGTATGCGCGCTGTCGGCTCCGGTTTTTTCAATCGAAAACGCACTATATGCAGGCCTTTCGATGGTCATTAGCGGCTACGTGATCGATGCCGTGGTCGATGGTGGCAACAAACGCCGTATGGTACTCATCATCTCGGACAAGTTCCCTGATATCGCTGCCGATATCATGTATGGCCTGGGTCGTGGTTGTACCAAGTTTAAGGCGACTGGCATGTATTCGGGTGCCGAGAAGCCGGTGATTATGGTCATCGTGAGCCGTCGAGAGCTCAATACCCTCAAGACGATCGTGCGCGAGCGCGATCCTCACGCCATTGTGACGGTCGCTGACGTTACGGAAGCCTTCGGCGAGGGATTCAAGGACATTAGCGCGTAGGGGCGACCGCGTTCCATCCAAAAGACGTTCACATTGATAAACCGTTTCATCAGCGGTTCTGCCTGCTAAATTGTTCAAATAATGATAAAAACTCTGGTAAAGCCATCAGTTTCCAGCATAATGAATGACGTACGTGCATTGCGGCTGTGTTGGGATTACCTTCGGTGCCGTGCGCATTTTGTCTAATGAGGATGAAAGGAAGGCACAATGAGCGACGAAGAGCTCAAAAAGGTTGCCAACGAGGTAAGGAAGGGCATCGTCACCGGCGTGCACGCTGCCAAGTCCGGCCATCCGGGCGGTTCGCTCGGCGCTGCCGACATCATGACCTATCTGTACTTTGAGGAAATGAACGTCGACCCGGCCGACCCCCGCAAGGCCGACCGCGACCGCTTCGTGCTTTCCAAGGGTCACTGCGCGCCTGGTCTGTACGCCGTGCTCGCCGAGCGCGGATTCTTCCCCAAGGAGGATCTCGAGACGCTGCGCCACATCGGCAGCCACCTGCAGGGCCATCCCAACATGAACGACACCCCGGGCGTCGACATGTCCACCGGCTCGCTCGGCCAGGGCATCTCCGCCGCCGTGGGCATGGCCGTTGCCGCCAAGCACTGGGGCGACGACTATCGCACCTACGCCCTGCTGGGCGACGGCGAGAGCGAGGAGGGCCAGGTCTGGGAGGCCGCCATGTTTGCCGGCAACCAGCAGCTCGACAACCTCTGCGTGATCGTCGACCATAACGGCCTGCAGATCGATGGCCCCGTCGAGGAGGTCAACGACCCCATGCCGCTCGCCGACAAGTTCCGCGCCTTCAAGTTCCATGTGGTGGAGCTCGCCGACGGCAACGACTTCGACCAGATCCGCGCCGCCTTTGCCGAGGCCCGCGCCACCAAGGGTCAGCCGACCGCCATTATCGCTGAGACCACGAAGGGCAAGGGCGTCTCCTTTATGGAGAACCAGGTGGGTTGGCACGGTAAGGCCCCCAACGATGAACAGTTTGAGCAGGCCATGGCAGAGCTCACGGCCGCCGGAGAGGAGCTCTAGGATGGCAGACGTCAAGAAAATCGCCACGCGCGTAAGCTACGGCGAGGCCCTCGTCGAGCTCGCCAACGAGCACGATGACTTTGTGGTCCTCGACGCCGACCTGGCCGCCGCCACGCAGACCGGCAAGTTTAAGGCCGCGTGCCCCGACCGCTTCTTCGATGTGGGCATCGCCGAGAGCAACCTGATGGGTGTTGCCGCCGGTATCGCAACCACCGGCCGCGTCGCCTTCGCGAGCAGCTTTGCCATGTTTGCCGCCGGCCGCGCCTTTGAGCAGGTCCGCAACTCCATCGGCTATCCGCACCTTAACGTTAAGATCGGTGCCACGCACGCCGGTATCTCGGTGGGCGAGGATGGCGCCACGCACCAGTGCTGCGAGGATATCGCCCTCATGCGCGTCATCCCCGGCATGACCGTGATCGTTCCCGCCGACGACATCGAGGCCCGTGCCGTGACGCGCGCCGCCTACGAGTGCGACGGCCCCGTGTACATGCGCTTCGCCCGTCTGGCCTCGCCGGTTATCAACGACCCCGAGACCTACAAGTTCGAGGTGGGCAAGGGCATCGTCATGCGCGAGGGCACCGACGTCACCATCATCGCCTGCGGCCTGATGGTCGGCGAGGCGCTCGAGGCCGCTGAGCAGCTTGCTGCCGAGGGCATCGATGCCGAGGTCATCAACATGCACACCATCAAGCCCATCGATGCCGACCTGATCGTCAGGAGCGCCACCAAGACCGGCCACGTCGTGACCGTCGAGGAGCACTCCGTGATCGGTGGCCTGGGCGGCGCCGTTGCCGACGTCCTGTGCGAGCAGTGCCCGACGCCGCTCAAGAAGATCGGCGTCAACGACACCTTTGGCGAGTCCGGCCCGGGTGCCGAGCTCTTGCACAAGTATGGCCTGGACGCCGCCAACATCGTGGCGACCACCAAGGAGTTCTTGGCATAAGGCAAGGCGGATTTCATGGACTGCTTCGTCAGAACTATAAAACTGTTTCGCCAGTACTATGGAAACCCGGCAGGGGCGCTCTCTAGGAGTGCGCCCCTGTTTCAGTTGCGGTGAAATAAGGACTGTTTTGCTAGCTTAAAGGCTCAACAGTCCCTATTTCACCGCAACTTATGAAGACGCCCCTCAAGCACGGTCCCATCAGGGAAAAGGGCATATATCGACAAAGCGCAATTCAGACCCTTCCAACTTTGTATATGCAGCACCCCAAGTAAAACGCGGCGACCCCTTAGTTACCGCAGGCCGGACACAGGGTTACTTTCCAAATCTTTCCGCAGGACGGAGGAGCCCCCGCCGCACGTAGTGCGCAGCGGAGGCTCCGACATGTCCGAGGACGATTTGGAGAGTAACCCTGTGTCCGGCCGGAGGGACCCAAACACGGCCATGCTTCTTATGTGCAGCAAAGCTAATGCTGCTAAAATACTAAGCGCTCATGTAGTTTAAACGCACGACGATAAGGAGCACCAGTGGGTAACCACTTCCGTACCTCCGGTGCGGGCGATGATGCCCCCAAGACGCAGGCAGGCGTCCAGGGCAGTCGTTTCGCCACTCCGGATTCAGAGGGCCAGCCTGTTGCTCAGGCCCCCGCTCAGCCGGCAGATCAGGCACAGCCGGCATCCGATCCCTTTGCCTACAATCCAACCAGCGATGTCGCGCTTTCCGGCACGGCGGGTTTTGAGCCCGTTCAGGCCGTGACCGCTCGCGTGGAGCAGCCTCAGGCTGGTGCCGCCACGCCGCAGCCTACCATGGCCGGCATTCCCGACCCCTTGGCCCCTGCGACGCCGGCTCCTCAGCCTGCGCAGTCCGGTCTCTTTGCCGCTATTCCCGACCCCACGCAGCCTGCTGCCCCGGTGGTCGAGAGCGATCAGGCAGCCGAGGTCGCAAGCCTCGATAACGCGCTCAACAACCCCGATTTTACGTCGGTGTTTGCGCCCATCGATCCGCAGGCCAGCCGCAAGAAGATGGCCAAGCAGGCCGGTGTCGAGCCCGTCATCCTTATGGAGCATGTCACCAAGATCTATCCGGCACAGCCCAACAAGCCTGCACTCGACGACATCAACATCGAGATCTATCCGGGCGAGTTCGTCTTCCTGGTCGGTCACTCCGGCTCGGGTAAGACCACGCTGCTGTCGACGCTCAACCGCGACGTCAAGCCGACGAGCGGCCGCATCCTGGTTGCCGGTCAGGACCTCATGAAGATCAAGAACCGCAAGGTTCCGTTCCTGCGCCGCCAGATTGGCGCCGTGTTCCAGGACTTTAAGCTTCTGCCGCAAAAGACCGCCTACGAAAACGTGGCGTTTGCCCTGCAGTGCATCGGCAAGCCCAAGGGCGTCATTCGCAGCCAGGTGCCCGAGGTGCTGCGTCTGGTCGGTCTGGCCGATCAGATGGACTCGCTGCCCGACCAGCTTTCCGGTGGCGAGCAGCAGCGCGTTGCCGTCGCCCGTGCTATGGTCAACCGTCCGCCGCTGCTGATCTGCGACGAGCCCACGGGCAACCTCGACCCGGCGATCTCGCTGGGCATCATGAAGCTGCTTGAGCGTATTAACCGCACCGGCACCACCGTGATCGTCGCCACGCACGACCGCGAGATGGTCGATAGCATGCACCGTCGCGTGATCGCCCTCGAGGGCGGCCACGTCATCCGCGACCAGGAGAGGGGAGGTTACGGCAACTATGGCACCAACTAACGTGGGCTACTCCTTCAAAGAGGCAATCAGCCACTTCTTCCGTAACTGGACTACCTCGCTCGGCGCCGTCATCACGATCTTCCTTTCGCTGTTTATCATCGGCCTGTTCATTATGGGCTCCGCGGTGCTGAACTCCGTGATCGGCACCGTCGAGGATCAGGTTGTCATCAACGCCTTCATTAGTGATGACGCCGATCAGGCTGATGTTCAGGCTTTTGAGGCCGAGCTTAAGACGTGGAGCAACGTCAAGTCCGTGACCTATAAGGACAAGGACGACGCGAAGGCCGAGTATTCGAGCAAGATGTCGGGCAACGCCGACGCCACCATGAGCGCGCTCGATGGCCAGAACCCGCTGCCGGCTTCCTTCGCTATTGAGATGGACGATCCGTCCAAGGTCGAGAGCACGGCAGAGAAGCTCAAGAAGGATGCCGATTTCCAGAAGATCGTGGATGACGGCGACGTCAACGCGAGCGTGCTGTACGGCCAGGAGGCAGTGAGCCGCCTGTTCCAGGTGACCAACTACATCCGCATCGCCGCCGTGGTGCTCGTTGGCCTTCTGACCTTTATCGCTTTCATCTTCATCAACAACACGATTCGCCTATCCATCACGGCACGTCGTCGTGAGATTGCGATTATGCGTCTGGTCGGCGCCAGCAACGGCTTCATTCGCGGCCCGTTTATCACCGAGGGCGTACTACAGGCCATTTTGGGCTCGTTGCTTTCCATCGGCGTTCTGGAGCTGCTGCGCAACCTGATGATTCCGCGTCTGCAGGAGAGCATCGGCTGGATGTCGTTTGCCCTGCCGATGCAGTACTACTTGGTGACCTATGCTGCGCTGATTCTGGTCGGCGTGATTATCGGTTTCTTTGGTTCTGCCATCGCCATGCGCCGCTACCTGCGCGTGTAGGCATGCCTGGAATTCATCCCTTCCAACGGGTCGTCTCTTATGGGGCGGCCCGTTTTTTGATCCCTAGGGGACGGCAGGAAAGCGAATCATTTGGGTAGACTCTTGGGATGTAAACGGCAATCGATAGTTAGGAGGCGCCATGGGGCGCAATAACAAGCATAAGCGTGGAGCTCGCAATAAGCGCGGGCCGGTGCGCAGCGAACGCCGTCCGAGCCTGACCGGGCGCGTGCAGCTCCATGAGCACAGTGCCTATGTCATAACCGAGAATGGCGACTACAAGGTCATGGGTCGCGGCAAGCGTGAGATCATGGACGGCGATACCGTTGCCGTGAGCATTAAGAATAGCCCGCATGGCGAGCGTCGCGCCGTGATCGAGGGCGTAGTTGAGCGCGCAGCCATAAGCGTGGTGGGTACGTACCAGACCGCCGGTCCGCTCGGTGTGATCGAGCCGCTCGATTCGCGCTTGAAGGCCGACTTCTTCATTTTGCCCGAGGATACCTCGGCGGATCGTCTGGGTGTCCACCCGGGTGATGCCGTTGTCGCGCGCATTTTGACCTACCCGACGCGCCTGGAATCGGGCACCGTGACGATCGAACGCCGCATTGGCGGAGATGACGCGCCCGATTTGGGCGTTCAATATGTGATGGCGCGTTACGGCTATACCGATAGCTATCCCGAGACCGCGCTAGACGAGGCCGAGGGGCTTTCGCTCGATGTGTCCGCGGCGCTTAAGGACCCGCTCCGCCGCGATCTGCGCGACCGCTTTGTCATCACGATCGACCCGGTCGACGCGCGCGACTTTGACGATGCCATTTCGCTGGAGCGCACGCCCGAGGGTGGCTACAAGCTGGGTGTGCATATCGCCGACGTTTCACACTATGTGGCTTGGGACGGGCATATCGATCTTGAGGCTCGCCATCGTACGACATCGGTGTATCTGGCCGATCGCGTGCTTCCCATGCTGCCCGAACGCCTGTCCTGTGACCTGTGCTCGCTTCGCCCTGACGAGGACCGTCTTGCGTTTACCGTCGATATCGAGCTCGATGCGCATGGTCGCGTGCGGCATTACGATCCGTACCCCAGCGTGATTCGCTCGCGTGTGCGTATGGACTATGACGGCGCCGAGGCTCTGCTGGTGCGTGCCGGCGCGGTTGAGTATTCGGTGCTGGAGGGTGCGGCCGAGGATGTTGCGGCTGCTGAGACCTCGCGCGAGGAAGCGCTTGAGCGCGGTCTTGCGTGCGAGGAGACCGCCCGCGGCTACAACATCGACCTCGGCGATTTCCTTGTCGCCGCTAACGAACTCGCCGAACTTCGCCGTCGCATTCGTCGCGCCCGCGGCTCAGTCGATTTTGACACGGCCGAGATTCGCGCTCTATTGGATGAGGACGGAGTGCCCGTGCAGATTGTGGCGCGTGAGCGTTCGTGTGCCACGTCGCTTATCGAGGAAGCCATGCTGCTCGCCAACGAGTGCGTTGCAGAGTGGCTGGCGGACCGTGATATCGAGGCCTGCTATCGCGTGCATGAGGATCCGAGCCCCGATAGCCTGCACGGTGCCGCCGTTGCGCTGGCGCAGCTAGGCATCATCGACGATCGCCGTGCTGCCGGTATTGCCCTGGGGAGTCCCGATGAGCTGCAGGCTGCAGTCGATGCTGCCGCCGGTACGGCCAACGCACCGCTTGTTAACACGCTGCTTCTGCGCAGCATGCAGCGCGCGCTGTACAAGCCGCGCAACGAGGGCCACTTTGCGCTCGCCGCGCCGTGCTACTGTCACTTTACGAGTCCCATCCGTCGCTACCCCGATCTGGTGGTGCACCGCGTGCTCAAACTGCAGTTGGCCTATGAGCAGCTCGGCGGCAAGGACGCCTTGGTCCGTACGCCGCGGCTGATCGGCAAGGGGCGCGAGTCGCTGCCGCGCATTCTGCCGCAGATCTGCCGCGCATGTAGCGATGCCGAGCGCGCGGCAGATGCCGCCAGCCATGCGACGCAAAAGATCAAGATTGCCCAGTACTATGAGGACCGTCTGGGCGAGCGCTATGCCGGAACCGTCTCGTGGGTTAGCAGCATGGGCCTTTTTGTGCGCTTGGATCTAACGCAGGTCGAAGGCTTGGTTTCGATCAAGAGCCTGGGCAACGAGTGGTTCGAGTTCGACGAGGACGCGCTAACGCTCACAGGTGCCGACACGGGCGCCCGTTACGAGCTGGGGCAGCGCGTGATCATCGAGGTCTCGCGCGTCAATACCACGCGTGGGCACTTGGACTTTAAGCTTATCCATTAGCCAAATCCCGACTCATGGTGGGGGAGCGGAGGGCGGCCTTTCGGGACCGCCCTCCGCATTTGAATCGTGGCTACCTTGCCGTCTGCTCGGCCGCCCGCTTACCTGCTATTTGAGAGGTAAAACCTACCAAAATAAACCTGTCCCTTTTGGCAGGTTTACAAGAAAGCGGGGATGAGATGGCGACGGTGTACGGTTATGCGCGGGTGAGTTCGCGCGATCAGAATCTGAATCGGCAGCTGGATGCGCTGGGCGCCTATGGCGTGGGCTCAGCGAATATTTATGCCGACCATGCGAGCGGCAAGGACTTCGATCGACCACGTTATCGCGAGCTGCTGCACGTCCTGGGAGACGGGGACGTGCTGGTGGTGCTTTCTATCGACCGACTTGGCCGTAATTACTCCGAGATTCTTGAGGAATGGCGACGCATTACCAAGGAGCTCGGGGTTGCCATTGTGGTGTTGGACATGCCATTGCTTGACACGCGCGCTAGGGCCAGCGGCGCGCCAGATGTGACCAACGTCCTGATTGCCGATATTGTGCTGCAACTGCTGAGCTACGTGGCGCAGGTGGAGCGCGAGAATATCCATCGGCGCCAAGCGGAGGGAATTGCAGCGGCGCGGGCGCGAGGGGTCCGTTTCGGTCGACCTCGCAAGCCGTGCCCTCCTCAGTTTGAGCTGGTGCGCGATAGCTATGAGGCGGGCGATATTACCCGCAGCCAGGCAGCAAAGTGCCTGGGCGTGTGCGTGGGGACGTTCGATCGCTGGATGCGCGAGGCGGGGTAGGGGTTTGCGTCGCTTTGTCGCTTCCTGTTGCGATTCAAATTTTGATACGGTGACGATGCCATTTGTGGCTACACTCGCTGATATTCAAAAAAGGAGGTTGGCCCTTGGCTCGCGTAAAACAAATAATCGGATGGACCGCGATCGTTCTGTTCGCTGCAACGCTGGCGGGCATCTGGGTGCTGACGGAGCAAAACGCGGTGCAGACGTCGTTGCTGAGCGAGTCCACCGCGCGTGTGGTGGAGGGTCAGGCTACGGGCGTTCAGGCTGCCGATGCCACGGGTGAAGCCCAGACGGAGAACGGAATGACCGGAGGCGCCGATTCGGCTGCCTCGAATGTCCGGTCTGGCCGACTTGCTTCCATTCGCATGCGGGTGGGCACAAACGTCCGTCGCGTTGCCCATACCGTAGAGTTTTTCTTCGTCGGATTGTTCGCCTCCGTGGTCGTGGTTTGCTTTTCCAGGCGTCCGTGGAGCGTATGCTCCCGTTGCGTGCCCGTATTGCTCTTTTGCGCCGCCTGCTCCGTTGGCGATCAGGTACATAAGATCTTTGTTCCCGGCAGGCATTTCGACGTTATCGATTTAGGATTCGATGCTGCGGGCTATGTCACCGCCATGCTGTTGGTATTGCTGGCGGCGGCGTTAGTGCGCCATGCGACTCGGCCGATCGGCGCCCATGCGAGGCGCTAGCCGGTAACAAACCCGTTTCTGATAATGCGACCTTGTTGAATTATTTTGTGTCGCGCGTATTTCCGAGCGGTCGGATTTGAGGGGCGAGCGGTAGAACGCTCGCCCTTTGTGCGCCACGATGCGGCACAATGTACCGCAAAAGCTGTTTGTATCCGGTACGAATCGTTCGTTGGTCTTTAATTCTTCTCAACGGAGGTGTTTGAGATGGCAAACGGATTGCTTTTGCGGCTTCGCGAGCGTGAGCTCAGCGCGAGCCCGGCGGAACGCAATGTCATCGCATATGTAAGCGCTCATCCGCACGAGGTGGTCGGGCTTTCCGTCCGCGGTCTTGCCGATGTCACGTTCTCCTCGCCCTCGAGCATTTTGCGCTTTTGCAAGCGTTTGGGTTTTGCGGGCTACAAGGAGTTCCAGCGCGAACTGATTGCCGAGCTGGCGCTCTTAGGTGACAAGAAAGACATAGCCCTCGAGGACATCTCCATGGATGACAGCGTCGAACGTATCGTGGGGAAGGTGATGAAAAGCAACGTGCGCACAATCGAGGCGACGGCGCGAACGCTCGATTACACCGTCTTGGAGCGATGCGCGGCCCGTCTTAAGCGGGCACGCGCGGTCAATCTGTTCGGTATTGGTGCCTCTCGTTTGGTCGCGCACGACCTGGCGCAAAAGCTCATGCGTGTCGACAAAGAGTGCCATCTGTACGACGACTGGCATGATCAGCTCTTATGTGCCAAGAACATGCATGAGGGCGATATGGCAATCGCCTTTAGCTACTCGGGCTTGACGCAAGAGGTGCTGGACTGCACCGCCGAGGCTCAACGTCACAACTGTCCCGTTGTGGCCGTTACCAAAGTAGATGGATCATCCAAGCTTGCCACCATGGCCGATGCCGTGCTCGGCGTCGCTGCGAGTGAACCCTTGGTCCGCAGCGGTGCCATGGCTTCGCGTATGGCCCAGCTTATGGTTGTCGATGCCCTGTACGCTGCTTACGTTGCCAGCGACTACGAACGGGCGACGCATGTCATAAAGCAAAACTACATCGAGAAACAGGAAAGATGAGGTGAATGAAATGCTCGATTTAACAAAATTCACGACCGAACAGCGTAATCAAAGGTCAATGGACCTCGATACGATGACATCGCTGCAAATCGTCACGACGATGAACGATGAGGATCTTCGTGCCGTCCAGTCGGTCACGAAAGTGTTGCCCCAGGTTGCCATGGCAATCGACTGGGCTGCTGAGACACTCGAGCGCGGCGGGCGCGTCTTTTACATGGGAGCAGGCACCAGCGGTCGTCTGGGCGTACTCGACGCTTCGGAGTGTCCGCCCACGTTTGGCGTGTCACCCGATCTGATTGTCGGGCTCATTGCCGGAGGCGAGACGGCGTTTATCAAGGCTGTCGAAGGTGCCGAAGACAGCGAGGAGCTTGGCGCGAGCGACCTGCGGGAGCGTGGACTCTCGGACAAGGATCTTGTCGTTGGCCTGGCGGCAAGCGGCCGTACTCCTTATGTGGTGGGCGGCCTTGCGTACGCCAAGGCAACTGGGTGCAAGACCATTGCAATTGCCTGCAACCAAGGGTCGAAGATCGGGGAGAGCGCAGATCTTGCCATTGAGCCCGTGCCCGGTCCCGAGGTGCTGACCGGCTCAACGAGGCTCAAGGCGGGAACGGTTCAAAAGCTCATTCTCAACATGATTTCGACCGGTGCCATGGTCAAGATCGGCAAGGTATACCAAAACCTGATGGTCGATGTGCAGCAGACGAACGAGAAGTTGGTGGTGCGCGGCCAGAACATCGTGATGGAGGCGACCGGCTGCACGCGCGAGCGCGCTGTTCAGGCGCTTGCGGATGCCGGCGGCCACGTAAAAACCGCTATTGTCTCGGTGCTGTTGGACTGCGATGCCGAGCAGGCTGCGGTAGCTCTTGAACGGGCGCACGGCCATGTCCGTACTGCGGTGAGTGGCCATGAGAAGAGCAATGCCGATGTCCAATAGGTGCACGGCGTGAGCTGATATGACATCTAGACGAGATACCCAATACAAGGAGGAGTTATGACGAACAAAGAGCTGGCTCAAAAGCTGCTGGACCTTTTGGGCGGTAAAGACAACGTGCTCGCAAACGCGGCGTGCATGACGCGCCTGCGCGTGACCGTCAAAGACACGGGCAACGTCGACACGGAGGGTATTAAGGCGCTCGACGGCGTGATGGGCCTGGTCGAGGACGACACGATGCAGATCGTGCTGGGTCCGGGCAAGGTGAATAAGGTGCTCGAGGAGTTCTCCAAGCTCACCGGCCTTGCGAAAGGCGTTGCCGACGAGAGCGTGGTTGACGCTGCGGCCACAAACAAGGCCGCGCAGAAAGCCAAGTACGAGTCCAAGCCGGTTCAGGCCTTCCTCAAGAAGATTTCCAATGTCTTCGTCGCCCTGCTTCCCGGCATCATTGCGGCTGGCCTCATCAACGGTATCTGCAACGTCATTAACGTCTCGACGGCAGGCGCGCTTGCAGGCGAGTGGTGGTACCAGGGCATTCGTTCCATGGGCTGGGCCCTGTTCGCCTATCTGCCCATCTTGGTGGGTTATAACGCGGCACGTGAGTTTGGTGGCTCCGCTGCGCTGGGCGGCATCGCCGGCATGATGTGCATCGCCAACAGTGCCATGCCCCTGCTTGCGCCTGGCGCGGCTGATCCTGCCACTGCCATTCTGCTGCCGCTCACCAATGCGCAGTACAACCCCGCAGCGGGCGGCATGATCGCGGCTCTCATCGCTGGCGCATTTTTTGCCTGGATGGAGCGTCAGATTCGCAAGGTTATGCCCAACGCACTCGACACGTTCTTGTCCCCGCTGCTGGTGCTCATCATCGGCGCCTTTGCTCTGATGCTCGTCATCCAGCCGGTTGGTGCATGGCTGACGACTGCCATCTTTAGCGTTTTGACCTTTATCTTCGAGAAGCTGGGCGTCCTGGGCGGCTATATCCTGTCGGCAGGCTTCTTGCCGCTGGTTTCCGTCGGCCTGCATCAGGCGCTCACGCCGATCCACGCTATGCTCAACGATCCCGACGGCGCTACCAAGGGTATCAATTACCTGCTTCCCATCCTTATGATGGCTGGCGGCGGCCAGGTCGGTGCCGGTTTGGCGCTGTACTTTAAGACCAAGAACGCCAAGCTCAAGAAGTACGTCGCAGAGTCCATTCCCGTTGGAATCCTGGGTGTGGGCGAGCCTCTGATGTATGCTGTTACGCTGCCGCTCGTTCGTCCGTTTGTGACGGCCTGCCTGGGTGCCGGATTTGGCGGCGCGCTCGCGGCGCTGCTTCACATCGGCACGGTTTCTCAGGGCGTTTCCGGTCTGTTTGGCCTGCTGATCGTCGTTCCTGGCCAGCAACTCGGCTACGTTGCCGCTATGCTGCTTGCCTATGCCGCCGGCTTTGGCCTGACGTGGTGCTGCGGTGTCGACGAGCAGAAGATCAACGAGTTCTTTGGCGAGTAGTTTGATATCGCGAGCCGTGTTGCTCAGGGCTCGCGGAGCGCGGCAGATTTCTTGATGATATGGTTGTGCCGGCGGGGCTAACTGCTCCGCCGGCCTTTTTTAAAGGAGCGTTGAAGCGTGAAAACGGGTATTTCGATTTATCTTTCCAGCCCTCTGCAGGATATTGAGCGGACGATTGAGCGCGGTGCCGCGGCGGGTGCGCGCTATGCGTTCACCTCGCTGCATATTCCCGAGGATGGGGGAGCGGCGTATGCAGATAAAGTCCGTCATGTTCTGTCGCTGCTTTCCGCCCGCGGCATTGCGCTCATTGCCGATGTGGGGCCTCGCACGTGCGATTTGCTCGGGCTTGAGCGCATCGAGGACCTGCGCGATTTGGGGTTGGAATACCTTCGTTTGGACTATGGTTTTAGCGCCCAGCGGGTCGCGGAGCTGTCCGGTGTATTTCGCATTGTGGTCAATGCATCGACGGTGAGTTCTGATGAAATCGCATCGTGGCGTGAAGCCGGCGCCGATGTGACTCGTTTTGCCGCCTGCCACAATTTTTACCCCAAGCCTTATACCGGTTTAGCTCTTGAAGATGTTGCTCGGACGAATCTTCGTCTTGCGGCGCTTGGATTCGAAATCATGGCTTTTGTGCCGGGTGATGCTAACGTTCGCGGGCCGGTATTCGAGGGACTGCCGACGGTCGAGGCGCAGCGCGGTCGCGCGTCAAAGGTTGCTCTCAATATGCTTGAGCTTGCACATGGCGCCGATTGCGACATTGTGTTGGTCGGCGACCCCGATCTTTCCGATGCGGGCTGGGCGCAGTTTGCTCAAGTTTCCGCCGGATACGTGGACCTGCAATGCGAGCTTGAGCCCGGTTATGCCTATGTGCGCGGGCAGATTCATCACGACCGGCCCGACTCGAGTGTCCTCATCTTTAGGTCTCAGGAGTCACGTACGAAGCTTAAGCCGGATTCCGTGCCGACGGATGCCGGAGCCGGCCTGCCGCGAAAGGCGGGGTCGATCGCTGTGAGCAATAGCGGATATGGGCGCTACGAAGGCGAGCTTGAGATTGCGCGGGTCGATCTTCCCGGTGACGAGCGCATGAACGTTGCGGGCCATATCACGCCCAAGGCAATGGAGCTGCTGCCGTTCATCAAACGCGGATTCGGGGTACGGTTCGTTTAGCGTGTGACCCGTGGGATACAATTGGCCCATCATACGAAGGCGCCTCGTGTGGCGTGTGCCTGCGTTGGCCGATCTATATTCGGAGGATTCCCATGACCGTACTGTTTGTTGAATATCCCAAGTGCTCGACCTGTAAGAAGGCCAAGGCATGGCTGGACGAACATGGGGTAGAGTATATCGACCGCGATATCGTTTTGGACAATCCCACGGCTGATGAGCTTGCGACCTGGATTGCTCGTTCGGGGCTGCCGGTGCGGCGCTTCTTTAATTCGTCGGGCATGAAATATCGAGAGCTGGGCCTGAAGGCGCGTCTGGATGCGGGCATGACGGATCAGGAGTGCTACGAGCTGCTGGCGACCGACGGCATGCTGGTCAAGCGTCCGCTGCTGGTGGGCGACGACTTTGCGATTCCAGGCTTTAGGGAATCGGCTTGGGCCGAGGCGTTGCTGTAGCGGCTGCGGAAAGTGCGACCCGGAATTCGCTTCCAGAATGGGATGCACTTTCCCAAAGTGGCCGGTTGCGGAAAGCACGTCCCGTTCTGAGCTTCGATTGCGGGACACGGTTTCCGGTTGAGGGCTCGACGGGAAAGTAGGGACCAGTTTGAGCTTGAAATCTGGGACGCACTTTCCGCCGGCGGGCCTGCCCCAGTCAGTCCGCCAGCTGTGCCCATTCGTGCGGATCGTAGACCTTTACGTGTTTGTTGGGCTTGCCGCTCCAGTACTCCTCGTCCATAAAGGGCAGATATGCCTGAACGCCGGGGCAGATAAAGGGAATCCGCTGCTGTTGCAATCGCTCGCGCTGGCGCTGCTCCAGGTGCGCCTCGGATATGACGGTCGGCATACCGGACAACTCGACGAGGCTTGCCTGGATTCGCTTAAGGTCGGGGAGTCCCGCGTGCCATGACATCCGCATGATCAAAAAGGATGCACGGCGGTATTTTGCCTGCACCACAGTAATGGCGGGGCGTAACGTGGTGTGAATTTTGTCCCGTTCGGGCCAAAGGTCGGCAGTGATCTCGAGGCCCAGGGTCTCCCATAGGTAATCAAGCTCTTCGTCCATGGTACCTCGATATCTACGCGATCATTGATACTTCGATTGTGTTGCCTGGTGTTATCGTTTTCGCGGTAGAATCTGCCAACGGTTGACGGCTACCGCTCGCGGTGTTTTGCCCTTCGTGTACAGCGGTCGGCTTCACAGGTCCTTCACGGGTTGGACTAAATTAGGCCAATTTGACTGAATTTCAAAAAAGTCAAAATTGGGGCTTGCGTCACGGCGAGACTTCCCGTATATTTCTTTCTTGCGCAAAGGCACAGCCGAGCGCAGCGATGCAGTCATTGGGATGTCGTCTAATGGCAGGACAGCGGATTCTGGTTCCGTCAATGGGGGTTCGACTCCCTCCATCCCAGCCATTGCATTTGCTACATATGGCCCGTTCGTCTAGCGGTTTAGGACGCCGCCCTCTCAAGGCGGAGATCACCAG
>WGSL01000037.1 GCA_014871665.1 Collinsella sp. | reverse complement strand
GCCCGAAACATCGCGGGTAATGGAGAGGTTCTCAGCCTTGCGGGCAATCTTGTCGATCTCGTCAACGTAGATGATGCCAACCTGTGCGCGCTCAATGTCGCCATCGGCAGCATTAATGAGCTTGAGTAGGATGTTCTCCACGTCCTCGCCCACATAGCCGGCCTCGGTGAGCGCGGTGGCATCGGCGATAGCAAACGGCACCTCAAGAATGCGCGCGAGCGGCTGGGCCAGCAGGGTCTTGCCGGTACCGGTGGGACCGAGCAGCAGGATGTTGGACTTGGCGAGCTCTACCTCGTCCATATCATTGTCGAGCTGCGAGTCCAAGCCGTCGTCAAAGGCAGGCACCGCGGCGCCGCCCTCGATCACGCGGCGATAGTGGTTGTACACGGCCACCGACATGGCCCGCTTGGCGTCCTCCTGGCCCATGACATAGGCCGAAAGCTCGTCATAGATCTCGTGCGGCGTCGGCACGTGCGTGATGACCTGGCGCGCGTCGTCCTCGAGCTCAAAGCCCTCGGCCTCGGGATCCATGGCGGGCTGAGATGCAGCCTGGCCGTGGTCGTTGAGAAAGCCCGGCAGCTTGCCGTTGCGGGCGGCGTCCATAAAGTCCGAAGCCAGCGACTCCTCCAAAATCTCGGAGCAAGCGGCGACGCACTCGTCACAGATAAAGATGTTGGTCGGGCCCTTTACGAGGCGACGGACCTGCCCCTGCTCTTTTCCGCAGAAGGAGCAGCGGATGGGGTTGCCGTTCTCGTCAAAGTTGTCCTGCATGTTTCCTGCCATCCTAGGCGTCCTTCGCGGCGAGATCGCGCGAGGTAACGATACGGTCGATCAGGCCGTAGTCGAGGGCCTCGGCAGCGGTCAGGTAGTTGTCGCGCTCGGTATCGGCCTGGACCTTCTCGATGGGCTGGCCCGAGGCATCGGACAGGATCTGATTGAGCTCGCGGCGAGTCTTCTTGATCTCCTCGGCAACGATCTCGATCTCGGTCTGCTGACCCTGGGCACCACCGCTGGGCTGGTGAATCATGACCTTGGAGTGCGGCAGGCAGAATCGCTTGCCCTTGGCGCCGGCCGAAAGCAGCACGGCGGCCATAGACGCGGCCATACCGACGCAGATGGTCGAGACCTGCGGCTTAATAAAGTTCATAGTGTCAAGAATCGCCAGGCCGGAGTAAACCTCGCCACCGGGCGAATTGATGTAGAGCGAGATATCCTTCTCGGCATCCTGGCTCTCAAGATGCAGCAGCTGGGCAACGACCAGGTTGGCGCTGACGGAGTTGATCTCCTCGCCCAAGAAGATGATGCGGTCGTTGAGCAGGCGCGAATAGATATCGTAGCTGCGCTCGCCGCGCGGCGTCTGCTCGATAACGTATGGCACGAGGGCGGAATCGAACTTGGCGATCATACGCATCTCCATTTCTCTCTTGCGGACCAAATTGGTTCTAGATAAACGTACGGTGCCCGCATGCTATGCATTGGCTGGCACCGTACGAAGCAACCGGATAACCGGTATATAACTTTACCCCATCGCGAGCGCACCCATGCGCTCGCGGGCAAGGTGGCGAGAATTACTCGGCGTCCTTGGCGGTCTCGTCGACCTCGGTCACCTTGGCGTTCTCGACCAGGTGGTCGACGGCCTTGGAACGACGGATGGACTCACGGACGGCAGGCATGCGGCCATCGGCGATGAACTCGGCCTTGGAAGCCTCGACGTCCTTGGCGCCGGCCTTCTCGAACTCAGCGTTGATGTCATCCTCGGTGACCTCGATCTTGAGCTCGCGGGCGAGGGCGTCCAGAGCCAGGGACTCACGGGCAACGTCGTTGGCCTGCTTGTGCAGGTCGCCGATGAACTGCTCCATGGTCAGACCGGAAGCGGGCAGCCAGGTGTCCAGCGTCATGCCACGAGCAGCGAGGTTGGACAGGAAGTTCTGGCCGAGCTCCTCAAAGACGGACTGCTCGTAGTCGGCGTCCATCTCGTCGAGCTGCAGACGCTCGGCGAGAGCGGAGACGCAACGGTTCTCCTTCTCGGCCGGCAGGCGGGAAGCCTTGTCCTGCTCGATCTCGATCTTGATGGCGTCGCGCATAGCGTCGATGCTGTCAAAGCCAAAGTCGGACTTGACGAGCTCGTCGGTGAGCTCGGGGGTGTTGCGGACCTTGATGCCCTTGACGGTGACCTCGACGGTGTGGGTCTCGGCCTCCTCGCCCTCCTCGACCTCGTCGGTCCAGGTGACGGTCTTGACGTCTTCAACGTTGGCACCGATCAGGGCCTCGTTGAACTCCTTGGGGTTGCTGTCGCTACCGGCGATGAGCATGCGGCCCTCGGCGGCAAAGTTGTCGGCGTTCTCGACGGCCTTGAGGTCGACGGTGACGTAGTCCTCGGCCTCGACGGCACGACCCTCGACGTCCTCGAAGGTGGCACGGTAGTTGAGGAGCATCTCAACCTGGTTGTTGATCTCGGACTCGGTGACCTCCGCAGGGGGCATCTCGATCTCGACAGCGTCGAAGGAGGAGAGCTCGGCAGCGGGACGCAGGGAGAACTCGACGGTGTAGGTGTAGTCCTCGTGATCCTTGGCGAGGTCGAGCTCCTTGTAGTCACCGTTCTTGGTGGGGACGATGTCCAGCTCGTTGAGGACGGCGGGCTCGTTGGCGGCGATCAGGTCGTTGGTGGCCTGAGCGAGGGTAGCCTCGGCGCCAAGTGCGGAGTCGATGACCGGACGGGGAGCCTTACCGGCACGGAAGCCCGGGAAGCGGTACTTCTTGGCGGTGTCCTTGTAGGCCTTCTTGATCGCGGCGTCGACGTCGGCGGCCGGGATGGTGACCGTAGCGGTGAGCTTGGCGTCCTTGACGTCAGAAGCGGTGATGTTCAACACGTTCCTCCTCATACTGCCCAGCTTATCTGAGGTGCTGGTACCTTTATGCAACAAAGTGTCGCGACGGCCAAGGCCGACGCAGGTGCGATGGTGCGGGCGAAAGGACTCGAACCTTCACGGGAATCCCACCAGAACCTAAATCTGGCGCGTCTACCAATTCCGCCACGCCCGCATGAGCGCACAGATTAGGAATGATAGCAGATACGAGCGACAAGCGCACGCACACCTTTTACAAGCTCACGACCTCACCACGAGTGCAAAAGGCGGGGCGAGTTGCCCCGCCCCGCAAATTACGACTTGTTCGCAGACCCGCTACTCCCCCAGCAGGGCCTTCTCGGGCGTGATCGGCAGTGAGCGCACCTGGTGGCCGGTGGCGTGTGCCACGGCCGAGGCCACGGCGGCGAGCGGCGTGTTGATGACGACCTCGCCGATCGACTTGGCACCAAACGGACCCGTCGGCTCGTAGCTCGGCTCAAAGGCCACGCGTATGCTGCCGATATCTAGGCGCGTGGGTAGCTTGTAGCTCATAAAGTTGCCGGTGCGCAGACGGCCGCGGTCATCGTGCTCGACAATCTCGTAGAGCGCGTGGCCGATACCCTGGGCAATGCCGCCCTCGGCCTGGACGCGCGCAAGCGCCTCGTTGATCACGGTGCCGCAGTCCACAGCCGCCGCGTAGTCCACAACAGTCACCTTGCCGGTGGCCTTGTCGACCTCGACCTCGGCAATGCCGGCCATAAACGGCGGGGGCGAAACGGGCAGGCAGGCAGAGGCATGCGAGGTCAGCGCGTCGCCGCCCGCGATGTTCTTGACGCACAGGTTGGCAAAGTCGCGCAGCGTGAGGTAGCGGTTCTGCTCGCGCGCGGCACGCTCGTCGGACAGACGCACGTACTGACCATCGAAGACCACATCGGCGGCGTCCACGTCCCACATCTGGGCGGCTTTGGAGCAAATCTTCTCACGCAGCTCGGTCGCGGCGTTCTTGGCGGCAAGGCCCGTCACGTACGTACCCGAGCTCGCGTACGAGCCGGCGTCGAACGGCGACACATCAGTGTCCACGCCGCGCACCACGATCATCGAACTCTCCACGCCCAGTTCCTCGGCGGCAATCTGCGCCAGGATCGTGTCGACGCCCATGCCGTTATCGGTGGCTCCGGTGCCGATGGTAATGAAGCCGTCCTCTTCCAGGCGCATGTCGATGCCGGCGATGTCCACGTTGGAAATGCCTGAGCCCTGCATGGTGAGCGCGCAGCCCAGGGCGCGCACGCGGTCGCCCAGGTCCACGGCTAGCGGCTTGTCGCGCCAACCGATCATGTCCATCGCGCGCAGCAGGCAGCGGTCGAGCGCACAGGCGTTGAGCTTCTCGTTGTAGTACTGCGGCATGGTCTCGCCCTCGCGCACAATGTTCTTAAGGCGCAGGTCGGCGGGGTCCATGTGCAGCATGTCGGCGAGCTCGTTGACGGCGCTCTCCACGGCAAACTGGCCTTGGGTGGCACCGTAGCCGCGATACGCGCCGCCGCGGTTGGTGTTGGTGTAGACGGCGTCCCAGCTAAAGCGGCTCGCCTTTACGTGGTTGTAGATGGGCAGGCTCTTGTGGCCCGACAGGCCGATCGTCGTGGTAGCGTGCTCGCCATACGCACCGGCGTTGGACAACGTATGCAGATCGATGGCCGTGATGGTGCCGTCGTTCATGGCGCCCAGCTTAACGGTCATCTGCATCTGGTGGCGCGAATTGCCCGCGGTGATGGTCTCCTCGCGGGTGTAGCAGCAGTAGCTCGGACGGCCAGTCTGCTGGGTCACGAACGCCACGAAGATCTCGCAGCAGCCCGTCTGCTTGGAGCCAAAGCCGCCGCCGATGCGCGGCTTAATGACCTGCACCTGCGACTGCGGAATGTCGAGCGACTGCGCGACCATGCGACGCACGTGGAAGGGCACCTGCGTCGAGGTGGTCACCGAGATGCGCCCGAACGCGTCGGTCGTCGCGAAGGCGCGGAAGGTCTCCATGGGCGCAGTCTGCGTGGCCTGGCTGGTGTAGGTGCGCTCAAAGACGATGTCGCTCTGGGCGAAGGCCTCGTCCAAGTCGCCAAAATCGCTGGTACCGCTGCACACCAGGTTACGAGCAACGTCGCCGCCCTGCGGGAACATAAAGGTCACGTCGCCCTCGGGGTGGACAACGATGTCGTTATCGAGTGCCTGGGTAAAGTCGAGCAGCGGCTCGAGCACCTCATAGTCGACCTTAATGAGTTTGAGCGCCTTGTCGGCAGCCTCCTCGGTCTCGGCGGCGACGATCGCCACTTCCTCGTTTTGGTAACGGACGAGGTTCTCGAGAATCAGGCGGTCGTAGGGACTCGGCTGCGGATAGCTCTGGCCGGCGATGGTAAAGCGGCGCTTGGGCACGTCCTCGTAGGTGTAGACGCCCACGACGCCCGGCACCTTAAGGGCGCGAGACGTGTCGATGGAGCGGATCTTGGCGCGGGCATAGGGGCTGCGCTTGAGCTTGACGATCAGGGCGCCGGCGGGCACCATATCGCCGGTGTAGACCGGACGACCCTCGAGCAGGGCCTTCGAGTCCTTCTTGGGCTGCTTGTGGGTGATCTGCTTGTAGGAGACGCCGTCAGAGCTCGTGTCGTTGACGGGCAGCTCGGGCATCTCAAAGCCAACCTGCACGCCGGACTCGTTGAGGAAGCGCACGATAGCGCGCAGCTGGCTCTCGTAGCCGCTGCAGCGGCAAAGGTTACCGGCAAGCTGACGTGAGAGCTCCTCACGCGTGGCGACGAGGCTCGGGTCCTCCTTGGCGGCGCGGGCAAGCGCCAGCACGTTCATGATAAGGCCGGGGGCACAAAAACCGCACTGCTCGGCGCCTTCGGCAGCCATCGCACGGGCAAGCGCCTCGGACTCGGCCTTGAGGCCCTCGAGCGTGGTGATGGAGCGGCCCTCGACGCGCGCGGCGGGAACCGAGCAGCTCAGAACCGGGTCGCCATCGAGCCACACCGTGCACAGACCGCAGTTGGTGGTCTCGCAGGCACAGCGCACCGACGCGCAGCCCTGCTCGCGCAGCAGCGCAAAGAGCATGGTGTCGGGGGCAATCTGAACCTTGACCTTGCGGCCGTTGAGCGTAAAGGAAAGATCGATGAGTTTGGCAGCCATTAGCGCACCTCGCTAGAATCGACGCCGGGCACGCGGCGGCAGGAATACTCATCCGTGGCAAACTTAGGAATCTGCACGCCCTCGAGCTCGTGCGCAAGCGCGGCCGAAAGCTCGATGCCGGCGGCGCGACGCACGGCCTGAATCGCCAGCGGGGCCGAGATGCGGCGGCGGTAGTCGGCCGAGCCCCACAGGTTGGTGCCATAGCTCAGCGCGCGTACGGACGCGGCCAGGGCGCGCAGCTCGTCCTCTGAAGGCTGCTCGTTCACCAGGCCACATGCCTCGCCCTGCAGCAGGGTCGCGCGCAGCGGGCGGGCGCCCACGGTGACATGCCAGCTGTTGTCCCACCAGGCGGCGGTGACGTTTAAGGAGGGGAAGTCAGTCGCGGCCTTGCGCACGGCTTCATAGCTCGCACGGTAATCGTGCTTAACGACCACGACGTGCTCGATCACGTCGCGCACATAGCCCATGTCCACGAACTCGGCGAGCGGCACGCGGCCGGCACCCGTCAGCTCAACATACGAATCGAGCGCCAAAAATGCCGAGAGCACGTCCGAAAAACCAAAGCGACCGTAAATGCTGCCGCCCACCGTGGCGGTGTTGCGCAGCTGCACGCCCACGATATCGTGGACGGCGAACTCAAAGACATGGTTGACAAGCGCGTTGAGCCCGGCATGGCGCTCGAGCTGGCGCAGGGTACACATGGCACCGATGCGAAACTCGGTCTCGGTCTCCTCAATCTGATCGAGTCCGCAGGCCGAAAGGTCAATCGCCGTCGCCACGCGACGCGAACCCAGGCGCATCCAAATGCCACCGCTCACAATCTTGTTGTTGCGGTTCTTCTGTAAGAGCTCATAGGCTTCGGCCGCGTTTCCAACACGGACGTAGGTACCGAACTTGAGCACGTTCTCCCCCATCTCTTCACTTGTCCAGTACGTTTAAGTGTACCAAACGAGGGGCCGCACACCGTTTTAGGACAAAATCCACCCACCCATCCATAACTTGCGGTGATATACGGACTGATTAGTCGTTCTGGAACGCAAAACAGTCCGTATATCACCGCAAGTTATGAGGAGTCCTCCGGGATAGAAAAGGCTCCCAGCCGGAATGGCTGGGAGCCTCATCACATGCTATATCGAGCGAAGATTTAGCAGACGCCCTGGGCGAGCATGGCGTCGGCGACCTTCAGGAAGCCGGCGATATTGGCGCCCATGACAAAGTTGCCCTCCTCGCCGTACTCCTTGGCGGTGTCGTCCACGTTGTGGAACATGCCGCGCGTGAGCTGCTCGAGCTTGCCGTCGACCTCCTCGAAGGTCCAAGACAGGTGCTCGGCGTTCTGGCTCATCTCCAGGCCGGACACGAGCACGCCGCCAGCGTTGGCAGCCTTACCGGGCATAAAGGCGACGCCGTTCTCCTGGAAGTAGGTCGTAGCCTCGATGGTCGTGGGCATGTTCGCGCCCTCGCCGACCACCTTGCAGCCGTTGGCGACGAGCGCCTGGGCGTCCTCGAGCAGCAGCGTGTTCTCGCGAGCGCAGGGCAGCGCGATGTCGCAGGGCAGCTGCCACACGCCGCGGCCGTCGCCCTCGTGCCACGTGGCATTGGGCTTCTCGTCAACGTACATGGCGAGCGTAACGCCCTTGTCGTGGCCGGAACGCTTCTTGTTGTAGACATGCTCGAGCACGGTGTAGTCAATGCCGTCGGGATCCTCGACCCAGCCGTGAGTATCGGAGCAGGCGAGCACCTTGCCGCCGAGCTGGGCGACCTTCTGGACCGCGTAGATAGCGACGTTACCGGAGCCGTGAACGACGACGTTCTTGCCCTCGAAGGAGTCGCCGCGGCTCTTGAGGTACTCGTCCACAAAGTAGACCAGGCCGTAGCCGGTAGCCTCGGTACGGGCGAGCGAACCGCCAAAGGAGAGGCCCTTGCCGGTGAGGACGCCGGTCCACTCGTTGGTCAGGCGCTTGTACTGACCGAACAGGTAGGCAACCTCGCGGCCGCCAACGCCCAGATCGCCGGCGGGAACGTCGGTGTTGGGGCCGATGTGGCGATAGAGCTCGGTCATGAAAGACTGGCAGAAGTGCATGATCTCGTTGTTGGACTTGCCCTTGGGGTCAAAGTCGGAGCCGCCCTTGCCGCCGCCCATGGGAAGGGTGGTCAGGCTGTTCTTGAGGATCTGCTCCAGGCCCAGGAACTTGAGCATGCCCAGGGTGACCGTCGGGTTAAAGCGCAGGCCGCCCTTGTAGGGTCCAATGGCAGAGTTGAACTCGACGCGGTAGCCGCGGTTGACCTGGACCTTGCCCTGGTCGTCGACCCAGGGGACACGGAACATAACGATGCGCTCGGGCTCGACGAGGCGCTCCAGCAGGGCGGCCTCCTCGTACTCGGGGTGGGCGTCGAGCGCCGGCTGGATGGTGCCGAGGATCTCGGTCGCGGCCTGGATGAACTCAGGCTGCTCGGGATAGCGGGCCTTGAGCTCTTCGAGAACTTTCTGCGTGTAGCTCATGCTTCCTCCAATGATGGGAAACGAAAAATGTTGATCGCGGCACCCCATGCGCCGCGAGCTTTATCGAATATGGATAATATCGCACTGTTGCAGCAAAGTTTCGCATAAGCCGACGAGCAGATGTTTCGTTTTGATTACGATGCAGGTAGAAGCGTTTTCGAGTGTCTGACGCGCAAAACCCGTGTTTCAAACCTGTTTCGTCCACGTGTTCCAAACCACCACATTGGGGACAGGCACCTTTGTGGGGGTTTGGTGGTTAGAGGACGAGTTGGTGGTAGTCGGCGGGGGTTACGCGGCCCTCGGTGGCGGCGCGGAAGGCGGCGAGGGCATCGCCCGAGAACGGCATGGCCCAGCACAGGCCGCAACCTGCAGTAATGGAGCCGGGCAGCGGCATGATGCGCCCGGGCACACCGGCATCCAGGCACAGCTGCTCGCATTCCATCACATCGAAGGTGCTGTCAAACGAAACGATGATCTTGCGTTCGTGGTCGAGGGCATCACCGGACGGGCCTTCGCGGTGTGCATCACGATACGCCGCGGCGGCCGCTTCCTCTTCCGCAGTATGACCACAGCCACCGCAGCCGCAGGTACAGGGCTCGGAACCATCGCAAGTGCAAGGCTCTCCCGTGTCGGGGCAAATATCGTGAGACATGGCAACTCCAATCGTCTAGGCGAGCAACTCGGCCGCCGCAAACTCCTCGGGCGTATTGACGTTTTCGAAGCAGAGCGTCGAGCCCGCGGCCTTAACAATCTGCGGCTCATCCATATAACCGGCCTGAACGCGACTGATCAGGCAGCGAATGCGCTGTCGGTCGCAGGAGAGCAGCTCTTGGGCAACCGGAGCACACGCATCACGGCGCCAGACGGCGCAAAGCGGCTCAATCCCCCGCTCCTCGCGCGGCACGCACACGTCGAGCGCCTCGGCCTCAACACGATCGGCAAGCGCGCCGATGAGTTCCGGCGAGACAAACGGCATATCACAGGCGACGATCGCCACGAGCGGCAGCCGGGCCGCAGTCAGCGAACTCGCGATGCCGCGCATGGCGCCCGCCGACCCCTCAAGGTCCGCCACCACACGCGGCACCAAGCCGCCAAACGCGCACTCCTCAAGGTAGGCAAGCTCGCTGGGACGCGAAGTCGTCACGACTAACTCGCCGGCAACTGGCGCCAGCCGACCCAGCACGCGCTCGATCAAGGGCTCGCCACAAAACGCCATGCGCGCCTTGTCGCAACCCATGCGCGACGACAGCCCGCCCGCTTGGACGACACAAGAAAGATCGGCACGTCTTACGGTAGTCATACGGCAAAACACCCCCATCGGCATGCTCGAAACCCGGTGCACGAAGCTAAATACCGTCGCCGATAAAGCGGGCGGCACGGCAAACCCATGCAAAAACAAAACAGCGCCTTTGCGGCACGCAGCAAGACCGCGAGCACAAAAGCGCTGGTAGCGTATGGCGGGAACGTATGTGAATCGAACACATCCAAGACGTTTTGCACGCCTCGCAACGGTTTTGAGGACCGCGGAGCCCACCGGAGCCCATCCGTTCCCAAGTGCGGCGGTATTTTACCAAACCGAGCAGCCAATCTAGCGCAGGGACCTCAGGCCGCCGGCATCCTTGTCGAGCACCGTAAAGCGCACGGCATCCAGGTGCTCCAAGATGCTGATGGCGCGTTTGCGCGACACGCCCAGGGCCTCGCGCAGCACGCTCGTGGTGGCAGCGCCGCCGGCTGCCTCAATGGCGGCGGCGACGAGTTCACGTGCATGGGCCTCGGCGGCAGCGGACAGGGCAACGTCGCGCTCGACCTTAACGATAGAGCGATTGAGCGAAAGCTCGCGCAGGGCGCGCGTCATAGTGTCGCGGCCGAGCTGCAACTGCTCGCCCACCTCGGGCAATGTCGGCGCATCGAGGCCGGCTTCGTCCAGCAAGGCAACGATACGTTCGCAGGCCTCGCGCACCACACGCGCCGCGGCGGCAGCGGAGTGCGGGTCGAACACCTCGGCGCCCTCGGAGGCACACACGCCGCGCGAGCAGCCCTCGGCAATCAGAGCCGCGGCAACGCCTTCATCAGCGGAAGGCCACGCAGCATGGGCAACGGCGCCGGGCGTAAAGCCCGTCTCCTTGGGAGACGCCGCATGCATGGCTGACAGGGTCGCCGCCAGAGCATCCATCGCGGCGTCGAGCACCACGGCGTCCGCAAAGAGGGCCGCATCACCCACGGCAAGCTTGCGAACGGAGCCCTGCGACACCAACCCGCGCAGTGCGGCATCGACCTCGCCGACGCCAAGATCCAAAGCCTCGGCAACATCAACCGCCGTAACCGGCAGCATCTGCAGCGCCAGCCCAGCACCCACACCGCCCGCGATATCGCCGGACTCAAGCGCCGCAAACAGTGCGCGCTCGCCGGCAGAAAGCTCGCGCGAGCGACGGCAGCGCGAAAGCAGCACGCGCCCGCCGCCGATGAGCATAACGGGCGAATACGACAGCACCACGGCATGGTCTCCGGCACACAGCGGCAGCGGCTCCTCCAGGCGCACCTGCACGGTACGGGTCTCGCCCACCGCCATGGGGGCCTCGCCCTCCAAAAGCATGATGCGGCCGACGACCTCGGCCGTGCCGGCCATCACATGCACACGCGCGCCCGACTCGAGCACGCGCGGCTTGGTGCCCTCGCGGCCCAGGTAGGTGAACGTCATCATAAAGCGCAACGTCTGGCCAAAGCGGTCCGCCACGCCCAGCATCTCGCCACGGTCAAGCGCCGCGACACCGTCACCAACTAGGTTGAGCGCCACACGCTGACCAGGCAGCGCGCGCGGCGTATCGCCATGCACCTGAATCCCGCGCACGCGACAGACCGTACGCGACGGCAAAGCCATCAGCTCGTCGCCCACCGCAACCGGCGCATCATGCAGCGTTCCCGTCACGACAGTGCCGACGCCCTTGATCGTAAAGCAGCGGTCAATCGGCAGACGAGGCGCGGCATCGCTCCGCTCGGCACGGTCGCGACAGGCACCCCAGCAAACACCCACCTGCTCGTCGAGCACCGCAAGCAGCCCGTCGATCCCCTCGCCCGTCTTGGACGACACGGGCACGCTCGGCGCGCCCGCCAACACGGTGCCCGACAAAAAGTCATCGACATCGAGCTCGGCAAGCTCGGTCATCTCGGCGTCGGCCAGGTCGCACATCGTCAGCGCGACCACCATATGCGTAACGCCCAACAGCTCCAGCACATGCACGTGCTCGCGGGTCTGCGGCATTACGCCCTCAACGGCAGAGACCACCAGCACGGCAACGTCGATGCCTGTCGCACCCTGCACCATAGCGCGCAGGTAATGCGCGTGGCCCGGCACGTCGACAAGGCCAACGATCTTGCCGCTCGGCAGTGCCAGTTCGCCAAAGCCCAGCTCCACCGTCATGCCCCGGCGACGCTCAACCTCCAGACGGTCGGGATTCTTGCCGGTCAGCGCCTCGATCAGTGCGGACTTACCGTGGTCAACGTGACCCGCCGTGCCAACGATAACGGGGCACTCCACCAGCGTTTGAACCTCACTCATCGAGCAACCGCCTTCTTAACGCACGCGACGAGCGTCGACGCCGCCGTCTCGATATCGCGGTCGCCCACAAGCGTACGGACGTCAAACAAAATGCGATCGTGCGAGGTTCGCGTGACGACCGGCGTGTCGAAGTCCTGGACAAGCGAGCGCTTGAGCGCGTCGACCGTCAGGCGCTCGTCAACAAGACGCACGGCAACGCACATCGTGGGCAGCTCCACGGTAGGCAGCGAGCCGCCACCGGGGGTCGACGATTCCTCGACGATTTCCACCTGCACGGCACACGGGCAGCCAGCCTTATCGAGACCCGCCACAATCAGCTCGCGCAGCTTGCGGGCACGTCGTTCCAAATGGGCCTGTGGCATCGTAAGCATACTGAGCACCGGAATATCACGATGGGCCACGTCGGCACCGTCCATGTAGATGCGCAGTGTAGCCTCGAGCGCCGCCAGTGCGAGCTTGCCCGGGCGTAGGGCACGCATAAGCGGATGCGACCCGCAGGCCTGGACCAGATCGCGACGGCCCATGATAATGCCCGCCTGTGCGGCACCGAGCAGCTTATCGCCCGAGCACGACACCAGATCGAGCCCTGCCGAAACCGAAGCCGGCGTGGTTTCTTCGCCGCCGCGCACCAAGATGTCGTCGGGCAACAGCGCGCCCGAACCCTGGTCCTCGTAGAACAGCAGACCATGCTTGTGGGCCAGGGCGGCAAGCTCCCGAGAGCCCACTTCCTCGTGAAAGCCCTCGATGCGATAGTTGGAAGGATGGACCTTGAGGATCATCGCCGTATCGGGCGTGATGGCTTGCTCATAATCAGCCAGGTGCGTGCGGTTGGTGGCGCCGACCTCGACGAGTTTGGCGCCCGAAGCCGCCATGACATCGGGGATGCGGAAGCTGCCGCCGATCTCGACAAGCTCGCCGCGGCTGACGATAACCTCTTTGCCCGCGGCATGGGTCGCCAGCACCAGCAGCACCGCGGCGGCGTTGTTGTTGACCACGAGCGCGTCCTCGGCACCGGTGAGTGAGCGGATGAGCTGCGCGGCATGCTCCTTGCGCGACCCTCGCGAGCAGGTGTCGACGCTGTACTCGAGCGTGCTGTAGCCGCGCGCGACCTCGGCCACGGCCTTTGCCGCCGACTCCGCGAGCGGGGCGCGGCCCAAGTTGGTATGGATGACCACACCCGTGGCGTTGACGGCAGGGCGCAGGCTCGGCAACGCGGAGCGGTGCGCACGCCACTCGATGGCCGAGGCAAGGTCGCGCTTAGAGCGCGGGGCAGCACCGGCGCGAATGGCTGCGCGCTCCTCGTCGAGCTCGGCCGTCACGGCGGCATGCACCACCGCGTCGCAGGTCTCCCCCGCCGCCTTCACGACCGGCCACTCGGCAAGCAGCTCGTTGACGGAAGGAATGGCGCGCAGGCGGGCGCGTACCTCATCGGACATGTTCTGGCTATCGCTCATGTACGGCCTTTCAAAAGAAACGTGGATCAGTCTAATGCATCAGCTGAGTCAATTACTCGTTATTATCCTCGCGCGCCGCGATCTTTTCCACGCGAACGGCGTTTTCCTGGGTGAGCGCGGCACCCGTCAACGGGTCCCAGCGCAGCGGCGTATGGTCGAGTGGGCCCACGCCCAAGGCTTGAGCGCCACCGGCATCGGCGCCAAACGAACGCCCGCCGGGGGCGGCCGAGGTGAAGATGCACGCCGGATGCAGATACGGCGTCGTCTCCACGCGCACGCGGTCGCGGCCCAAATCGCTCACAAGTTCGACGACCTCGCCATCGGCGATGCCCATGTGCGCAGCGGCATCGGCATTCATCTGCACGGCATCCAGGTCCGATCCAGCCTCAGCGGCACCTTGGGCCGCGAGCCTGCGCGAAGTATGCGACTCAAAGGGACGGTTGCCGCTAATGAGGCGAAACATCCCCGGGCCGGGCTCCACCATCGGCGCAATCCAGCCTGGCACGCGTCCCAGACCGGCTCGTTCCCACACGTCGCTTGCCAGCGCAATTTTGCCGCCATCCAAGGGAATCACCGGCTCGCCTGTACGCGACGGCAACGCAACACCCGTGTCGGCCCAGCCGCGCTCCTTGAGCTCGTCCAGATTGATCCCAAACGACGCCACCTGGGCAGCCGCTAGATCGTCGGACGTAAACTGGAAGTACTCGCCCGCGCCACACGCCTGCGCCAGACCGGCAAAAATCTCCCGACCGGGACGTGTGTCGTCATGCTGCACGGGCAGCACGGCGTTGCGGTAGAACACGCGCGCATCGTTGACGCCCGCCACCGTTCCCACGCCGCGGTCGGCCTCCAGATACGTCACGTCGGGCAGCACGAAGTCAGAAGCACGTGCCGTCTCGGACCAGCGAATATCAATCGTCACAAGCAAGTCGAGCCGCTGCAAAATACTCAACCAAGCCTGTGCATTGCCATAGCCCGCACCAGGGTTACTGGCATAGACGATGAGCCCACGCAAATCGCCGGCAAGAATCGACTGACCGATGGTCGTGCACAGGCCGCGCTCGGGATCGACGAGCGGATAGCGCTCGGACCCCAGCTTGGGCCCACGCGGCACCGGCGGCGTCGCAAAGCGCGTGGGATCGAGGTCGCCCAACACAAGCGGCGTGGGCGGATTGAGCGCGCCGCCCGCATGCCCGATGCAGCCCAGCAGCACATCGACCAAGCAGATAGCGCGCGCGGTCTGGGTGCTATTGGCATACGCGATACCGATGCCACCATGAAAGCCCGCATCCACCACAGCGGCAGGCGCGGCGGCAGCGAGATCGCGCGCCGTGGCGACAATCTCTGCGGCCGGCACGTCGCACATCGACTCGGCCCACTCGGGCGTCCAAGGACGGGCCGCCTGCGCCAGCTCGTCAAAACCCGTGGTATAGCGGGCAACGAACTCGTGGTCGTACAAGTCCTCGGCAATCAGCACGTGGGCGATGCCCAGCAGTAGTGCCAAATCGCAGCCCGGGCGCACGCGCAGCCAGCGGTCGGCAAGCGCGGCGGAGCCGCTGCGCCGGGGGTCGACCACGATAATCTTCGCCCCGCGCCGGCGCGCATCGTTGAGCGCATCGACGGCCCCCATCGTCGATGAATCGACGATGGAACGCCCCAGGTACATGATGCAGTCGGTATGTGCCAGGTCGGAGGCGGGGCTATAGCCCAGGCTGTGCTCCCAACCGGTAAGTCGGCTTACCTCGCAGGCGCCATCGGCACCGTACACGTTGGGCGAGCCCAACGCATGCATAAAGCGATACGCCCAGTAGCGGTCGAACGAGGGAACGCCGAGCGTCATGCCCAGCGCGCGCGGACCATGCCCGTCAACAATCCCCAAAAGGCGCTCGGCAATCTGAGCAAACGCCTCGTCCCAGGTAATCGCATCGAACCCCGAGCCATCCCGGCGGCGTCGCATGGGGTGCACAATGCGGTCGCGCTCGTCAAACGGCATTGCCAGGCGATGGCGCCCGCG
This sequence comes from Collinsella sp., assembly GCA_014871665.1. Classification (GTDB taxonomy): domain Bacteria; phylum Actinomycetota; class Coriobacteriia; order Coriobacteriales; family Coriobacteriaceae; genus Collinsella. The sequence continues at coordinate 2,624 of WGSL01000037.1, read as the reverse complement.
GGCGCACAGGGCACGCGCCGCGCACGGATGCCCCACAACCGGCAACTCAGCCACCACACGACCGTCCTCAACGCGTGCCGCAAAGGCGCAATCGGCATAGCATCCCCCGCATGTGGTCACCACGGCGCGACCGTCACGCTTCACAGCAGATGCCATCTCGATTACCCCTTTCATCAGCCAAACACAACAGGCCAACAGCCCGACAACGAGCCCCAGACCCAAATAGCCTCCCGCACGGCAACGCCCCGCGGGAGGCCCAACGTCAAACAGACGGTACCTTACGCCTCGGACTTCTTAGCGTAGATAAACCAGTAGCCGAGCGCGATCAGAACCGCGCCGCCCACGATGTTGCCCAGCGTGGCGGCGGACAAGTTAAACGCAATGCCCGCAGCGTTGAGTGCATCGGCGCCGGCGACGTCGGCACCATAGCCGAACGCGTGCATCACGGCACCCATGGGCAAAAAGTACATGTTGGCGACGCAGTGCTCAAAACCGCAGGCCACAAAAGCGGCGATGGGCAGCAGAATGCCCACAACCTTATCGACCACGGTCTTGCCGGCGGTACCGATCCACACGGCCAGGCACACAAAGATGTTGCACAGGATGCCACGGAAGAAGATCGTCACCCAGTCGATCGTCACCTTGCCGGCGGCGACGCTCACCATGGAATTGGCGACCGCCTCGCCGTTGAGCTTGTAAATGCCGGCCATATACACCAAAAAGACGATGAACAGGGCACCGACAAAATTGCCGACCCACACGACGACCCATGCCTTGAGCATCTGAGCCAGGGTGATCTTTTTGCTCTTGAGCGCGCAGACCATAAGCGAATTACCGGTAAACAGCTCGGCGCCGCACACCAGTACCAGCACCAGGCCCAGGCAAAAGCACAGACCGCCCACGACGCGCTGGGCACCCCAGCCCAGCGTGCTGTCGCTCAAGAACACGGTAAAGAACAGGCCACCGAAGGCAATAAACGCACCGGCGAACATTGCCAACAGAAAGGCCTTTGCGACCGGCAGGTTGGCCTTGGTCACGCCGGCGACCTCGGTCTTGGCCTCGATCGCGGCGGGCGCCAGGCAATCGGGAGCGGGATATTCTGCCTTGGAATCTGCCATGTCAATCACTTCTTTCCTAATCAGCAGGGACAAGCGCACCTATTGCTCTTGTCCCAAGCGGACAAAGTGGGAAAAGTCGTTGGCGGCCACGGCGTCGTACACGGCGTCGACGGCGTCAAAGACTTCCGGGGACATGGGGTTGTAGAACTCCGTGTCGCCCGGCTGAATCCCTATGAAGACGATATCTTCGCACGATTGCTCAATCTCTTCGATCAGAATCGACAAGGGAAGCGAATGCGTGGTGAACATCGACTTGCGCGCGACGTCGGTCTTATCGAGCAGGCGGATGGCACCGACGGGCAGCGCCATGTCGGCGGCATCGACCAACACTAGGCGCGGCGGACGCTCGCGCTTGACCTCGATGATGTCGTCCTCGGGCGTCTGACCACCGTCGATGGTGTACCAACCGGCGATGGGCGTGTCCTCCATCTTTTTGGAGAGCACGGGGCCAGCGGCATCGTCGGCGCGCAGCACGCTTCCCGCCGTGAGCACAATGCCCGCAAACGGGGCGTCGTTCACACGGCCATCCACAACGCGACCCATTACTGCAACCTCCCCGTCAGATACACGCCCGACACATCGCGCACGCGCTCAACCAGATCGCGAAACTTCATTAAGAACGCAACCTGCTGGGCATGCAGGCCAAAGTCGTCATCGAACACCGAGATGCCGGCCTTGGCCGAACCGCGAAAACCGCGATCGTCGAGCAGCGTGTCACAGGCCTCGAGCAGCGACGGCACCGCCGCCTTGTCGAGCTGGCACTCGCCAAAGGAGCGGATGGCCTCGAACTTGGTCTTGGCCTCCCCCCTCCGGCAGCGCGTCGATAAGCGTATAGAACACGTTCACCGGCACCGACAGGCGCGGCTCAAAGCAGTCGAGCACGCCGGTGTGGTGGCCCACGGCGAGCGTGTAGTACAGCACGTCGCAGGCCTCCTGGGGAACGTCTTCCTCGGTCTCCACAAACTTACGCGTGAGCTCATAGAAGACCACCTGGTCGGGCGTATGGCCCAGGCAGGGGTCGGCGACGCCCTCGGCGGCCTCGTCGCTTGCGCGCGAGGCATCGCCAAAAGAGCCGCCGAGCATGCCGGGGCCCGCAAAGTAACCAGAGCGGTCCGTGAGCTCCATCTAGCGACCTCCGGCCAGTACCAGATCCTGTAACGCCGAGTACACCTCAACGCGGCGAGGATCATCCTGCTTGTCGATGAGCAGCGCCATGGCACCGCGGATATCGCCCTTGGGCGCGCCCTCGAGCGTATCCATAAACTCGTTGGCCAAGTCGCGGCCGTAACGGTAGCCGCTCATGGCGCGAGCCTCGCACTCGATGGCAACGCGCAGCTTGTACGGCACGCCGGGGTGCAGGATATCGGCCTGCTCGCCGGCGGCCTCCACCGTGGTATCGGCCTGGAGCTTTTGGGCCAGCAGGCCAAGTGCCATGGCACAGCCGTAGATGGTCTGCGCGGGGCTGGGCGGGCAGCCGGGGATATAGACATCGACCGGCAAGATCTT
>WGSL01000036.1 GCA_014871665.1 Collinsella sp. | reverse complement strand
GTTCCCCATATTATTGATGACGTCCACAGGCGGGGTGGTTCCCCGCGTACGTGCCATCTGAGTAACCGAGGGGAGGGCGCACATGGGAATGACGGGTGCATACGAGCGCAATCTCGATGCAAAAGGTCGTCTATCCCTGCCTGCACCCCTTCGTGAGGAGCTTGGAGAGCACGTTCGCGTGTTCAAAGCCCTGGATGTCGATGCTCTGTACGTGTTCTCTGCCGAGGCCTTCGATAAGTGGGTCGAAGGACTCTTCGCGGGTCGTGAGGGCCACGAGGGTTTTAACCCGCGTGACATCAACGACCAGAAGCTCATGAGGGCGATCAACAAGCGCACCACGTCGATGGATGTGGACAGCGCGGGTCGTATCGGTCTTTCCGAGTCTCTCCGCAAGCAGGCGAACCTCGACCGCGAGGTCACGGTTGTGGGCAACTACGACCACCTTGAGGTTTGGGACCGCGCTACGGCCGATGAGGACGATGACGACGAGGCCCTGCTGGACCTCTTCTTCTCGTAAGGGCAAGGCACGAGTAACGGATGGAGCGTGGGATCTTGACACAAGAATATCGGCATGAACCTGTCATGCTCGGCGAAGTGCTTGAGTCGCTGCAGCTAAAGAGCGGCTCCGTCGTCTGCGACTGCACCCTTGGCGGTGCCGGCCATTCGGTAAAGATGGCCGCGCAGGTGGGGGAGACCGGCCTTTTGCTCGGCGTCGATCAGGACGACATGGCCCTTGAGGCCGCTGGCGCCCGTCTGGACCGCGAGGTTCCCGGCGTACCACACCAGCTGCTGAAGGGCAACTTCGGCGACTTGGACGAGCTGCTTTGCTCGGCCGAGGTGCCCGGGGTCGATGGCTTCCTGTTCGACTTGGGCGTTTCGTCGCCGCAACTCGATATCCCTGGCAGGGGCTTTTCGTACAACGAGGACGCCCCATTGGACATGCGGATGGATCCGGGTAACAACACCTTAAACGCAGCCGAGGTCATCAACACCTATAACGAACACGACCTCGCCCGGATTCTACGCGTCTATGGCGAAGAGAAGTTCGCCTCGCAGATCGCACGTGAGATCGTGCGCCGCCGCGAGCATGAGCCGATCGAAACCACCGGTCAGTTTGTCGAGATCATCAAGGCTGGTATCCCCGCTGCCGCTCGTCGGCATGGCGGACACCCAGCCAAGAAAAGTTTCCAGGCCATTCGCATCGAGGTCAATCACGAACTCGATGTGCTCGAGCGAGGGCTTGACGCCGCCACAAGGTGGCTCAACCCGGGCGGACGCATCTGCGTCATCTCGTATCACTCGCTCGAGGACCGTATCGTAAAGAACCACTTTAAGGAGATGAGCCAGGGGTGCACGTGTCCGCCGGAGATTCCGGTGTGCGTGTGCGGCAACGTGCCGATACTCAAGGTCATCACCCGCAAACCCCTGGTTGCCCAACCCGATGAGGTTGCGCGCAACCCTCGGGCGAGATCAGCCAAGATCCGCGTGGCGCAGCGTCTGTAGACGCGACCGCGCGATATTGGACCTCCCGCTCGTACCACAAACGAAGCTTAAACACACTACCAACGTACTCGGGATGGGAGGCGGCATATCATGGGCTACAACACCTCAAACGCAGCACTCGCCTATGATATGAACGCCATGCCCGCCTATCGTGAGGCACCGCAGGCCCCCGTTGCTCCCCGCGAGCAGCGCACGCCGCGCTTTGATGTCTACACGGGCGCGGGCCGTCAGGCAAACCAGGCGGTAAGCCCGGTTTTCATGAGCGTTCTTAAAACGTTTTGCATCATTGCGGCCATCTTCATGACGATCGGTGTCGCCCGTGTGGCGCTCGCCGGCGTTACGGCCCAGGTGCTCAACAGCAACGCCGCGCTTACCAACACGCTCGAGAAGGCGACCGACGAGAGCTCCGACCTGGAGGTCATGCATTCGGTCTATGGTGCCGACACGCGCATTCGCGACCTTGCGGGCGCTTATGGCATGGTGGAGCCCAGCGAGAGCGTTACACTTGATTTTTCGCAGGATGCAGCCGCGGGCGCTAGCTCGACCGCGACCGCTCAGTAACAAGACGGTAGCTGAGTATGACAAATGACTATCGCCGCGGCTCCGACGGGGGTCGCGGTTCTGGACGTCCCTCATCGCGGGGACGTTCTGGTTATCAAGGAACGGGTCGGCCATCTTACAACGCGAGGCCGTCCTATGGCAACGACTCCGCGTCGCGTCTCCGTGGCTCGAATGGTCCTCAAATGCATAACACCAGACCGCGCAAGAGCTCGCCGACCGAATGGCTCACGGGCACGCCACTGCCCCGTCGCAAGGCCGTCATGGGCTTCATCGGGTTTGGCTTGGGTTTGGGCGTCCTTCGCCTTGCCGACTATCAAATTGTGGAAGCCGATAAGTTACGCGACCGCGCCGATGCACGTCGCTTGCTTGCACAGACGCTGTATGCCAAGCGCGGTACCATCTACGACCGCAACGGCAACGTGCTGACGTCGTCGGTCGAATGCCGCAACATCGCCGTGAATCCTCAGCTTATCGAGGACGTTGACAAGACGGTATCGGCGCTGGTCAAAGCTACGGGAATCGATAAAAAGACCTGTCGCGAGCTCGTTGAGTCGGATGGCACCTGGGTGTATATCAAACGTCAGGTGGACGAGGACGATGTCGCGGCGCTGGAGAAGAAGAACCTGCCAGGCGTGCTCTTTGAGCAGGCCATGAAGCGCGTGTACCCCTACGGCAACCTGGCATCGCAGGTGCTTGGCGTGGTAAACGTGGACAACGACGGTCTGACGGGCCTCGAAAAACAGTACAACAAGCTTTTGACCGGAACGAACGGTTCGCTGGTGCGCGAGCGGGCGAGGGACGGTAGCTATATCGCGGGCGGCGCCTATAAGAAGGTTGCCGCGGTGGACGGCGTGGACATCGTGACGACGCTCGATGTCAATATCCAGCGTGCCGCCGAGGACGCCCTGGCCGAGGCGGTCGAAAAGACCAAGGCCAAGAATGGCTCGGCCCTGGTCACCGATCCCACGACGGGCGAGATTCTGGCGGCATGCTCGTATCCGACATATGACCAGACCGATCTGGAAAACGCCAAGACCGAGGACATGAACTTGCGCCTGGTTACCGATGCCTACGAGCCCGGCTCGGTCTTTAAGACGCTCGTGGCCGGTGCCGGCTTCGACTTGGGTGCCGTGCGTTCGAGCACGTCGTTTGAGGTGCCGGCGAGCATTAAGGTTGGCGACGACACCGTTACCGACGCCGATAAGCGCGACTACACCATGACCATGGACGTGCGCGAGATGATGCGCCGTTCGTCCAATGTGGGCTTTGTCCTGGTGGGACGCAAGATCGGTGCAGATGATTTTGCCACCTATGTGGACAAGTGGGGTATCGGTCATAGCTCCGGTGTCGATTTTCCGGGTGAGAGCCTGGGCATCGTCAAGGAGCGCGACCAGTACGACGGCGCCACGCTGGGCTCGATGAGCTTTGGCCAGGCGCTGTCCGTCTCGCCGATTGAGGTCGCACGTGCCGTGGGCGGCATAGCGAACGGCGGCGTGATGATGACGCCGCACTTCTATAAGTCCAGCAAGGGCGATGAGAAGGACTGGGGCGAAGGCGAGCGTGCGATTTCGGAGGACGCTGCCGCCCAGGTGACATCGTGCATGCAGACGGTCGTGTCCGAAGGCACGGGCGTTGGCGGTGCGGTTGATGGCTATGACGTAGCGGGCAAGACCGGTACGGCCGAGCGCGCTGACGAGAACGGCGGTTACCTCAAGGAGAACTACATGTCGTCCTTTATGGGCTTTGCGCCGGCACAATCGCCCAAGGTGCTGTGCTATATCACACTCGATGGAACGCCGAGCGGCTCGGATGCCGCCGCGGTGCCATTCCAGTCCATTATGGCCAACGCGCTCGACGTGCTGGGTATCCCGCGCACGAAGTAGGGGGTTACAATCTTGAGCGTGGTCTGCCGTTTGATCTGAAGGGTGTTCACATGCCCTGCACCACGCGCGCATGGCACTGGGATACAATACGCCGATAGCAATATTAGGTTTACAGGGGAGCTGCAATGATAGAGATCGCCGTCAACAACCTCGCGGCCTCAACGGGGGCCCGAACCGTGACGGAAGAAGTCGATCGGGTATGCCGCGGGTGCGTTATCGACTCGCGTCAGGTCGAGGAGGGGACGATCTTTGTCGCCTTCCCCGGCGAAAAGGTCGACGGCAATGATTTTGCCTCCCGTGCCATCGAGTCGGGTGCCGGTGCCGTCGTGATGACGCGCGAACCCGATGCCGAGCTGGTTTCGCTGGCGCAGGACAAGGGATGCGCCATCTTGCTGACCGACGACCCCGAGGAGTTCTTGCTGCGCCTGGCGCATGTATATCGCTTGGAGCTTGGCTGCCTGGTCGTCGGCATTACCGGTTCGATTGGCAAGACGACGACCAAGGACGTGCTCGCCGCCGTGCTCGCCAAGCGTTATCGCGTCTGGGCCACGAAGGGCAATTTCAACAACCTGATCGGCATGCCGCTCACGGTGCTTTCCGCTCCGGCCGATACCGAGGTTCTGGTGCTCGAGATGGGCATGAACCATTTTCATGAGATTGAGCGCCTGTCCCAGTCTGCCAACCCCAATCTTGCCATCGTGAGCAAGATTGGAACCTCCCATATCGGTATTCTGGGCAGCCGCGAGAACATCGCCCGCGCCAAGTCCGAGATTGTCCAGGGCATGTGCGTCGCCGGCGACTTCTCGCCGTTGCTGGTTTTGGGCGGCGAGGACGACTTTACGCCGTTCATTCGCGATACGTTCGCCCAGCCTGCGGGTATTGAAGTGATGCTGGCCGGTGTCTCGGACGACGACGAGGTACGCGCACGCGACATTCGCGTCGACGACGAGGGCCATCCGGTCTTTACGCTCGACTTTGGTCAGGGCGACACGGTCGATACCATGCTGGCCATTCCCGGCGTGCAGTCCGTGCCCAATGCCGTCAAGGCCGCCGCGGTCGCCTATCGTCTGGGCGTGACGCCCGAGCAGATCGATGCTGCCTTTAGGGGCCTTACGATCACCGGTCACCGTCAGGAGATCAAGCGCGCCAAGAGCGGAGCACGCATCATCGACGACTCCTATAACGCCAGTGCCGAGTCTATGGCTGCCGGCCTCGATTTGCTGTGCTCGCTCATCTGTGACGGTTCGCGCATGGCGATCCTGGGCGAGATGGGCGAGATGGGCGACGAGGCTCCCCGCATGCATGAGCTCGTGGGCGCCTATGCCGCCGCCAAGAAGCTCGACATGCTCGCGTGCGTCGGCGGCGAGCTGGCTCAGCTCATGGCCGATGCCGCACGTATGATGGGTATGGATGAGGACCGCATCCAGGTGTTCTCCGATTATCAGCAGGTGCTCGACCGCATGGGCGGCGCGCTTGAAAATCATGATGTTGTACTGGTCAAGGGTTCCCGTTTTGTTGAGCTCGACCGCTTTGTGGAAGGTGTGTGCTAGCCCATGTTCGGCAATCCCTCGTATCCTACGTATCAGGCCTTTTTGGGACTTGGCATCGCTGCCGCCATTGCGTTGCTGCTTATGCCGTGGTGGATCAAGCTGCTGAAGGTCGAGGGTATCGGCCAGCAGGTCCGAGCAGACGGCCCCAAGCGTCATTTGATTAAACAGGGTACGCCGACCATGGGCGGCGTTATCATCCTTGTCGCGATCTCGCTGACCTGCCTGCTGATGGGCAAGCTCACCACCGAGCTCGTGCTCGTGCTGCTTGCCACGCTGGCCACCGGCGTTCTGGGTCTCATCGACGACCTGACCTCCGTCACGCATGGTCGCTCGCTCGGCCTGACGCCTCACGCCAAGATGATCGGCCTGACCATCATCTGCGTCACTTTTACCGTGCTCGCCGTCAATTGGTGCGGCGTCGCCCCCGAGATTCGTTTTCCCGGCGGCCTGACGATTGACCTCGGTGTTCTTTCGACCACCATCTGCGGCCTTTCGTTCCCGTGGCTCTACATTGTATTTTGCTGGCTGATGATCGCCGGTCTTTCCAATGCCGTGAACCTGACCGATGGTCTGGACGGCCTTGCCGGCGGCACTTCCATGATCGCCATGCTCGCCATGGCCGCCATGGCGTTTTTGCACGGTGACGTGAACCTGTCCATCTTCTGCACGGCGTGCGCCGGTGCCTGCCTGGGCTTTTTGTGGTTCAACTGCTACCCGGCGAGCATCTTTATGGGCGATACCGGCTCGCTTGCACTGGGTGCCGCTTTTGCCTGCACCTCCATCATTACCAACACCGAAGTCGTTTCCCTCATCATCGGCGGCCTGTTTATCGTCGAGACCCTGTCGGTCATGATCCAGGTTGTCTATTTCCACTTTACGCACAAGCGCGTCTTCCTTATGGCGCCCATCCATCATCATTTCGAAAAGAAGGGCTGGGCCGAGACCAAGGTCGTTATCCGTTTTTGGATTATCGCCGCGGCCTTTGGCGCCGTTGGCCTCGCCCTGTTCTTCCAGTTGGGATAGTGGTCTTTCATGCCTCTTGCTGATGTCTTTAGCCTGCTTGTTTTGGGGCAGGGTAAATCCGGTCTCGATGTCGCCCGTTGGGCGTTGGCTCACCCCGAGCGCGTGAGCGCCACGACCGTGTATGGCGGCGGTACCTCCGAGCCCAATGACGCCACACGTGCGCTCGAGGCGCAGGGCGCGTCGTTTGCCTACGGCACCGAGCAGGTCGAGGGTGCCTATGACGTGTGCGTGACATGCCCGGGTATCTCGGAGTTCTCGGCCTTCTTTAAGGCTGGGCGTGAGCATGCCGCTCAGATTATGGGCGAGCCCGAGTTTGCCTATCGCCTGTCTCCCCAAAATTGGATCGCCATCACGGGCACCAACGGCAAGACAACTACCACGTCGCTGACCGATTATCTGCTCAAGGCCGCCGGTGAAGCCAGCGTGGCCGTCGGCAATATCGGTGAGCCGCCGGTGAACGAGATCGACGGCCGCGCACACAATGAGTGGTTTGTGGCCGAGCTGTCGAGTTATCAGATTGCTACGACAGCCGAGCTTCATCCTCGCGTGGCGGTGCTGCTCAACATCACGCCCGACCACCTGGGCTGGCACAAGAGCCACAAGAACTATGCGCTTGCCAAGATCAAGTTGTTCGAGAATATGGTCGACGACGACCTCGTGGTTATCGACGTCGAGGATGCCGGCATCCATGAGTTCGATGAGTACATCTACACACCGGGTCGCCGCATCTGCAAGGTCGCTTTTGACGAGCCCGAGGGTGCAGACGCCGCCTTTGTGCGCGATGGCAAGATGGTCGTGCGCCTGAAGGGCGTCGAGACTCAGCTTGTCGCCACGTCCGAGCTCAAGATCTCGGGCCATCACAATGTCATTAATGCCCTATGTGCCGCCACGGCTGCTCTGGCCGTCGGTGCCGATCCCGAGGGCGTTTGCCGCGGTTTGGCATCGTTCCAGCCACTCGAACACCGCGTGGAACCCTGCGGCGAGATCGATGGCGTGCGCTACGTCAACGATTCCAAGGCAACGAACACCGATGCGGTCGAAAAGGCCCTGACGGCGTTTCCCGACGACGATGTGATCTTGCTGCTCGGCGGCCACGATAAGGGTACCCCGCTTGCGGACTTTGCCCGCGTCGTTATGGACAACGTGCGCTCGGTCGTTTGCTTTGGCGATGCGCGCGAGCGCTTTACCGCCGCTATGGACGAGGCCGATGTCGATGGTGACGTGGATATCGCCCAGGCCGATGATCTGCGCGATGCCGTTGACGTTGCCCGCTCACTCTCGAGCCGCGGCGACGTGATCCTGCTTTCGCCCGCCTGCTCTTCGTTTGACGAGTTCTCGGGCTACGAGGAGCGCGGTCGCGTGTTTAAGGACTACGTTGTCCAGCTTGCCGCAGCAGCGAAATCGCAAACGGAATAGGGGTTGCCGGTGAGAGAGGAGAGCCCCCGAAGTGATATGAGGAGGCCCGACTCGGACCGTGCTTCCTCGCTGCGTAGCACGCCGCGTTCCGGACGCGGCGGGCAGACGTTCAGTGAGCGCTATATTGCCGGCGTCCCCGCCCGCATCATGCGCCCCCGTTTGATATTTATGGCTTGCCTGTTTAGCTTGGTTTGCTTTGGCTTGCTGATGGTGTACTCGGCATCTTCGGTCGAGGCACTGCACGAGAATGGTTCGGCGACGTTTTTCCTGTTTCGACAAGCCGCGTTTGCCGGAGTTGGCGTGCTGGCTATGGTTGCCATCGTGCGCATCTTGCCGGACAGTTGGTTTGGGGAAGACGTGCTCAGGATCTTCCTCATGGGCATGATAGGGCTACTGGTTCTGGTGTTCTTTATGGGTAGCGGCAGTCGTGGCGCCACGCGCTGGCTCAACATCGCCGGTATTCAGTTCCAGCCGTCTGAGTTTTTAAAGCCGTTCGCCATCGCGTATTCGGCCATCATGCTCGACCGCATCTTTTCGCCCGGCGGAAACATCAACGAGTTTCTTCGCAACATGGGCGTCTACCTGGGCATTTCGCTCTTTCTGATCTTTGTTCAGCCCGATTTTGGCACCGTTCTGATCATCTTGCTGACCCTCATGTGCATGGCGTTGTTTGCGGGATTGGACCCCAAATATATCGTTTGGACGGTCGTTGCCGGCATCGCCGTCATTGCGATCGCCCTTATCGCCGAGCCGTATCGTATGACGCGTGTCGAGGTTGCTTGGAATCCTTGGGCAGACGAATATGGCGACGGCTATCAGGCCACGCTTGCCATCATGGCGTTTGCCTCGGGCGGCCTGTTCGGTCGCGGTATCGGCAACTCCACCATGAAGTACTCGTATTTGCCCGAGGCGCATAACGACTATATCTTGGCTATTATCGGCGAGGAAGTTGGCTTTATCGGAACCGTGCTGTTCTTCTTGGTGTTTGCGATGCTGATCTACTCGGCGTTTCGCATTGCCGAGCAGGCGACCGACCGTCGCGGAGCACTTATGGCATCGGGTTCCGCGGTCATCCTTGCGGTGCAGTTTTTGATCAACGCGCTGGGCATTCTCAATGTGTTTCCCATGACGGGCAAGCCGCTGCCGTTTATTAGCTACGGCGGCTCGTCGATTATCGTGTCGCTTATGCTCGCCGGTCTGATCCTGCGCGTTTCGTATGAGAGCGCCCGTCGCGATGAGTACGACCGTCGTCGCGAGAGCTTTGCCGTTATGGATGAGAGTACCGCCGGCGTGCCCCACGTGCGCGGTGAGCGATCTTCGCGTAACGGTTTTACCGTCCTGGATGGCTCTGCGACCGAGCCAGCAACCCGTCCGCGTCAGCGAACGGCGCCGCAAGGTCGTCCTCAGCGCCCCAGTCCTCGCAATGCGGGCGGCGGATATAATCGAATCGATTTGAATTCGGACCCGTCGGCGCGTTTGCGCACCGATGACCAGGGGCCGCGTGTACGAAGGGATTACCATGACCGATAAGATGACCGTTGCTATTGCAGCTGGCGGCACGGCAGGACATATCAACCCCGCGCTCGCCTTGGCCGAGGAGCTGCGTGACCGCGGTCATCGCGTTGTGTTCGTGGGCCAATCGCGCAAGCTCGAGGGCCGTCTGGTTCCCGAGGCCGGATTCGATTTTGTGCCCATCACGGTCACGGGTTTCGATCGCTCCCGTCCCTGGACGGCGCTGACCTCGCTGTGGCGCGTCAACAAGGCGAAGCGCGCGCTTGCCCGTCACTTCTCGAAGGTCGGTAAGCCCGATGCCGCTATCGGCTTTGGTGCTTACGTTGAGGTCCCGCTGCTGGGTTGGTGCAAGGGCGCCGGCGTTCCGTATCTGCTGCATGAGCAGAACTCTGTTCCGGGTCTGGCCAACAAGATGATGAACTCACATGCCGCCCGCGTGTGCATTTCGGTACCTGCGGCCCGCGCTGTCTTTGAGCGCGAGGGCGACCCCGACCATGTGCTCATGACGGGCAATCCTGTGCGTCGTTCGGTGATCGAGGGCGATCGCGCTCGCGGTCGCAAGACGCTCGGTGTGCCCGAGGACGCGACGCTTCTGCTCGTCTTTGGTGGTTCGCTCGGTGCCCAGCATCTCAACGAGCGCGTTGCCTCGCTCAAGAGTGAGCTGCTGACCCGCGAGAATCTCTATATTTTGCATTCGACGGGTGCCGACGGCTTTGAGGAGACCGAGCGCGCTTTGGCGCTGACGCCCGAGGAGGCGAAGCGCTATCGTGTCCAGCCCTACATCGACAACATGGGCGATATGCTGGCCGCGGCCGATTTGGTGCTCTCGCGTTCCGGTGCCTCGAGCGTGGCCGAGATCGCCGCGCTTGCCGTGCCCTCGGTGCTCGTGCCGTATCCGCACGCCACGGCCGACCACCAGACCACGAATGCGCGTTACCTGGTCGATGCCGGTGCCGGCGTGCTATGCGCCGATGCCGATATCGATGCCTCTGCCTTTGCCGACGAGCTTCTGCACCTGATCGATGACGCTGCGGCGCGTGATGCCATGCGCCAGGCGGCGCGTGGCTTGGCCCAGGACCGTGCCGCCGCACTTTTGGCCGACGCGGTAGAGGGATTGCGTTAGTTAGACGGGATATCGCCGGTCGCCCTCGCGCGGATGCGGTAGGTGCGGTACAGTTAACGGGTTACAGGCAGTGTTTACGCAAGGAGTACACGAGCACATGGCTGATTCCCAGACTGCAACCTCCGCGCCCGAGTTCAAGAGCGCCCACTTTATCGGTATCGGCGGCGCCGGCATGAGCGGCATCGCCCTCGTCCTGCACGAGCGCGGTTATACCGTTACCGGTTCCGACCTTAAGACGTCGCGCTATATTCGCCAGCTTACCCGCGCCGGCGTGAAGGTCCACGTGGGCCACGAGGCTGCGACGATCGACGAGGTCAAGCCCGACGTGGTTGTGGTCTCCACCGCTATTCCCGAGTCCAACCCCGAGCTCGTGCGTGCCCGCGAGCTCGGTATTCCCGTGTGGCCTCGCGCCAAGATGCTCTCGGCCCTGGGTCACGGCTACACCACCGTCGCCGTTGCCGGCACGCACGGCAAGACCACGACGTCTTCGATGTGCGCCACGATGCTCGATCGCATGGGTCTGGACCCCAGCTTTTTGATCGGCGGCATCGTCGAGGGCTACGACACCAACGGCAAGAACGGCTCGGGTGACTACTTTGTCGCCGAGGCCGATGAGTCCGACAGCTCGTTCCTGTTCCTGAACCCCAACGTGGTCATCGTGACCAACGTCGAGGCCGACCATCTCGATCATTACTCGGGCATCGAGGAGATCGAGGCCACCTTTGCCAAGTTTATGGGGCTGGTGGGCGAGGGCGGCACCGTCATCGTTTGTGGCGAGGACCCGCATCTGGTCGAGCTTGCCAAGTCGACGGGCCGTCATGTGCTTTCCTATGGCTTTGCCGAGAACAACGACATCGTCTGCGTGCATCCGGATGTCAAGGGCATCCAGAGCGACTTTATCGTTCGCTTTGAGGACGGCACCGAGCACGCTGTCGAGATTAAGAGCAACCCCGGTCGTCACAACATGCTCAACGCCACGGCCGTCTTGACCGTCGCCCATGTTCTGGGTCTCGATATCGACGCCGCCGCTAAGGCACTTTCGAGTTTTGAGGGTGTCCGCCGTCGCTTTACCCACGTGGGCGATATCGACGGCATCACGGTGGTTGACGATTACGGCCATCATCCCACCGAGATCAAGGCGACGCTCGCTGCTGCCTCTTCGCTGGGCTACAAGCATGTCGACGTCGTGTTCCAGCCGCACCGCTATTCGCGCCTGCAGGCTCTGTGCGATGACTTTGCCGATGCCTTTGCCAACGCCGATAAGCTGCTGCTGATCGATGTGTTCTCCGCCGGCGAGATGCCGATTCCGGGCGTTACCTCCAAGATGCTCGCAGATACTGTTTGCGCCAAGCATCCCGGCAAGGAGGTCGTGTACTGCTCCAGCCGTCTTGAGCTCAACCAGGAGCTTGAGAAGCTCGTGGGCGAGGGCGACCTGCTGCTCACCATGGGTGCCGGCGACGTTACGACCGTCGGCCCCGAGTTCATCGAGTATCTGACTGCCAAGAAAGACGCTTAACCTCTATGGGTCTGTTTAACGCCGTCATGGCGCTTTCGGGCATGATCGACACGGACGTAGTCGAGGATGAACGCCTTGCGCGTCATACGAGTTATCGTATCGGCGGCAAGGCCGACCTCTTTGTGACGTGCCATAGCTACCATGCCCTGCGTCGCGCCGTGGCGGTGCTTGACCGCGAGCAGGTGCCGTGGGTGATTATCGGCAAGGGGTCCAACCTGTTGGTTGCCGATGCCGGCTATCGCGGCGCCGTTATTTCGCTGGGACGTGAGTTTCAGCGCACGGTTGTTGCCGAGGACGGCTGCACGCTGACCGTTGGCGCGGGCGTGATGTTCGCGCGTTTGGTCAACGACGCCTTGTCGCGCGGGCTTTCGGGCCTTGAGTTCGCGGTCGGTATTCCCGGTTCGGTCGGCGGCGCCGTGTCCATGAACGCAGGTACGCGGACCGAGTGGATCGGCTCCCTTATCGAGGACGTGGTCACGTTTGATCCGGCGTCCGGTATTAAGCACTATGCAGGATCCGAGATCGCTTGGGGGTATCGCGAGTGCAGCCTGCCGCGTAACGAGATCATTCTCGAGTGCGTGCTTAAGCTTAAGGCCGCGCCCAAGGTTGACATTCGCGAACGCATGGAGCGGTACCTGACGCGCCGCAAGCGCACGCAGCCCATGGGCCGTGCATCCTGCGGATCGGTCTTTCGCAACCCGCCCGACGCAAGCGTGGGCAAGTTGATTGAGGATTGTGGATTAAAGGGTTTTTCGGTTGGCGGTGCGGAAGTTTCGCCCGTACACGCTAATTTTATCGTTAATAACGGAACCGCCTCGGCCGATGACGTGGCCGCGGTTATCAGGCATGTGCACGGAAAGGTGAGGGAGGCGTATGGCATCGAGCTCAGACCGGAAGTTAAATTCCTCGGCTTCTAGAGCATCGAAACCAACCTTCCGCCGCGCCGGAGGGCGTTCCGGCGCACCTGCCCAGCCTCAACATAAGCCCGCCATGCCCTCCAAGTCTGTTGGGCCCGTTCGTCCTGCCAAGCGCCCGGTCGTCGGCTCGCAGCTGGGAGGACGCCCCGCTTCTAAAAAGACGAGTCGTCCGGCTCCGCGTCCTTCAGTGACGCCCAAGCCGGCGATGGGCACCAAGACCTCCCGACCCATGGCGACGCCCAGACCTTCGCTGGGAGCTCGTGCGCCGCATGCCGGCCGTACGTTGGCTGGCGCTAAGCCGCGTTCACTGACATCGGTGCCCGCTGCCAAGGCGTCTTCGGCAAAAAAGGGCATCAATCCTCTGTCATCGCTTGGTGCCATGGCAAGCAAGACGACCGACGTCGCTTCTGCCATTAAAGGTAAGGGCAAAATCGCGGGCGGCATCCTGGCAGCCTTGGCCGTACTTGCCATTGTTGCCATCGTCGTCATCAACTCCGGCTTGTTCGCCGCCACCGATATTCAGATTCATGGCAGCGAGCATGTGACCAAGCACGACGCCATGCAGCTCATCAGTCTTCCCGAGAACACGTCGCTCTTTAACGTGGATCCCGATCAGATTACCGAGGGCCTCAAGCAAAACCCGTGGGTCTCGGGTGTGGATGTCCAGCGCCAGTTTCCCCATACGCTTATCATCACGCCGACGGAGCGTAAAGTTATCGCCATTGCGTATATCAGCTCCGACGACCTTGCCTGGGCTATCGGAGACGATGACACCTGGATCGCTCCGCTGTCGACGTCTGTCGAGGTGGACGACCAGGGGAACGTCATTACATCGGGGGAGGGTGCCAACACCCTGACCGGCATCGATGCGGCCCTGGCGCTTGCCAAGCACTACGGCGCCGTGCCGTTGACTGATGTCTCGGCCGATGTCGCACCGGTTTCGGGTCGGGCGGTGAGCTCCAAGGCCGTCAAGGCCGGCCTGGATTACGCACGCGGCTTTTCGAGCGAGTTCTTGGGCCAAGTGAAGGATATTTCCACGCCTTCCGTTGAGGCTATCTCGGCAAATCTCGACAACGGCGTCGAGGTGTCGCTGGGCGATTCGGACGATATCGCCAAGAAAGAACGTATCGTGACCAAGCTGCTTTCGCAGGTAGAGGGCGTAACCTATATCAATGTGCGCTCTCCGGGCAACTACACGTTTAGGAACGCACCGACCGCCTAGCATCCTAAACGGCTTTGTTAAGGGGCCATACCACGCCGTTTATCTGGTTTGTTTGGTTTTCACGGTCAATTATTTGACTGAAACACTCATAATGTGCAAACATAATACGGTTTACCTTTGCATTTACTTTCAACCTGAAGGTTAATGTGCGCAGGGGTCAACCCATGCTATGGCTATAACCTTTGTTCGGAGGACCGACATGCACGAGACAGAGATCAACAACTACCTTGCCGTCATTAAGGTGGTCGGCGTCGGCGGCGGCGGTACCAACGCGGTCAATCGAATGATCGAAGAGGGCATCCGCGGCGTCGAGTTTGTTGCCATCAACACCGATGCTCAGGCGCTCGCGATCTCTGATGCCGATATCAAGGTGCACATCGGCACCGACCTTACCCGCGGCCTGGGCGCCGGCGCCAACCCCGAGGTTGGCCGCAAGGCTGCCGATGAGTCCCGCGACGATATCGCCGAGGCGCTCGCTGGCGCCGACATGGTGTTCATCACCTGCGGCGAGGGTGGTGGTACCGGTACCGGCGCCGCTCCCATCGTTGCCGATATCGCGATGAACGAGGTCGGCGCGCTGACCGTCGCCGTCGTGACCAAGCCCTTTACCTTCGAGGGTCGCAAGCGCAAGAAGAGCGCCGAGGAGGGCATCAAGACCCTCTCCGATTGCGTTGACACCATGATCGTTATCCCTAACGACAAGCTGCTCGACATCGCCGAGAAGAAGACCACGATGCTCGAGGCCTTCGCAATTGCCGATGGCGTCCTTTCTCAGGGCACCCAAGGCATCACCGACCTCATCACCGTCCCGGGTATCATCAACCTGGACTTCGCCGATGTTAAGACCATCATGAAGCAGGCCGGTACCGCCATGATGGGTATCGGTACCGCTTCTGGGGACACCCGTGCCGTCGACGCTGCCCAGCAGGCTATCTCCAGTCCGCTGCTCGAGAGCTCCATCGATGGCGCCACGCGCGTCCTGCTTTCCATCGCCGGCTCCAAGGACCTGGGCATCCAGGAGATCAGCGACGCCGCCGACGTTGTCGCCAATGCTGTCGACCCCGAGGCCAACATCATCTTCGGTACCGTTGTTGACGAGTCCCTGGGCGACCAGGTGCGCATCACCGTTATCGCTACGGGCTTCTCCGACTCCAACGTCAACCGTCAGGACGAGCTCTTCGCTGCCCAGCAGTCCCAGAGCAAGGCTGCTGCTTCTGCTGAGCCGCAGCGCACTGCTCCGGCTGCCAGCCCCGCTCAGGCTGCCCCGACTCGCAACGTCGGTGGTACCGAGCTGCCCAACTTTGGCAACGATCAGTTTGAGCTTCCCGACTTCCTCAAGCGCGGCAGCTTCTAAGTCGTTCTTCGCATTGTTTTGCACAGGGGCGCGTCCGTATGGATGCGCCCTTTTTGTTTCTCGTTTGTAAACGAAAGCCTCCAATCTCCTTACGTTCCCTTTACGTTTGGTCCCTACCGCTGCGGGTATACTTTTAAAGAAGTATGGCAGCCGTATGACACGGACTGCTGCGGCTTCGCCGCGATACTTGTGTTATTAGGAGGCTTTAGTATGGCAGCACGTGCGGACAACGTTTCGCGTGTCGACCATGATGGAGTTACGTTGGTAGAGGGCGCGACGCACGATGTCCGCTTTGCCTTTACCGAGCGCACCGGTGGCGTTTCCGAAGATGCGTACTCCTCGCTCAATCTGGGCTCGCATGTTGGCGATGACCCCTTTACCGTTCAAGAAAATCGTCGCCGCGTACTCGAGGCCATGGGTGCCGCCGAGTGCGAGCACAACTTGCTTGTCCCCAATCAAGTACACGGTGACCATGTCGTGACGGTGACCTCGAACGGCGCCGAAGATCTCGAGAACATTCGTGAGCAGATTGCCGAGGGCTGTGATGCCCTCGTCTGCACGGCGCATAAGGTGCCCGTGATGCTCTGCTTTGCCGATTGTGTTCCCGTGGTGCTGGTGGCTCCCGGCGGCTTTGCCGTGGTGCATTCTGGCTGGAAGGGCACGATTGCACGCATTTCCGCCAAGGCCTGCCAAGCACTCTGCGAGGCGGCTGGCTGCACGCCGGAGGACATCTCTGCTTATATTGGGCCCCATATCCTGGGCGACGAGTATGAGGTGTCCCAAGAACTTATGGATCGCTTTGCCGCCGAGTTCGCGTGCATCGATGCTACCGCTTCCCGTATGCTCGATCTTTCCGCCGCCATTCGCGAGGCGCTGGTGGATGCCGGTGTCGATGTGAATGGCATTGTGGACACCAAACTTTCCACCGTGCGTCAAAACGACCGCTTTTATTCCTATCGCAACGAGGGCGGGACCTGTGGGCGCCATGCTGCGATCGGCGTGATGCTATGAGAAAGATCGCATCGGTCCTGAGTGCAGCAGTGCTCGCGCTCACGCTGTGCGCCTGCTCCTCGGGATCTTCTACTTCTTCTATTACCGTGGCCGGCTCGACCACCTGCCTTCCCATTGCCGAGATCGCGGCCGAGGGCTTTAAGGAAGAGACCGGCATCGACGTGCTCGTCTCCGGCCTTGGCTCATCTGCTGGCATCGAAGCTGTTAGCGCCGGCACCGCCGACATCGCCAGCTCGTCTCGTGGCCTCAATGCCGACGAGCAGGATTTGGGCCTGACGCCTATCGTTATCGCACACGACGGCATTGCAGTCATCGTGAACGACGACAACCCGGTCGACAATCTCTCGACCGAGCAGCTCCGCGATATTTACGCCGGCAAGATTACCAACTGGAAAGAAGTCGGCGGAGAGGACCTGAAGATTCAGGTTATCAACCGCGACGAGGCGTCCGGTACGCGCGAGGCCTTCCGTACCATCGTGATGGACGGCACGCCGTTCGATCGCCGCTCGGCTGTTCTTTCGGGCACGGGCCAGGTGCGCGATGTCGTGTCTCGCTCGCGTGGCGCCATTGGCTACATCTCGCTGGGTTTTGTCGAGAGCCTCAACGCCAAGACCTCGGTCAAGGCCGTTTCGGTCAACCATGTCGAGGCATCCGAGAAGACGGTCGCAAGTGGCGGCTATCCCATCTCGCGTGACCTTTACTTCTTTGTGAAGGGGACGCCTTCGCAGCAGGCGCAGGATTACATCGACTATGTGACGTCCGAAAAGATGGACAAGCAGATTCGCGAGGCGGGCTTTATTCCCGTCACCAACGACGGAAAGGGGAGTGAGTAGCGTGGAAGCACAGGAAACCCCCCAGATTGAGCAGGAGACCCGGGTGCCCAAAAAGCGTGAGTTGGCGTTGGTGTCGCGCAGCACCTATCTTAAGGAGAAGGCGCTGCAGTGGATCTTCTTTGCCTGCGCGTTCTTGGCGGTCGTCACCGTCATCCTGATTTTTGTCTTTACCACGTACTCGGCGCTGCCGGTCTTTACCGACATCGGCCTGGCGGACTTCTTTAGCTTTACATGGGCACCCTCTGAGGGCCACTACGGCATTATGTCGCTGCTGGCGGGTTCTGGTCTGGTGACTGTCGGTGCGCTCGCCATGGGTGTGCCCCTGGGTGTGGGCACGGCTGTGTATCTGGTCGAGATCGCCAGCAAGCGCGTGCGCAGGCTCATCAGCCCCGCCGTCGACCTGCTGGCGGGCATCCCCTCCATCATCTACGGCTTCTTTGGCATGGTCATCATCCGTCCGTTTATCGCGCAGCTGACCGGCGGTCTTGGCTTTGGCGCGCTGACGGCGTGGTTCGTGCTCGCCATCATGATCGTTCCCACCATCACCACGCTCACCATCGATGCCCTCAATTCCATTCCCATGGGCATTCGCGAGGCATCCTATGCCATGGGTGCCACCAAGTGGCAGACCATCTACAAAGTCGTGCTGCCGGCCGCCAAGCTGGGCATTGTGGACGCCATCGTTTTGGGTATGGGTCGCGCCATCGGTGAGACCATGGCCGTACTGATGGTCGTGGGCAACGCCCCGGTCATTCCGGATAGCATCTCGAGCCCTATCTCAACGCTCACGAGTCAGATCGCGCTCGATATGAGTTATTCCTCGGGCCTGCACCGCTCGGCTCTGTTTGGCATGGGCGTTGTCCTGTTTATCATCTCCGCTGCACTGGTGGGTATCGTCCGCCTGATTTCCAAGAAGAGGGGGTAGGCTATGTTCGATTCCGTTGACACGACGGTCGATACGACCTCGTCGCGCGAGCGCATCAAGCGTGCCCTTTCCCATGGCAAGAAGGGCCGCATCAACAAGGACCTCTCCAACAAGATCATGCTCGGCGTGTTTCGCGCCGCGGCCTATATCACCACGCTGGTGCTGATCGCCATCATCGCCTACGTGGTCATCAACGGCCTGCCGCATATCTCGCTCGACTTTATCTTCGGCTGGCCGCAGGGCGTCAACGCCGAGGGCGGCATTTGGCCCACGATCGTCTCGACCATCTACGTGACGGCGCTCGCCATGCTCATCTGCACGCCGGTTGCCGTCCTGGCTGCGGTCTATCTGGCCGAGTACGCCAAACAGGGCAAAGTCGTCGGCATCATTCGCTATGCTGCCGATGCCCTGGCCTCGGTGCCCTCCATTGTTATGGGCCTCTTTGGCTATGCCTTGTTTGTCGAGGCTATGAGCCTGGGTCTTTCGATGGTTTCGGCCGCCCTGGCGCTGGCGCTTCTGATGCTGCCTATTGTCATGCGTACCACCGAGGAGGCAATCCGCGCCGTTCCGCGCTATATCCGTTGGGGTGCATATGGCCTGGGCGCCACCAAGTGGCAGGTCGTCTCCAAGATCGTGCTTCCTTCGGCTTTTGGCCGCATCGCCACCGGCATCGTGCTTGCCATCGGCCGCGCCATCGGCGAGACCGCCGTGGTGCTCTACACCATGGGTCAGGCCATCAACCTGCCTATTTCGCCGCTCGATTCCGGTCGTCCCATGACCGTTCACCTGTATCTGCTTGCCAATGACGGCATCAACATGAACGCAGCCTACGGCACTGCGCTTTTGCTGATGGCGATTATTCTGGCCTTCAACCTGTTTGCGCGTTATCTGTCGCGCAAACGCCGCTAGTTAAGGAGTCCCATGTCCGTCTATCAGTCCGCTCCCACGCCGGAGCAAGCGGCCATCACGGCCAAGGATTTCAACTTTTGGTACGGTGACTTTCATGCGCTGACGGGGCTCGACCTCAACATCGCCAAAAACGCCATCACCGCCTTCATTGGCCCTTCGGGCTGCGGCAAGTCGACGTTTTTGCGCTGCATCAACCGCATGAATGATCTGATCGAGGGTACGCGCGTCGAGGGCACCAT
>WGSL01000035.1 GCA_014871665.1 Collinsella sp. | reverse complement strand
CCTACCGCAAGAGCTCGACCGCGTCCAAATGGGCCCACTCGATCAGTTCCTCGTCGGCATCCAGGTCGACAAAGCGCAGGGTCACACCACCATGCTGGCGATAACCCAGGATTTCGCCCTCATGGCGCAGGCGCAGGTCCATCTGGGCGAGCGTAAAGCCATCCGAGGTTTTTTCGAGCGATTGCAGACGATCTTGCGCCGCCGATGCGCCGCCGTTGCCCTTGGAGTGCGTCATGACCAGGCACGTGCCCGACACGCCGCCACGGCCCACGCGGCCGCGCAGCTGGTGCAGGGCAGCCAAACCAAAGCGCTCGCCGTTCTCGATGACCATGACGGTGGCGTTGGGCACGTCAACGCCCACCTCGACCACCGTAGTCGAGACGAGCACGTCAATCTCGCCACGCTTGAAGGCATCGATAACCTGGTCCTTCTCCCCCGCTGGCATGCGGCCGTGGAGGCGCTCGATAGTGAGACCCGGCAGCGCCAGACGCAGGCGGTCGAGCTCGGTCGCCGTATCATGCAGCGGCACGGGGACCGTCACGCGGCCCTCCTCGTCGCGGGCGATACCGGGCACGTCCTCCAACTCATCGGCCGAGTCACTCGGCTCCACGAGCGGGCAAATCACGTAGGCCTGCTGACCTTTTTCATGCGCTTCGCGGATGGCGCCATAGGCGAGGTCGCGGCTCGACTCGGTGAGCACGCGTGTCGACACGCCAGCGCCAGGGACGGGCCGATGGCGGATGATGCTCGTATCCAGATCGCCGTAGACCGAAAGCGCCAGCGTACGCGGGATGGGCGTTGCCGTCATAACGAGCAGATCGGCACCCGGGCCCTTGGCGCGTAGGGCGTTGCGCTGGCCAACGCCAAAGCGGTGCTGCTCGTCGATGACAACAAGCGACAGATGCTTGAACGCAACGTTATCCGAAAGCACCGCATGGGTGCCAAAGAGCACGTCAAGCTCGCCCGATTCCAGCTGTGCATGGATGCGCTCGCGCTCTGCGGCCGGCGTGGCACCCGTCAGAAGCGCCCAGAACATGCCGGCCTGCGAGAGCAGAGGGCCGGTCTTATCGGCATATTGGCGCGCCAGCACGCCCGTGGGCGCCATAACGCAGGCCTGCGTGCCGCTATCGGCAGCCACAGCCAGCGCGCAGGCGGCAACGGCGGTCTTACCGGTACCGACATCGCCCAACAGCAGGCGGTTCATCACGCGCCCGCCATCGCACATATCGCGCAGGATATCTTGGAACGCGGCCTCCTGCTCGTCGCTCAGCGAAAACGGCAGGGCTTGCTTGAGCACGGCCAGGTGCTCGCCCGCGGTGTGGGCATAGGGCACCACATCGACCAGGCCGCCGTCGTTGCGCAGGCGCAGCGCCAGCTGCAGGTAGAGGCACTCCTCATAGGCCAAACGGCGGCGCGCAATGTCGCGCTCGGCCATACTCGAGGGAAAGTGAATCGAACGAAGCGCACGGGCACTGCTCATGAGCTTGCGCTTTGCGCGCAGTGGTGCCGGGATGGGATCGAAGGGATTGCCGACGAGCTCAAGAGCACCGCTCACGATGCGACGCATCCATGCCTGGCTCACGCCGTCACTTACGTAGTGGACCGGCAAAATGGTACCCGCAGCACGACCGTCCTCAAGCTTTTCAAAATGCGGCGAGGCCATCTGCTTAAAGCCGTAGGCAAACTCGACCTTGCCCATCACGGCCAGGCGGTCGCCCTGCTTAAGCTGCTGGGCAATCCAGGGCTGGCGGAAAAAGGCAACCTGCAGCACGCCCGTCTCGTCAACGAGTGAGACCTCGGTAACCTGCATGCGCGGACGCGGCTGCTTTTGGACGATACGATCGACCGTGGCGATGATGGTGCATACGGTACCGATGGGAGCCATCTCGATGGACCAGGAGCGCGTAAAGTCGAGGTATCGATGAGGGATATGGAGAAGGAGGTCCCCCACCGTCCGAATTCCCAGACGGCGAAGGGCCTCCTCGCGTTTACCCGAAACATATTTGAGTCGCGCGATATCCTCGTCGAGCGCATTGCTCTGGGCAAAGCGCTCCGAGACGCGCGGCACGGAGCACAGCTCGGACATGGGCAGTTGCCTACTCGATCGAGAAGATCACGGGATAGAGCGGCTGCTCGCCACGATGGGCGTCGATCTCCAGGTCGGGCTGAGCTTCCTCGATGGCGTCGACGATCTCCTGGAAGTCCTCGTCGGACAGCTCCTCGCCGGCCAGAATCGTCAGCGCATCGCCCTCCTCTTCCTCCTGCATGCGGTTGATGCAATCGAGCGTGACCTGCTTCACGTCGGAGCCGACCACGTCGATGGAGCCGGCAATGATACCCATGACGTCACCGGAGTGAATCGGCGAGCCGTCCGAGGCGCTGGAGTCGCGCACGGCGCGGGTGACCTCGCCATCGCGGACCTCGCTGATGGCGTCGACCATAGCGGCGACGGCATCCTCGAGCTCGGAATCGGGCAGGACCGCGAACAGCGCGGAGAAGGCCTGCGGAACGGTCTTGGTGGGAACGACGGCGACCTTCTTGTCCGTGCAGGCAGAAGCGGCAGCCTCGGCAGCCATGCGGATGTTGCCGTTATTGGGCAGGATGATGACCGAGGTCGCGTTGACCTGGTCCACGGCACCCAGCAGATCTGCAGTCGAGGGGTTCATGGTCTGGCCACCCGAGACGATCACGTCGACGCCAAGGGACTTGAGGATGTCGGCCTCGCCGGAACCGGCGGCAACGGCGACAAAGCCCAGCGCCTTGGCGGGCTCGGCGGCCTTTTCCTGGTCCTCGTGAATCTTGGCGGTACGGTCGTGGGCCTCCATCTCCATGTTGTGGATAAAGACCTCGTAGATCTGGCCAAGCTGCAGCATGTGCTCGAGCACCAGGTTGGGGGTGTTGGAGTGCACATGGATCTTGTAGTCGGGATAGGCGCCCACGAGTAGCTCACAGTCACCCATGGAACCCAGGAACTTAAGGCACTCGTCCTCGTCAAACGGGGCGTCGGCCTTAAACAGGAACTCGTTGCAGTAGCGGAACTCCGAGCCCTCCCAATCGTCGTTGGCCTCGATCTCAACGCGACCAAGGGCCGCGTCGCGGGCAGAGCCAGCGGAATCAAACGTGGCGGAGAAATCCTCGACAACGGTGCTGCGGCCAAGCGCGGCGGCAACAAAGTTCTCAAGGAAAATAGCAAAGCCGAAGGCGCCGGAGTCAACCACGCCGTTCTCCTTCAGAACGGGCAGCAGGTCGGGCGTGCGAGCGACGGACTGATATGCCTCGACAACGATGGCGTCGAGCGCATCCTCGGCCGAGAACTTCTTCTTCTCGCACTCGTCTGCCTTGGTCGAGACATCGCGCAGGACCGTGAGGATCGTGCCCTCGATGGGCTTGCGGACAGCCTGGAAGGCAACCTTGACGGCGCGACGGAAGGCGAAGGCGATGTTGGCAGCCGTAATAGGCTCATCGGCAGAGACGAGGCCCTCGGCCACACCGCGCAGAATCTGCGAGGTGATGACGCCGGAGTTGCCGCGGGCACCCATCAGGGAGCCGTGGGTGATGGCGCCGGCGATGGCTTCCATGTCGGCGTCGGCAGGAAGAGCAGAAAGCTCCTTGGTCACCGAGGCGAGCGTGAGCGACATGTTGGTGCCGGTATCGCCATCGGGTACGGGGAAGACGTTGAGCTTGTTGATCTCCTCGGCCTTGTCGGAAACGGCAGCCGCAGCGATCGGAAAACAGGTGCGAATGGTCTTTGCAATCATGGGTATTTGAATCTCCGTTTTCGGATGCTAGTTCAGACGGCTCTTGAGCGCGTCGATATGGATGCCGATCTTAAGGCTGGCGGGATCGATCTGGGCGATCTCCTGCAGGGTAAAGGCAACGGAGCTCGAAAGATTGTGGCAGACGGACTTCATGTTGACGCCGTTCTCGAGCACGACGTGAAGATCGACCGTAAGGCCGTTCTCGTCGGCGGAGACAAGCACGCCCTTGCGGAGGCGCTGACCGGCAAGCAGGCGCACGCTCTCGGCGCCCTGGAGCTGTTCGGCCATACCGACGACGCCATAGCACGTCATCGCGGCATAACCGGCAATATCGGCAATAACGTCGTTCGAGACGCTCAGGCTGCCGTTAATGGTCTCAGACACAAGAATCTCCTTATCTGGTGCTCGCGGCACCATGTCGTGGGAGCAATCATTGCAATATTCTACAACGAGCGCGCCGTGTTGAGTTGGTGGGTCGCGGGATTACATCCTCGACACGAAATGTTGATATGGTAACGTTCGCGAACGGCGACCGCGACATGAAAAAACCCGCCGCATAAGCGACGGGTTTTACAACCTGGCTCCCCGGGTAGGACTCGAACCTACAACAGCGCGGTTAACAGCCGCGTGCTCTACCATTGAGCTACCGAGGAATTTAAAGCCCAACGGAAGGGGCTGATAAATTCTGGCTCCCCGGGTAGGACTCGAACCTACAACAGCGCGGTTAACAGCCGCGTGCTCTACCATTGAGCTACCGAGGAATAGGTGCGTGCTCTCAAGCAACGAAATTTATTATACGGACGAATCAGCTCAGGGCAAGAACTTTTTTAAGAAATTTTCCGACCTAGTCATTGGGGACGTTCTTAAACGACCAGTCATTCAAGAATGTCCCCAACGACTACATGAAAGCGCCCCCAAGCGGATGTGCTTGAGGGCGCTTCTTGCTTGACTAGCTCTCGATATAGTCCTTCAGCTTGCTGGAGCGACTGGGGTGGCGAAGCTTGGCCAGAGTCTTGGACTCGATCTGGCGGATGCGCTCGCGCGTGACGCCAAACTCGCGGCCGACTTCCTCGAGCGTACGGGGATGTCCGTCGACAAGGCCAAAGCGCAGCTCAATAACCTTGCGCTCACGATCGGCAAGCGAATCGAGCACCTGGGTGAGCTGCTCCTGCAGCATGGAGAAGCTGGCGGCATCGGGCGGAACGATGGCCTGGGAGTCCTCGATGAAGTCGCCCAGCTGGGAATCCTCTTCCTCGCCGATGGGGGTCTCGAGCGACACGGGCTCCTGCGAGATCTTCTGGATCTCGCGGACGCGGTCGGCGCTCATGTCCATCTCGGCACCGATCTCCTCGGGGGTCGGGTCGCGGCCCAGGTCCTGAAGAAGCTGGCGCTGCACGCGGACGAGTTTGTTGATGGTCTCGACCATGTGCACGGGAATACGGATGGTACGGGCCTGGTCGGCGATAGCGCGCGTGATGGCCTGACGGATCCACCACGTGGCGTACGTGGAGAACTTAAAGCCCTTCTGGTAGTCGAACTTCTCGACGGCGCGAATCAGACCGAGGTTGCCCTCCTGGATCAGGTCAAGGAACAGCATGCCGCGACCGACATAGCGCTTGGCGATGGAGACGACCAGACGCAGGTTTGCGCTGATGAGTGCCTGCTTGGCTTCGAGGCCCACGTTCTCAATGCGCGTAAGACGACGTATCTCGGCACGCGTGAGCTCGAGCTCGCCTGCCTCGGCAGCCTCGAGCTTCTCGGTGGCCTCGAGACCGGCCTCGATCTTCATGGCCAGATCGACCTCTTCGGAGGCGGTCAGCAGGTCGACCTTGCCGATCTCCTTGAGGTACATACG
This sequence comes from Collinsella sp., assembly GCA_014871665.1. GTDB lineage: Bacteria > Actinomycetota > Coriobacteriia > Coriobacteriales > Coriobacteriaceae > Collinsella. Next base: position 14,130 of record WGSL01000035.1, on the reverse strand, counting down.
GACCGGGTCGCCGGTCAGCATCACCGTGGAGGCATCGATGCCGCGCACGCGCGAACGCGAACGGGTCGTGCGCACGGTGCGCTTCTTCTTGCTCTTGGAAGAACCCATCTCGGCGTCGGCCTGACGGGCCATCTTGAGCTCGTGATCGTCGAGCGAGCCGGAATCGTGCTCGTCGTCGTCATCGAAATCGTCGGTATCGGTATCGTTATCGTCATCGTCGACGTCCATGGGGGCGTCGTCGTTACCGCTCGCGGAGATAATCTGGATGCCGCTGTTGCGCAGCGCGGAATATACCGCAGTGAGCTGCTCGTCAGAAACATCGATATCCTTCAGGGCGACCTGAATCTCGTCCTCGGTTACCGAAGTCCTGTTTGAGCCGTTGCCCATGAGCTTTGCAACGTAGGATTCCAGCCCAGTACCCGTGCTCTCAGTCTTTTTTGGCACAGATTCTCCCTTCATAGTCCACAGGACTCAATACTTTAGCACACACATTGACGTCTATACCCAAAAAGAGGACTGGATATAGGCGAGAATACGCTGGTTGACCACAACATCTAGGCTTGTTCGGTGCCCGCGGCCTCCAGGCCGATCAAACGGAACGGGTCCGCCACGCCGCCGATCGACTTTTGCAGTTCGCGTTGACGCTGCGAATCCTGCGCGGCCTGAACGGTCAGCGCGCGACGGGCCTCATCATCGAGTGAACGGTCCTGGCGCAGCTTGGCCTGTGCAGCACGCATGCGGCGCTTGATGGTGTAGAGCTCGAGCGTATCGAGCATAAACACGATGTTCGTCTCGGTGGGGTGCTTGCTCGTCGCCGAGATGCGCCCGGCACTCACAAGCGTTGCCGCATCGGGACACACCGAGCGCGCCGCATCCATGCAGGCTGCAGGATCGGTTCCCGGCGGCGTTGCCAGAACGGCCCACGCGATGGACTCGTGACGTGAGTCAACCCACTCGATGGAGCAGATGCGGTCGGCATACGTGCGGAACAGGTCGGGATAGCTCGTGAGCATGGTCAGCAGCTCGCGCTCCCCTGCCAAGGACTTGCGCTCCAGATCGGTAAGAACCATCGGCGCCGCCGCAGCCGGTGCGCCCAAACCATCAGCCACAGGCACAGCGCCCACACCATCGGGCACATCGATTGGCGGCAAGTCGTCAACGACCTCCACTGGTGCAGCGCCATAGGCATCGAGCGGGACGCAGTCGTACGGTTCTTCCTCGACCGGCGCCGCTACGGCCGGAGTCGCGCCCGAAGCCCAAGCACCACGAGATGTCCCCTGCGAACCAGACGCCCGACCGCCCGCGCTACCGGACCGCTCAGCCTGTGCCCGCTGGCGCTCATAGTTCTGCTCACGACGTCGTTCCGCATCCTCGCGCTTGGCGACATCGCGAAACACACGGCCCGAGCTCGCACGCACCGTCTCCAGATCCAAACCCAGCAGATCGGCAATCTGGATAAAGTACGTATCGATCATATAGCTATCGCGCAGCGGATAGATGAGCGTGAGAGCGTCCTCCAGCGCCTTGGCGCGACCGCCCGGCGTGGTGATATCGCTCGACTCCTGCAGCGAACGGTACACGAAGTCCATGAGCGGCTCGGCAGCGTCGATGCGCGCCTGCAGTGCCTCACCACCATGCGCCGTGATGAACTCCATGGGATCGTTACCGTCGGGCAGCACCACGCAGCGCAGGTCCATAGAATCCTGCTCGATAAACTGAATCGCACGGCGAGCAGCCTTTTGACCGGCGGCATCGCCGTCAAACATATACACGATGCGCTTGGCAAAACGAGTGAGCGTCTTGACGTGATGCTCCGTGAGCGCGGTGCCCAGCGTAGCGACAACGTTTTTAATCCCCGCCTCCCAACAGGCGATGCAGTCGGTATAGCCCTCCACCACGATGGCAGTATCCTGCGCGACGATAAACTCCTTGGCCCAATTAAAACCGTAGAGGTTTCGCTTTTTATGAAACACGCTCGTCTCGGCGGTATTGAGGTACTTAGGCTGGCCGTCGCCCATAATACGACCGCCAAAGGCAATATTGTGACCCTGCTCGTCAAAGATGGGAAACATCACGCGGTCGTAAAAGCGGTCGGCAAGCTGCCCGCGCCCGCGGCTCACGGCAACGTTGGCATCGATCATCTCCTGCGGGGTAAAACCCGCCTGGGACAGGTGCGACACCAGCGCGTTACGGCCCGGTGCAAAGCCCAGGCAGTAGCGGCGGCAGACGTCGCCACCCATGCCGCGGCTGGCAAAGTACTCGCGCGGACGGCCGTCCTTACCGCGCATAAGCATGGTGTGGTAGAACTGGGCGGTCTCGGCGCACAAATCGTAGATGCGGGCACGCTTGGTGCCGCGCTCGCGGCGATCTCCGGTGTCATGCAGCTCAATACCCGCGCGATCGGCCAAATAACGGATTGACTCGGGAAAGCTCAGGTTCTCGCGCTTCATGATATACGTGAAGACGTCGCCACCCTCGCCGCAGCCAAAGCAATGCCACACCTGCGTGGCGGGAATAATGTGGAAGGACGGCGTCTTTTCGCCATGGAAGGGGCAGCATCCCCAAAACTCATGGCCGCGGGGCTTGAGCTCGACCGTTTCCTGCACGATGGCAACCAGGTCAGACGCAGCGCGTACCTGGTCTTTTTCCTCATCGCTAATCACGGATGCTCACCCCCTGTTCACCCAAGTTGTGGCGAATATCGTCAATATTACCCTCGACGGTCGCGATCAACTCGTCCAGCGAATCGAACACACGCGACGGGCGCAGCCAGCGCGTAAACGCCAGCGAGACGGACGCACCGTACAAGTCGCCCGTATACCCAATCAGATTAGCCTCCAGATGCGCCGAGGCGGCATCGTCGGCATACGTCGGCGGTAGGCCCACGTTTACCGCAGCGGGCCACACGGTATCGTCGACCAGCACAAGGCCCTCGTAAACGCCATCGGCAGGCACCTGAATGCCCTCGGGCACCTGAATGTTTGCCGTGGGAAAGCCCATGTCAGAGCCCTGATGACGGCCACCGGCAACCACGCCGCGCAGCATGTACGGACGACCGAGCAGCTCGGTGGCAAGCTCAACATGGCCCTGGCGCAGCTCCTGGCGAATACGGGTGGCGCAGATTATCTGCCCATCGACGCACAGCAGCTCATGGCCATAGACGTCAACACCGCGCTCGGCACCCCATGCCTGCATCTCGGCAACGCCCGAGGCGCCACCACGACCGAGGCGAAAATCACTGCCCACGCGAATCGAGCGAATGTCGACGACGCGCGACAGCAGTGAGAGAAAACCGACATGATCGAGTGCCGCCACCGCGGGCGTAAAAGGAACGGCGACAACCGCATCGACCCCGGTGAGAGCCAGGGCATGCAGGCGGTCGGCCGTCGTCATCAGTTTTTGAGCGGGCGAAGGACTCACCACGACGTCCGGATCGGGATCGAAGGTGACCACAACTGCGAGGCAGTTATGGTCACGGGCGTCGCGCACCACGGCGTCAATAAGTTCGCGGTGTCCCCGATGCACGCCATCGAACACGCCGATGCCAATCGAGGCAGCACCTAAACGCCCGCACCCATCAAACGCGGCGGCGGGAACGATGCGCGCCTCGCCCGACTCGCCCGCGAAAAAGATACGCGCGAGCTCGTGGGGGGCCAGCATCATCGAACACCGCCAATTGCCTGCGGAAACACGTGCTCCATCACAAAGCGACCGTCCTCAATGCGGGCAAGCGCCTTGAGCCCACCATCGAGCACCAGCGCAAACGGCGCCTTCGAAGCATCAAAGTCGCCAAGCGCGCGGTCAACGGGAATGCGCCTGCCGCAGAGCAGGTCATCGGCAAGGTTGCCCGGCAAGTCGACACGCGTGGAGCCCAGGGCCGCGATGGGGTCCAAAGCAAAGCCAGTCGCAGACTCGGGAGAAAGTTCCTCCACCGCATGGCAGACGCCAATGGAAACCACGCCGGATGCCGTCCGGCGTAGCGCGGAAATGTGTGCGGCACTATCGCACGCACGACCCAAATCACGAGCGAGCGCGCGGATGTAGGTGCCCTTGCTCACCGAAAATGCCACGGTCCAAACACAAGTATCGCCCTCGCCGCTCATGGCGATCAAGTCGGCGGCATACACCTCGACGGGACGCGGAGGCAGGTCAACGGCATTGCCCTCACGAGCAGACTTGTAGGCACGGACGCCGTTGACCGAAATGGCCGAGAACGCCGGCGGGACCTGCATCTGCGGCCCCAGCATAGCAGCCAGCTGTTCACGGGCGTAGGCCATGTCGTGCAGCTCGGGGGCAACGGAAACGGTGCGAGCGGCCTCGCCCTCCGCATCGTCGGTATTAGTCTCGACGCCAAACGAAATGTCGGCGACGTAGCTTTTCGTGTCGAGGGTGAGCATGCCCAGCAGACGCGTGGCCTGACCCACGCCCACCACCATGACACCGGATGCCATGGGGTCGAGCGTGCCGGCATGACCGACACGCCGTTCGTGGAGGGCGCGTCGGCATTGCGAAACCACGTCGTGGGACGTGCAGCCCACCGGCTTATCGACGGCGAGCAGCATATTCAATTGAGAAGGCGTACGACGAGCCATGTACCATCCAAAAAATTAGAACTCGACGGTCACCGAAGCGGGATCCTCCCCCACCAGCTCGGCCAGCATGGGAAGTGCCACGGCGAGCGTCTCGCGAATCGTTCCGTTGTTGGTAAAGCCGGCAGCGGCATGATGCCCGCCACCGCCAAAGTTGGCAGCGATCTCGGACACATCGAGGTCACCCTTGGAGCGCAGGTTGCCGCGCACCTTGGTATCGCCATCGATGCCCTTTAAGAACAGACATACCTCAACGCCCATCACCGCACGCACCACATCGACCAGACCGTCACATTCATCAGAGGTGACGCCGCAGGCCTCAAGGTCGCTCTGGTAGGCATAGCTATACGCCACGCGTCCGTGCGCGACCGTCTTAATACGGCCCATGACAATAGACTTGAGGTGCAAAAACTCGACGCGCATGCTCTGGTAGACCTCGAGCGCGACACGAGCCGGATCGGCACCATGCGCTACCAGGCGCGAAGCCGCGTGGAACGCGGCAGCATCGGCGTTCTGGTACTGGAAACGACCGGTGTCGGTCACCAAGCCGCACAGCAAGCAAGTCGCAACGCCATCACGGGCGACGATGCCGCAATTATCCAAGAAACGGTCGATAATCATGGCGCAGGCCGCGGCATCGACACGCCTCAGGCTCAGCTCGGTAAACTCCTCGCGCGCCGGATGGTGATCGAAGCACACCACATGCTTGGAGCGACGAAGTACCTCGGCCGAGTTGTTGAGACGCTCGACGACCGGCACATCCACCGAGATAAACAGGTCCGGATTGCCGGTATACGCAGATGCGGGCACCAAGCGATCGGCGCCCTCCATAAAGCGGTAGATGCGCGGCACCGGATCATCGTCTGCCAGCAGCAGCGCAATGTCCTTGTTGGGGAAAAACTTCATAAGCGATAAGCCCAGACCCAGCACGGAGCCCAGGGCGTCACCATCGGGAGACGTATGTCCCGAAATCGCAATGGAGGACGCACCCTCGATGAGCTCGAGGATGCGTCGCGTAATATCTGCAGACTCGCCAGCGGCGAGATCAGCGGAATTAGTCATCTAAAGCTGCCTCCTGGGCGGCATCCGCTATGGGATAGCCGTCCTCGTCCTTTTCGATCGCCAGCGTGGCCGGAACGTTTTCCAGCGCACGCGTGATGCGCTCGGCCTCATCAGTCGAGCGATCGATGCGAAAATCGAGCTCGGGCGTGACACGCCAATCGAGCGAGCGGGCCAGCAGGCTGCGAATGCGGCCCTTGGCGCTGGCGAGCGCCTCCATGACCTCGTCGTAGCGGCTCGCATCGCACGACACGTACACGCGCGCGAACGAACGGTCCACCGCGACCTCGACCGCAGTCAGGGTGACCAGGTCGAGGCGCGGATCGGAAACCTCAAAGAGCAGGATATAACCGAGCTTCTCGCGAAGCTGCTCGCCCAGTCGGCGGGTTGCCTGCGTTTGCTTCATAGCGCTACCCCCTACTCGGTACGGGCAACCTGGTCGATGCGGTAACCCTCGATCTGGTCGCCGGGCTTGATGTCCTGGAAGTTCTCCAGGCCAATGCCGCCCTCGGAACCACTCTTGAGGCTCTTAGCCTCATCCTTGTAGTGACGCATCGAGGCGATCTTGCCGTTGAAGACCACGATGCCGTCGCGCACCAGGCGCACGGAATCGGTCGCGGCGATCTCGCCCTCTTCGACGCGGACACCGGCTGCGATGCCGACTTTGGGCACCTTGAAGGTGTCCAGGACGGTCGCGGTACCCGTGGAGACCTCGACCTCGGTGGGCTTGAGCATGCCGATACGGGCAGCGTCGAGCTCCTCGAGGCACTTGTAGATGACGTCGTAGCAACGGATCTCGACGCCCTCGCGCTCGGCAGCTGAGCGGGCCTTGCCGTCGGGACGCACGCCAAAGCCGATGATGATGGCATTGGAGGCGTCTGCCAGGACGACGTCGGTCTCGTTGATGGCACCGACCGCGGAGTGGATCGTGTTGATGCGCACCTCGGACTGGTCCATCTTGTCGAGCGAGTCCTGAAGGGCCTCGATGGAACCCTGGACGTCGGCCTTGATGATCAGGTTGAGCTCCTTGACCTCGGCGTCGGCGATGGTCTCGAAGAGATTCTCGAGCGTGACGTGCTTCACGCGGCTCTGCTCCTCGATACGGGCCTTGAGCGAACGCTCATCGGCCAGAGCGCGAGCCTCGCGCTCGTCCTCGAAAACGCGGAACTCGTCGCCGGCGTTGGGCACGGACTGCAGGCCCAGGATCTCGACGGCGTCGGAGGGACCGGCCTCGGTGACGGCGTTGCCCTTGGGGTCGAGCATGGCGCGGACGCGGCCGTAGGTAAGGCCGGCGACCAGCGTATCGCCCACGTGCAGGGTACCGCGGGTCACGAGCACCGTGGCAACCGAACCGCGGCCCTTGTCGAGCTTGGCCTCGAGGACGTTACCGGAGGCAAAGGTATCGGGGTTGGCCTTGAGCTCGAGCACGTCGGCTTGGAGCAGCACGGTCTCGAGCAGGTCGTCGATACCGATCTTCTGCTTGGCCGAAATGTTGACGAACATGTTCTGTCCGCCCCACTCCTCGGGGATGATGCCGTACTCGGTGAGCTCCTGGCGCACGCGGTCGGGGTTGGCGCCCGGCTTATCGATCTTGTTGACGGCGACGACGATGGGTACGCCGGCGGCCTTGGCGTGGTTGATCGACTCGATGGTCTGAGGCATGACGCCGTCGTCGGCAGCCACGATCAGAATGACGATGTCGGTCACCTTGGCGCCGCGAGCACGCATGGCCGTAAAGGTCGCGTGGCCGGGGGTATCGATGAAGGTGATCTTGCGGTCGTTGATCATGACCTGCGAAGCACCGATGGCCTGCGTAATGCCGCCTGCCTCGCCGGCAGCGACGCCGGTGTGACGGATGGCGTCGAGCAGCGACGTCTTGCCGTGGTCGACGTGACCCATGACGGTGACGACCGGGGCGCGCGGCTTAAGGTCGGCGGGATCGTCGTAGAACGAGAAGGTGTTCTCCTCCTCGGGGGTGATGATCTTAATCTGACGGCCCAGGTCGTCGGCAACCAGCTCGACGAGGTCGTCGGACATGGACTGCGTCATGGTGAGCGGCGTGCCCAGCAGGAACAGGCGCTTGATGATGTCGTTGGCCGGAACGTCGAGCGCCTCGGCGAGCTCCTGGACCGTAACACCCTGGGAGACCTTGATGGCATCGAGCTCCTCGGGGTTCACGCCCTGGGCCAATGCCTCCTCTATCTTGCGCTCCTCCTGAGCCTTTGCAGCCTCGCGCTCGCGCTTCTCCTTGCGCTTCTTACGACGACCGGTGGACTCGCGAGAGGCCTCCTCGACGGCGGCGCGGGCCTCCTCGAGCACCTTCTCGCGGCTGTACTCCTCGGCCTCGCGAGCCATGCGGCTGTAGTGGTCCTCTTCGTTGTTGTGACCGCCCTTGCGCTTCTTGCCCTTGCCCTGCTTGTCGGGGTTGGGGAAGTCCATGCCGGCAGCGACATTGTTGCTGGCGTTGGTGCGATGGCTATGCGGACGGCTCTCGGAGGCGTTGCGCTCGGAATTGTTATCGGAGGCGTTGCGGTCATTACGACGACCACCACGACGATCGTTATTGCCGCGACGGTTACCGCGCTCGGCGGCACGCTCGGCCTTGGCCTTGTTCTCGGCGTCCTTCTTCTCCTTGAGCACGGTCTCCTGCGCGGCGATCTGGTCAAGCAGCGAGCGGAAACGCGACCCGGAGTCAGAGGCGGGAACGGCGCGACGCTGGGCCTCGCGGGCAGCCTCTTCCTTTTCGCGGGCAAGGCGCTCCTGCTCGGCTTTCTTCTTGGCCTCGGCCTCGGCACGGGCGGCCTCCTCGGCAGCCTGGGCCGCGGCGAACTGGCGGCGCTCCTCCTCGCGTGCCTTCTCGGCTGCGATGCGCTCGCGCTCGGCCTCGGCGGCACGCGCGGCCTCCTCGGCGGCCGCGGCCTGCTCCTCGGCCTGCGTGGCGGCCGCGAAGGACTGGGCGCGGGCCGCGATCACCGGGGGGAGATGGTTGCGGACCATGGCGACGTAAGCGTCCTCCAGGGCGGAGGAAGCGGACTTAGCGGGAATCTTCATATCGGCGAGATGACCCATCAGTTCCTTGGAGGTCATGCCGAACTCTTTGGCCAGGGTGGACACACGGACTTTTGCCATATGACTTCACCTACCCTTTCTGGCACCTTGGTGCCTAGAGACTGAACGAGCGTGGGAGATGCGCCGAACCTGTCCGGCGCGACCGCGCGCTAGATCAGGTCCTCCGCATCATCGAAGGCGTCGGTGTCGTGGACACCGCAGAAACGGGAACCGGGACGGGCCTGGTTGCGGCACTGAATGCCGTCCTCGGACACGAACTCGCAGCGACGGACGTCGTCGTCCTCCTCGTCACCGATCAGGTCGGCGGCGGGCTCCTCGTGAACGGGGACGTTCTTGAGGATGTCGGCGGCAAGGGTCTCGGACTTGATGTCGATATGCCAGCCGGTCAGGCGAGCGGCGAGGCGGGCGTTCTGGCCCTCCTTGCCAATGGCGAGGGACAGCTGGTCGTCGGGCACGATGACGCCGGCGTAGGCCTTCTCCTCGTCAATGAGGACGCGAGTGACCTTGGCGGGCGACAGGGCGTTGGCGACATAGACGGCCGGATCGGCATCCCACAGGATGACGTCGACACGCTCACCACGGAGCTCGCCAACGACGGCGCGGACACGGCTGCCCTTGGGGCCGACGCAGGCGCCCACGGGATCCAGACGATCGTCGAGCGAGTGGACGGCGACCTTGGAGCGCTGGCCCGGCTCGCGGGCGATCGACTTGATCTGGACGGTGCCCTCATAGATCTCGGGCACCTCCTGCTCAAACAGACGACGCATGAGCTCGGGGTGGGTACGGGAGATGACGATCGGCGGACGGCTGTGCTCACCGCGGACCGGCTGCAGGTTGGAATTGGGGTCGCGGACGTCGATGATCACGGCCTTGATGTGCTGGTTGTGCAGGTAGCGCTCGCCCATCGGACGCTCGTTGCGCTCGTTCTCGTAGCGGCGCTGGTCAAAGTGCGGCAGCTCGGCCTCGACGCCGTCACGGATCTTGACGATGGTGAAGTCGGGCGTGGACTGCAGCACGGTACCGCTGATAAGGTCACCGATGCGGCCGGAGAACTCCTCGTAGATCTGCTCGCGAGCGGAGTTGCGAACGATGGCGTTGATCTCGGCCTTGGCGTGCTGGGCGGCGATGCGGCTCGTGTTCTTGGGGGTGACGTCGATCTCCTCGAACTCGGTGAAGTTGCCCTCCTCGTCCATGGAATCGTCGATCGGCTCCAGGCGGTAGACGTAAATCTTACCGGTGGTGCGGTCGATGGTCACCTTAGCGCCCCAGTCAAGATGCAAAATCTCGGCATAGCTCTTGGCGAGCGACTGCTCCAGGCGGTCGATCAGGTAGAGCTGGTCGATGTGCTTATCCTGGCAAAGCTCCATCAGGGCGGACATCATGTCGGATGCTGCCATCTTATTTTCCTTCCTTCGCGGGCTTGAAGTCATAAGTGGGCTTCAACTTGCACTTTTTAACATCAGAGAAATCGAGGGTGGCGGACTCGCCGTCCTCAAGCTCGAGGGTCACGTTCGTCTCGGTCGCGGCGGCAATCTTGCCGGTATACTTGCGACGGCCCTCGGTGGCGGTGGAGGTGAGCTCGCAGTTCTCGCCCACAAAGCGGGCAAAGTCGCGCGGGCGGCGCAGCGGGCGCGCCATGCCCGGGCTCGACACCTCGAGCGTATAGCTCGAAGAAATGGGGTCGAGCTCCTCAATCACATCGCCGACCCACTTGGTGTTGGCCGTGACGTCGTTGAGCGACAGGCTCTGACCCTCGGCGCCCTCGATACGTACGCGCACGCAGGGGGCCTTGGTGGCACCCACGAGCTCAACGTCGACGATGTCGACATCGTGCTGGGGGGCGACGGCCTCGAGCGCGTCGATAATCGCCTGCTCGGTCTTGGTCTTGACCATTGCGGCACCTCCATCCATACAAAAAAGAAGCGGGGCCGAAACCCCACTTCTTTCATTTACAACTTCATTTGCAAGCAAACTATACCAATACCTGCGAATACGTGCAAGCACAACGCAAACCCGCAGGTCAGCGTGCCCACAGCATCTCCACAAGAATAGAACAATTGAACGAGATACCCCATTCGGCGCTCACCCAAAAGCCCCAAAACGGGCCATGCGTCCCACCCCGTCAGGCGAATCGGGCCCTATGGACATTCCACCCCTGGGCGCGCATCAGTCAGACTGCCCGTAAGGGACATTCTGGAACAGATAAACCGGACGCACGCATTGACCGCACAACCTTCCAGATCCTCTACGGCAAGGAGGCACCATGAAACGCCTAGGCACCCTCTGCGCAACCGCGCTCGTCGTCGCTGCCTGCTCGTTCGCTCTGACCGGCTGCAGCGACATCGATGGCAACACCGGACCATGCGAGCCGGATCTTAGCAGCACCAAAGCCATCGAAAAAACGACGCCTTCGGAGCGTTTCGACAAAATAGACGAAGACATCGTCGACCCCCAGGGTTTGGGTTTCGACCCTCAAGAACAATTCCCCATCGACCTAAAGGCAGACGAGAACGTCCATGTTACCTGCGTGGGCAAGGACACAGATGGCTACGGCGACGCCGTGTTGGTCTTTGCGGTGACAAACAACACCGATGTCGACATGATGTTTGGCGATGTTGATGCTTATGCCTATGTCAACGGTGTCGTCCGCGACGTGCGCATGCGCCAGCCCGTCGCCGCAGGCGAAGAAACGACCGCTATGCTCACCTTTGTAGGCACCTTCGACGATCCAGGCTTTGACGTGAACAGCGACCTCAACGACATCTACCTCAACATCTGGATGTTTGAGGAGCAGACGGGCAATGTCTACTTTAGGGACCTGGTACACAGTCCATAGCGGGTGACATGGAACATAAGCCAAGCAGGGTACACAACGAAAGACGAGGGACGACCCAGCCGGATCGTCCCTCGTCTTAAACACGTCAACTATGCTCGCAGTGCTTACTTGACCACCAGGTTGACCAGCTTGCCGGGCACGCAGATGGCCTTGACGACCGTCTTGCCCTCGAGCCACTTGGCAACGGCTTCCTCGGCGGCAGCTTGCATCTCCTCGTTGGAGGCATCGCGGGCGACGTCGATGCGGCCGCGGACCTTACCGAGCACCTGAACGACGATCTGCACCGTGTCCTCGATGGACTCAGCCAGGTCAAACTCGGGCCAGGCGGCGGTGTAGGCGTTGCCCTCGCAGCCGAGGGCCTCGTGCCACAGCTCGTCGGCCCAGAACGGGCAAATGGGGGCAAGGACGCTCACGATATCCTTGGCCACACCGTAGCACAGCGCCTTGTCACGGTCAGCGCCCTCAGTGGCGTTGAGGTAGGCGCTCGCCGCGTTGACGAGCTCCATGACGGCCGAGATCGCGGTGTTGAACTGGCCGCGATCGAAGTCCTCGGTGCACTTGGCGATGGTGCGGTGACGCTCGCGATAGAGCTTCATCGCAACCTCGTCGAGCGCGGACTTGTCAAAGGCCACGTTGGCGTCGCCGGACTGGACGAGCTGCCAAACGATACGCCAGGCGCGCTTGATGAAGCGGTTAGCGCCCTCGACGGCCTTGTGATCCCAGTCGAAGTCCTTCTCGGGCGGAGCGATAAACAGGATCGCCAGACGCATGGTGTCGGCGCCGTAGGGCTCGATGACCGAGCTCGGAGGCACGACGTTGCCCTTAGACTTGGACATGGTGTCACCGTTCTCGTCCTTGACCATGCCCTGGCACAGCAGGTTGGTGAAGGGCTCGTCCACGCTCAGCAGGCCCAGGTCGCGCAGGGCCTTGGTAAAGAAGCGACTGTAGAGCAGGTGCAGAATGGCATGCTCGATGCCGCCGATGTAGTTATCGACGGGCATCCAACGGTCGGCGGCCTCGCGGGAGAAGGGCAGCTCGGTGTTGTGCGGGTCGGTATAGCGCAGGTAATACCAGCTGGAGCAGGTGAAGGTGTCCATGGTATCGGTCTCGCGCTTGGCCGGGCGGCCGCAGACCGGGCAGGTGGTCTCGTAGAACTCCTTGCACTCGGCGAGGGTCTCGCCGGCGCCCAGGTCAAGGTTCTCGGGCAGCGTCACCGGCAACTGATCCTCGGGCACGGGCACGATGCCGCAGTGCTCGCAGTGGATGGCCGGGATGGGGTTGCCCCAATAGCGCTGGCGGCTGATGAGCCAGTCGCGCAGACGGAACTCGACCTTGCGACGACCACAGCCCATGGCCTCGAGGTCGGCCACGATGGCAGCCTCGCCCTCGGAGTGCTTACCGCCGCGCATGCCGGTGTACTTGCCGGACTGGACGAGCGTGCCCTCGGCAGCGTGAGCGCAATCCCAGTCGACGGTCTCGGCATGGAAGGTATCGATGGTCTCGCCGCTGTCCTCGACGGCAGCGCGATCGCCATCGTCCAGGATGATCGGTACGATCGGCAGGTCGTACTTGCGGGCGAACTCAAAGTCGCGCTGGTCACCACAGGGAACGGCCATGACGGCACCGGTACCGTAGTCGGCAACGACATAATCGGCAACCCACACGGGGACCTTCTCGCCGTTGACGGGGTTTACCACATAGCGGCCCGTGAAGGCACCGTGCTTCTCGAGGGTGCCCTGGGCACGCTCGACGGCAGAGATGTGTTTGGAGTCCTCGACGATCTTGGTGACGGCCTCCTCGTACTCCGTGCCCTCGACGAGCTCGTGCAGGCCGGCGTACTCGGGAGCCAGGACAAAGAAGGAGACGCCAAAAAGGGTATCGGCACGCGTGGTGAAGACGGTGATCTTGCCCTCATCGCCCTCGATGGGCTCGCCATCCTGGTCGCACAGGGTAAAGTCGACCTCGGCGCCCTCGGAGCGACCGATCCAGTTAGCCTGCATCTGCTTGACGCGCTCGGGCCAGCCGGGGAGCTTCTCCAGGTCGTCGAGCAGCTCTTGGGAGTACTCGGTGATCTTGAAGTACCACTGCTCAAGGTCGCGCTTCTCGGGCTCGGTGCCGCAGCGCCAGCACTTACCCTCGGTGACCTGCTCGTTGGCCAGAACGGTCTTGCAGTTAGGACACCAGTTGACCGGGTTCTTCTTGCGGTAGACCAGGCCCTTTTCCCACAGCTTCTCAAAGATCCACTGACCCCAGCGGTAGTAGTCGGGGCTGCAGGTCTTGACCATGCGATCCAGATCGTAGGAGAAGCCCATGCGCTTCATCGTGGCGAGCGCCTGGTCCATGTTCTTATACGTCCAGGCGGCAGCCTGCGTATTGTGCTTGATGGCGGCGTTTTCGGCGGGCAGGCCAAAGGCGTCAAAGCCGATGGGGTGCAGCACGTCGTAGCCGCGCATGCGGGCCTGACGGGCCATGGCATCGCCGATGGTATAGTTGCGTGCGTGGCCCATGTGCAGGTCGCCCGACGGATACGGGAACATCTCGAGCACGTACTTCTTGGGCTTGCTGTCGTCGGTGTCG
>WGSL01000034.1 GCA_014871665.1 Collinsella sp. | reverse complement strand
GGTCAAACACCACGGCGATGCGCACGCCGTCCACGTCAAACACCGGCGGTGCCCCACGTGTGTCGTTGTTCTCACCGCGCTGCAGGGCAATACTTGCGCGCGCAGGCACCACGCGACCATCCTTAAGCATCATATAGTCAAGCAGGGGCTGGCCCTCAAACGAAACCGCAGCGGGCACGATGCAGATCATATCGAGCTCTTGGATGCGCTCGGCAACGCCCGTCAGGCCCGTCAGCATATCGTGCTCAAAATCGGCAGCGCCCACCAGGCTGCCCGGCATGGCACCCATAAAGAGCGGAGCCGGAACGCACAGCACGCGCGCGCCGCGCTCATGAGCCAGGCGAGCCTGGTCCTCGATGCGGCCGCAAATGCCCTCGATGTCACCCAGGCGCATATCGATCTGTGCAAGTGCGAGCTTCATGGCCCAGCCCTTTCCGTCGTAAATCGTCGTTGTCGTAGTAAAAGCGCCGGCCGCATAATGCAGCCGGCGCTCGCATGTGCATATGCTAGCTATGATACCCCGAGCGGGGGCGCGCTCCTAGAACGTCGCGGACCACAGCCCATGCAGGTTGCAGTAGGCATAGACGGTACCGGTCTTGGAGCCGCCAGCGAAAAACGTCGTGGGCTTCATGCCGGGCTCGAGGTAATGGACCTCCAGGCGCCCCTCGGCCTCAAGCGCGATCCACTCGATGTAGTGCTCGGGCAGCATGGGGTGCTCCGTCGAGCCCACGCGTGCGCGAATGACGTGGCCGTCGCGCTCGATCTCGACAACAGGCACGTGCTTCTCGTGCGCCGCGTCCTCGGTGTTCGCCGTCAGCTCCGTGCAGCCGGCAGGGGTCGCAACGCCGTCGCCAAGGGCGGCAACGAGCTTGCCATCGGAGTCCTTAAAGAATTTCGCCATGATGTTCTCCTTTGCTGATGTGCCAATGTACTTGACGCTTCTTATGCCCAAAGAGCGCCGAACCATCCATGGCATTGCAAATGAACACATAACGGGGAGGCAAGCGGTCGGGCCAGGACGAACCGGTGACCCGGCCCGACCCGGCAGCCCCATCCCGCGCGCAGCTAGCGACCGTCGCCGCCGAGCAGCGCCAGAACATCCTCGCGCGTGAACAGCGCCGATGAGATGCCGTCGCCGCCGAGCACGCTGTTGACCAGATCGCGTTTGGACTCCTGCATCTGCATGATGCGCTCCTCGATCGTGTCCTTGGCAATGAGCTTGTACACGGTCACGGTGTGCTGCTGGCCAATGCGGTGGGCGCGGTCGGTCGCCTGGTCCTGCGCCGCCACGTTCCACCACGGGTCGTAGTGGATGACCACGTCGGCAGCCGTCAAATTAAGGCCCACGCCGCCCGCCTTGAGCGAAATCAAGAACACCGGCACCTCGCCCGCCTGGAACTGCGCAACCATCTTGGCGCGACTCTCCTTAGACGATGCACCCGTAAGCTTAAGAAAGGCGATATCCTCCTTGACCAGGCGCTTGCCAATGATATCGAGCATGCCCGTAAACTGGCTGAACAGCAAGATGCGGCGACCGCCGTCAAGCGCGCCGTGAACGAGCTCCATGCACGTATCGAGCTTGGCGCTTCCCGCCTTGTAGTCCGCATAGTGCAGATGCGGGTCGCAGCAGATCTGACGCAGCTTGGTGAGCTCGGCAAGTACCTTGAGCTTGTCTTTCTTAAACTCCCCGGCCTCGCGGTGCTGCACTTGCTGGGCAATGCGGTCCTGGTTGGCCAGGTAGAGCTTGCGCT
This sequence comes from Collinsella sp., assembly GCA_014871665.1. GTDB lineage: Bacteria > Actinomycetota > Coriobacteriia > Coriobacteriales > Coriobacteriaceae > Collinsella. The sequence continues at coordinate 18,031 of WGSL01000034.1, read as the reverse complement.
GCTCGCCGGTAAGCTGCGCCATCACCGTATCCTCGATCTTCTCGGGCAGATCGGCCACCACCTCTTCCTTGACGCGACGCAGCACAAACGGCGATACGAGCGCCTGCAGACGAGCGGCACTATCGCCCTCAGCATGCTCGACGGGACTTTCAAAGCGCTTGGCAAATGAGTCGCGCGTGCCCAGAAGGCCCGGCATCAAAAAGTCGAAGATGCTCCAGAGCTCGGACAGGCGGTTTTCGATGGGCGTGCCCGTCAGGGCAAAGCGCACGCCGGCCGGCAGGCGCTTGGCGGCGCGCGCCACCTGGGTGAGCGGGTTTTTAATGTACTGGGCCTCGTCGAGCACCACGCGGGTAAAGTCCTGCTCGATGTATTCGTCGATGTCGCGGCGCATGAGGTCATACGACGTCACGACCACGTTGTGCTCGGCTGCGCCGGCAATTTGCACGCGACGCTGGGCTTTGGCGCCCACGATGGCGCACACATCAAGCGAGGGGGCAAAGCGCTCCAACTCGGCAGCCCAGTTGTACACGAGCGACGCGGGGCATACCACGAGCGTGGGCTTGGTATCCCCCGCCTCCACGCGCGCCAGGATATGTGCGATCATCTGCAGCGTTTTGCCCAAGCCCATATCGTCGGCCAAGATGCCGCCGAGGCCCAAGTGCTCAAGCGAGCCGAGCCACTGATAGCCGTCGACCTGGTAGCCACGCAGCGTAGCCTTGAGCGAGGCGGGCACCGTAAAGTCCATCTTGCCGAGCGTGTCCAGACGCTCGACGGTGCGGCGGAACGCGGCGTCGCGATCGGCCTCGAGCGCCGGCGTGCGCGCGAGCATGCTGTCGACAAAAAGGGTGCTCGAGGCGGGAAGCGACACGCCGTCGAGCAGGTCGACGGCATCGACGCCCAGGTCCTCGGCAAGGCCAAACGCGGCACGAGCGCCCTCGTCCAGGCGAACGATGTCGCCGGACGTAAGGCGCGCAAACGTCTGGTGGCGCTTATACGAATCGAGATAGATGGCAAGGTCAGCCGCTGAAAGCCCGCTCGCACCCAGCTCGACGTCGAGCAAGTTGCTCTTGACGGTCGCACGCACCGAAAGCTTGGGCGCAGGACGGACCGAGATCTGGCGCAGGCGATCGCTGAGCATGATCTCGCCCAGTTCGGACAGGGCAGACAGGCCCTCGGTCAGCAAGTGGAACAGGCGGGCGTCATCGCGCTCCTCAAATGCCAGGCCGCCCTCGTAGAAATCGAAGTACAGGGCAGCCGTGTCCATAACGCGAAACTCCGCCACCGTATCGCGGGGCGGAACGCCGGGGCGTTGTTCTTCGAAGGGACTGCCCGGAGCACCAAGACTAAAGAGATCTGCCGACCAATCGCCGTAGGTCACCGTAATCTTGCAGGTCACAAGACCATCGTCGACGCCGATCGCCATGGCAAAGCTCGGCTCGGGCGCCACGGCGTCGAGCGCGGCGGGAGCGGTCAGGTCGGTGTAGTCGCGCAAGATAGGCAGCGCCATGCGGCAGAACTCGCCCACCTGGTCGGCGGCGATATGGACCGGCGTGCGGCAGGGCAACAAGTGCGATAGGAACGGTGCCGCATGCTGGGCAAACGCCGTGTCGCTACGGCGTGCGCGGCGCGTATCGACCAGATAGGCTGCGTCACCAGCGACAAAGCAATACGTATCGGCCGGCAGACGCAAGTCGTAGCTGCCTCCCGCCGCCGGTGCAATCTTGGCGGCAAGGAGCGGCGGGCGCTTGGCCGGGACTTCGCCCTCCCCCTGCGGCGACGGCTCGACCGCCACCTCGTAGGCGCGATGCGTCGTCGTCCCCCGCGACCAAGCAGGCTCAAAGGACAGGGTCCTGCCACGCAGCAGGTCCAGCACGGACACGACGGAATACTCGGATACCGGCAACTGACGCTCGGCGACAAAGCCGCTGCGGGCAAAGTCGTACGATGCCGAGCGCGAGCTCGTAATATCACCTAGGTAGGCGACCGTCATTGCAACAAAGTCAAGCAGCTTTGTCGACACGTCATCGAATGCCTCGGGCACATGGACAAACGTAAGCTTCTTGCCATAGGAGAACGTACCGCCGCGCACATAGGCATCGGCCATGCCGTCGATATCCTTAACCACGTAGGACACCGAACCGCAGCGAATGCGAAACTCGAGTGCCCAGTTAAAACGATCGGCAAACAGCGGATTGTAGTACGGCACCAGCGAGGGCTCCAGCACTGCCTTGGGCGCATCGGGGTCAATGGTGCTGGCGAACTTGCGACGCATAGCCACGAGCTCGTCCATGCGCGCGTCCGAAAGATCGGAAAGCGCCGCCACAAGGCTCGGGCTCGTGGGGACGGGTGCCGGGAAGGGAAAATTGGGGTTGACCGCAGATGCGGTGGGCGCGGGGTGTGTGGGCTGCTTTGACTGTGCGGGCGGTGCCGTAAACGTGCGGACCGGCGTACGCAAGCCCTCGACGGGCTCGGCGCCACTGGCATCCAGATACGCCAGCGCCGTGGCGATAGCGTGCTTGCACATGCCGGAATAGCGGAAGGCGGCGGGGCAATCGCAGTCGTAGTCGACAACCTCGTGCTCGTCCATGTCGAGCGCCACGTGCGTCTTGTACAGGTCGCCGCGCGAGCCGCGCACCGTGCCCTCAATAGTCACATTTTTGGAGAAGCGCGAGCCGGAGTCCTCAAACGACAGCACGGCGCCGTTGAGCATGAGCGAGCGGCCCTTCATAAAGGTGCCGCTCAGCGCCGCCTCTTTCCGGAGCGCCTGCACAAACGTCCCCTGCGCCATCACTTCCTCCAATCTCGCACCGAGTACCTCTCAGCAACGCCGTCCCTAGATAACCGTCACGCGGCCCTGGTTGCCCACAATGGCCTTGGCCTCGGCCAGCAGCGGAATCGAGCGCGCGTTGACCTTGGCAGGCACCTCGGCGCGCAGTACGCGCCCGTCCACCTGCTCGATAAAGATCTCCACGCGGTCGCCGCCCGGGTTAGCGGTGAGCACCGTGGCCAGGCGCGCCATATTGCCCTGGCTAAAGCGGCTGTTGGGCACCATGACCTCAAACACCTTGGGCTTGTTGTTCTCCTCGTTGAGCTCGAGCGGCACGATCTCCTGCGCGATGATCTGGTCGCCGCGGTCCGAGCGCTCGAGTTTGCCCTTGATGCGCACAAAGGCGTCGGACAGCTGCGCACCGGTCTCGGGATCGACCTCGCCGTACAGGTACCCCTCGGCCTCTTTATAGGTCTTGGGGAACACGACGACGGTGGCCTCGCCTTCCATGTCCTCGAGCTGCACGATGCCCATGGGGTCGCCGTTTTTGGTCACGCGCTTGGACACGCTCGAGACCATGCCGGCCCACCACAGCGCTTTGCCCTCGGGGATCTCCTGGTTGATGGTGCCGCCCGTGGGGTTTTGCACTTCGTAGCCGGTATCGATCTGCGAGAACGAGAAGTCGCGCGCTTTGCTGAGCGCGTACTCAAACGGGCGCAGCGGGTGGTCCGAAACATAGATGCCCAGGACCTCCTTCTCCTGGCTCAGCTTGAGGTGGCGGTCCCATTCCTGGCCGTCCGGATCGGGCACGCTGACCTCGAAGCCCGAGCCCTCAACGTCGCCAAACATATCGAAGAACGAGGTCTGGCCGCTCGCGCGGTCCTTCTGGCGCTTTATCGCGGCGTCAATGATGTTCTCGGGGTTGTTCTTGTCCACAAAGTGCATCATCTGGCGACGCGGATACCCCGTGGAGTCAAAGGCGCCTGCCTTGATGAGCGATTCGATCACGCGACGGTTGGCCTGGCTCGAGTCCACGCGCTCGACAAAGTCGTGCAGCGTCTTAAACGGACCGCCCGCCTCGCGCTCGGCGATAATCGCCTGCGCCACGCCGGTACCCACGCCGCGGATGCCGGCCAGACCAAAGCGCACGCCTTCCTTGGTAGCCGTGAACTCGGTGCCGGACTCGTTGACATCTGGCGACAGCACGGGGATGCCGTCGTGACGGCATGCCGAGACATAGTGCACGATCTTGTCGGTCTTGCCCGTATAGGACGTCAGAACGGCCGCCATGTACTCGTGCGGATAGTGCGCCTTGAGCCACGCCGTCTGCATAACCAGGATGGCGTAGCCGGCGGAGTGCGACTTGTTGAAGGCGTAGGATGCGAACTCGAGAACATCGTCCCAAATCTTCTGGGCGACCTCGCGCGTGTAGTTGTTCTTGATAGCGCCGTTCATCCAGTGGTCGTAGGTGGTCTCGTCCGAGCCATCCTCCCAGTGGAGCACCGTCGACGTGAGCAGCTTGATCTTTTTCTTAGCCACGGGCTTACGGATACGCGAGTCCGATTCGCCCTTGGAGAAGCCGCACATCTCGACGGAGATGAGCATAACCTGCTCCTGGTAGACCATGGTGCCGTAGGTTTCGCCCAGGATGTCGTCCAGACGGTCGTCGTAGGAGACGGCCGGCTCCTTGCCGTTCATACGGTTGATGTAGGACGAGACCATGCCGGCGCCTAGCGGGCCCGGACGGTACAGGGCGATCAATGCCACGACGTGCTTGTATTCGGTGGGCTTCATGTTCTTGATCGTGGCCGTCATGCCGGCGGACTCGACCTGGAAGACGCCGGCGGTGTGACCGGAGCCCATGAGCTTAAAGATCTCGGGATCGTCAAAGGGAATATCTTCCTCTTTGATGTCGATGCCAAAGTTCTTCTTGATGTTTGCCTTGGCCTTGGAGATAACCGTCAGCGTACGCAGGCCCAAGAAGTCCATCTTGAGCAGGCCCATGTCGGCGACGGTATGGCCCTCGTACTGGGTGATCTCGACTCCGCCCTTGGTGTCGAGCTTGGTGGGTACGTGCTCGTTGACGGGGTCGCGGCAGATCAGAACGGCACACGCGTGTACGCCCTCGCCACGGGTGAGACCCTCAATCGAGAGCGCCGTGTCGATGATGCGGCGGGCGTCGTCGTCCTTTTTATAGGCCTCGGCAAAGTCGGGGTTAAACAGATCCTCTTTGCCGGGTTGTTTGTCGAGCACCTGCTTGAGCTTGACCTTGGGGTCGCTCGAGACCATCTTGGACAGGCGCTGGCCCATGTAGACCGGGTAGTCCAGAACGCGCGCGGCGTCGTTGATGGCCTGCTTGGCCTTGATGGTCGAGTAGGTGATGACGTGGGTAACCTTCTCGGGGCCGTAGAGCTGGCGAACGTGCTCCACGACCTCGAGGCGCCGCTCATCGTCGAAGTCCATATCGATATCGGGCATCTCGGTACGCTGCGGAGACAGGAACCTCTCGAACATCAGGCCGTTCTCGAGCGGGTCGAACGCGGTGATGTTCATGGCGTAGGCGACGATAGCGCCGGCGGCCGAGCCACGGCCGGGGCCGACGCCGATGCCGTTGTCCTTGGCCCATTGCACGTACTCGGCGACGATCAAAAAGTAGGCGGCAAAGCCCTTGTCGCAAATGACCTTGTATTCGTACTCAAAGCGCTCTTTGATGTTGACGCCGCCGATCTCGCGTGTGGCCCAGTCGTCACCGTAGTGCTGGCGCAGGCCTTTCTCGCACTCGCGGCGGAACTGGCTCTCGTGCGTCTCGCCGGGATCGAGCAACGGGAAGCGCGGCAGGATGATGGAGTCCCAGTCCAGCTCCACGTAGCACTTGTCGGCAATCTCGAGCGTGTTGTCGCAGGCCTCGGGGCAATACGGGAACATCGCCCGCATCTCCTCCTCGGTCTTCATGTAAAACTCCGAGCCGGTCATGCGCATGCGGTTGGGGTCGTCGACTTTGGCGTTCATGCCGATGCACATGATGACGTCCTGCACGGGCGCGTCCTCGCGGCGCAGGTAGTGGAAGTCGTTGGTGGCGATGACCTTGACGCCCACCTGTTTGGCAATGTCGATGAGCGTGCGGTCCATCTGCTCGTCGGTCAGGCCGTTATCGGTGGTAATGCCGTGTTCCTGAATCTCGATATAGAAGTCGCCGGGGTCGAAGGTGTCGCGGAAGGTCTCGGCCCACTTGATGGCGCCTTCCATGTCGCCGCGGTCGATGTATTTGGGGATGATGCCCGCGATGCAGGCGCTGGTGCAAATCATGCCCTTGGCATGGCGGCGCAGGTTGTCGAGCGTCACGCGCGGCTTGTAGTAAAAGCCCTGCACGGCGGCCTCGGAGACCGTCTGCATCAGGTTGACGTAGCCCTCCTGGTCCTTGGCCAAAAGGATCATGTGGTAGAGCTCGGGCTTATGGTCGCGGGCGAGCGTCTCATCCGGCGTAAAGTAAACCTCGCAGCCAAAGATGGGCTTGATGACCAGAGGCGGCTTGAGCTCGTCGATGTTGCCCTTCTCGTCCCACATGGCCATGTCTTTGACGTACTGGGCATGCTCGCGCGGGTTTTCCTCGGGATCGGGCTCCACCAGCTCGTCGCGGCGGTCCTTTTCCAAGAAGGCCTTGTCGTGGCTCCAGGTTTTGTACTCGGGCGTGTTGTGATTGACGGCGTCGCAGGCCAGCGCCAGGTCGGGCACGCCATACATGTAGCCGTGGTCGGTAATGGCCACGGCGGGCATGCCAAGCTCAACGGCACGGTTGACCATATCCTGGATACGGGTTGCGCCGTCAAGCATAGAGAAAACAGTGTGATTGTGCAGATGGACGAATGCCATGTGATGAGCTCCGATGCGGGTTTGTGTTCTGACTGAACGATTTTACCCCACGGCGCGGACGGCACCCGAACCTAGCCAAACCCACACGGGTAGTCTTTTTGGGACCTTTAAAAAGGGGAGAGGGCATCCAGATATATCGAGTATTACTGGAACCCCGGCGATGCGCGGAATGATTTGTGACGAATAGTCATGTCCATCAAGAAGGCTCGACGCTTCGGATAGCTCGTCAATCGATATATCAATTCTTGGAGACCTGTATTCCTACCATTTTTAATGAAACAACGGCGGTAATTGTTATCGCGATTGCACCAATAATACCGAGCGCTATCTGAATGGGATATAACCCCAACACATGTCCAAATATGGAGAAAAACATTGCGGAAAAGAGAGCCCTTACCAGAGACGCGACGGAAAGGATCGTCGCGCGGAGATCGTCCGCTATCGCGTCTTGGATTAAGTTTTCCGAAGTGATGTACACCACTTCTGGGAGAAAACAAAGCACCATGCTAAGGCCAAACAAACACAGCGGATTTGAAGCGAACCACGGAAGAATCATGAAAAGGCCAGCCTCGATTAGCATCGAGCCGAGCATGGTATTTCTTTTCCCGAAACGCGATGAGAAGAAATCTGCTGCAATGTAGGCCATCGCATTTACTGCATAGGATGCACCGAAAAAGATTCCTATTATGGAGACGGGAGCATCAAATGCGTCGAATACCAACTGATTCAAGTTGTAATAACTCCCATAGAATCCATCGAGCATGCTTGTGCCGATTAGAAGAAGCAATACCGCAAAAGCGGATTCTCCAATGCACCAGGTTTCGCGTCTGAAGATCTTGGCTACGTCAAACCTTTCCTCCCCAGAGTTTTTGGAATGGGTCGCTTCCATCCTCTCAATGGGATACAGAAGGAAAAGCTGCAGAAGATAGAAAACGGAAACGCATACGTAGAGTGCACTCCAAGATATTTGGGCAATGAATGATCCAAGTACGATTGCCACTCCCGTCGCGATTGATTGCGCGGCGAGCAGCTGAGCGTTGATGGTGAGGAAGCGCTCTCCTTGACCGGCATTTCGGGCAATTTCATATAAAAGTGCTTGTTCGGATCCCGATTGAAGGGAGTAGGCGAGTGCCTCAACAAGGGAAAGCGCGACGAGAAAGGGGCCTGAGAGCAGCAGCATGCCAGCCGTATGGAAGAAAAGAAGCAGAACGCCCACTTGAATCGAGAACTTCTTTCCAAAGAAATCGCCTACCAGCCCTGTTGGTAGCTCGAGGGCGACCGTTGCAATGTTGTACAGGGCTTGATAAAGCGCGATTTCCGTGACAGACATTCCTTTATCCGCAAGGAAAAGTAGAAACACTCCCCGATTTAAAACAAATCCCGCGAGAACGAAAAAGGCGGAATAGATGTGCAGCTGCGCAGTGGCATTCTTATTCATTTGGCACTTCCATCAACTAATTTTGTCAGGTCGCTCGCTACTGACTCGAAGTCTGAAGTGTTTACAGTTGATGTGAAGAGCGGTAAAGCTTTTGCACAGGGTATCACTGGAATACATCCGAAGCGTTTTCGGCAGTATCATCGGCGAAGGCGGGATTAGCCTTTACGCGGTGCTCACCCTCGATGTATTTGACGATTTGATCAATCGTCTGGTTGGCGTGGCTCTTGAGCTTGCGCTCATAGAAGAAGAGGCCGAGCTTGCCGCGCGTGCCAGACGTGTTGCCACCCACACCCTGAAAATCCTCGGTATAGGTGAGCTCGCAGGCACCATCGCCAGCAGGTGCAGCCTCATAGCGCATGGTATTGATGCCCGCCGCATACTGAAAACGGACCTCATAGAGACACGGGTAGTCAAAGTGCTTAATCTTAACCTTGATCGCCGTGCCCTTGGCCTTGCCTTTTGCGGACTGGGCGCGCTTCTCGTACTTATAGCCGTTGAGCTTGTTGCGGCTGGGACGCTTGCCCGTGGCGTTCTCGATATCCTGCATGATGGACCCCGCCAGAGCGTCAAAAAGCTCCTCCGGCGTCACCTTAAGCGTTTTGGTGAGCTGCATGATGGCTCCTTATTCGTTTGAACCGTTCGAGCCATTGTACCGCCCCAGGCTCTCCCATGCGTTGCGGTGAAATGCGGACTGTTTGGCGGCTTTTTTGGCCAAAACAGTCCGTATTCCACCGCAAGTTATCTGAGGGCTAAAGGTTGTAGGTGACTACTTGAGGTTCGGCGGGTTCGACGAAGATGGTTGGATCCGGCTGTTCCACGCGGACGAACTTGACGGTCACGGCCTCAAAGCCCGCCTTGTGCAACACATCGGCGTAGACGCGCGCCTGCAGGGCGTGCTTCTCCTGCAGCTGTTCCGGCGTCTCGTCCGGCGTGCCGCCCGTCTTGTAGTCGATGACCAGCACGTGTGACGAATCCGCCGGGTTCGTCGCCAAAGCGTCGATGGCGCCTTCGGCATACGCACCGTAGCGAGCGATGTCCTCGTCCTCGCAGCCCAGCGAAAAGAACGGCACCTCGGCGCGAACGCACGGCCACGCGAGCAGGTCGGCACGAACAGCCGACTTGAGCCAGCGGTCCAGGGCAACGTCGAAGCGTTCGCGCTGCTCCGGCGTCAGGCGCCACAGGCGCGCCAGCGCATCGGCACGCGCGGCGGGCAGCGCATCGGCACCCATCTCGATAAGCCACTGGCAGGCAGCGTGGAAGGCCGAGCCCAGTGCCATGGGGTTGCCGGTAGGCTCAACGGCGGCCACGTCTGCATCCGTCATCTCGGAACCATCCGACTCCGCATCATCGCCGGCCTCGTCCATGGGCACGCGCGCCTCGGCGGCACGGTCCTCGGACTCGGCATGCAGCGCCGCGGCGATTGACGAGTAGCTGTACGAATCGCGCGCCGGATACGGGCAGGTGCCCATGCGCACGCCCACCGCCCGGGGATACACGAGCTCAAACGCATCGGGCTCGGGGTCAGCAGGACCGGGAACGGCGGCGCGGGTATCTGCACCGGCACCCTCCGGCTCCGCATCGCCGCGGACAAGCCTGCCCTCGGCATCCAGTGAAGCGTTGGCCTCAAACGCCTGCTCGCCAAAGGTAAAGTCCGCGAGCGAAATGAGCTCGTAGTCGCCCGACTGAGAGTTGTCGAACACCAGGCGGTCGGCATCGAGCTGCGGCATGTCCAGAGCGTCGGTCGGCAAAATACGGCGCAGCACGTCGTAGGTCAGATCGGTCTCGACGTCGAAGGTCGGCGCCGTCACCTTGCCACGGCTCACGCCGGCATCCATCGCCAGAATGACCAGCTCTCGCGCACGCGTCATGGCGACATAGAGCAAACGAGCCCGCTCTTCGAGCGAGAGCCGCAGGTCGTCGTTGCGCAGGCGAGCAAATGCCTCAGCGGGAGAACCCGTCGCGCAGACGTCCTCCATGAGCTCCGGCGGCAGCCATAGCGACGTGCCCTTGCCCTTAAACGCATGCTCAAACTGCTTTTTAACGTCGTCGCCCTTCACAAAAGTTCCGTCCGCGAGTTTAACGCCGTCGAAGCGTGCCGGCAGTGCCACGACCTGCGCTCCACCCTTGACGCGACCCATCTGTGCCGCACCCGAGGACTTACGCACGCCAAAGCACTCCGCGACCGCCACGACCGGATATTCCAGACCCTTGGAGGCATGCACCGTCATGATGCGCACCGCGCCGTCACCCTCCTCGTTGAGGGCACCCGGGGCTTCCTTGCCCGCCAAGAAGCGGTCGAAGGCCAGCGCGATGGAACGCGGCGAGTTGCCGAACTCGGCCTCCGCCTCAGCCACGGCATCAAGCGCCTTGAGCACGTTGGCGGCAATGGCCTTGCCCTCGGGGCCGCGCTGCGCCAGACGCACGAACCAGCCGGAGGCGTTGACCACGTCACGCGCGATGGCGGCGAACGAATCGCGACCCACACGACGAAGCGCATAGCGCAACACCTCGCGGGCGCGCGTCACGAGCGGCAGGCCCTGCAGGCCCGGCACGTCGAAATCGCTCATGATGCCTGCATCGATGTTGCGGCGCGAGGTCTCCCCCGTCTCGCTATCGAGCTTGGTCGCCAGCGCCAAGAACTCCTGAGCGCCCAGCGCAAACATCGGCGAGGCCAGCAGTGGCATAAGACCCTGCGCCGTATCGGCCGGATCGGCCAGCGCACAAACCAGGGCGCGCACCGTCTGCACCTCGGCAGCTTGGGCAAAGACCGAGCCGCCCGCGATGACGCAGTCGAGCCCCTGGTCACGGAAGGCCTGTGCGTAGACGTCTGCGTTGGTCATGCGGCCCAGCAGCAGCACCATGCCGCCCTGGGGCTGGCCGGCATCGGCAAGCGCGCGGAATCGCTCGGCGATCGCACGGGCCTTGGCCTGTGTGCGCTCCTGCGTGCTGCCGCCGGCAACAAAGAGCGCCTGACGACGCGAGGCGTCTGCCACCAGCGTGTCCTTGCGGCCGTCGCTCGCCTCAAGATCCAAAAAGCCCTGCATCAGGCCGCCGTCATCGCCGTCGAAGACGCGTGCCACGTAACGCAGTACCTCGTCGTGGCTGCGGAAGTTGCGCACGAGTTTGACGAGCTCGCCAGCAGGGGCGTCGGCCACGGCAGTCGCCTCGGGCGCGGCAGACGAGCCCACCTTGCGCTCCTGGCGACGGAACACCTCGACCTCGGCGCCACGGAAGCGATAGATGGACTGCTGCGCATCGCCCACGGTACACAACGCGCGCTCCCCCGCACCCGTCAGATAGCGAATCAAATCGACCTGCATCTGGTCGGTATCCTGGAACTCGTCGATCATGACCATCTTAAAGCGGCCCTCGTATGCCGCTCGGATGGCCGGGTAATCGCGCAGGGCCTCGTAGGCCATGCGCAGCAGGTCGTTGTTGTCGAGGGCAGACCGGGCAGCCTTCAGCGCGCGATACTCGGCCTCTACAGAGCGGGCCAAGCCCACCAGCGCATCGAGCGCGGGACCACCGCAGGCCAGCGCGATATTGATAAATGCATCGGCAGCCTCGGCCTTGAGCAGCTCGACCTGCTCCTTGGGGAACGCCTTGCTCGCGCGCGGCATGGTGCACGACATCATGAGCCGCGCCGCATCGGCCATGGTCTTGCCGCTCGCCTCGAACGCATCGATGGCGTCGAGTGCAACCTGCGCCTTCTCGGTCGCCGCCTTGCTTGCACCCAACGCCGATCGATAGGCATCGGCGAGTGCCGAGGTATCGGCCTGGCCGCGCGCCACGCGCACGTCGTCCATACCGCCCGGCAGCTGGCTCGACAGCTCCAGCAGCTCGCGCACCAGGCCCTTGATGGTGGTGCCGGCGCCAAAGGGGCCGCCCTCGCCCGCCATGGGATACCAGGCGTAGAGGGCCTTGAGCGATGCCGCGAGCTCGGGGGCGGCATCGGGCGCCGTCGCGCGGGCCAGCACATGCTCAACAGCCTGGTCCATAAGCTCGTCGGTATCGGTGAGCACCGTGAACTCGGGGTCGATGCCCAGCTCCAGCGCATGCGCGCGCAGGATGCGCGAACACATGCCGTGAATGGTCGAGATCCACGCATCGTCGACGGTCAGGGCCTCCTCGTCCATGCCCTCGTCGATGAGCGCGCGGCGCACGCGGTCACGGATCTCGGCCGCGGCATCTTTGGTAAAGGTAATGGCGAGCACCTGGTCCAGATGCTCAACGAACGGACCAGACTCGGGCGAGAGCGCGTAGACGATGCGGCGCGTAAGGGTAAAGGTCTTGCCCGAACCGGCGCCCGCCGAGACAAACAGCGGACGGTCGAGCGTTTTGACGATCCGCAGCTGTTGCGGCATCAAAGTCGAAAGATCCATGGTCTACACGTCCCTCCTTACAAACGTTCCTTCGTGGTTATACGAGCAGCGCGCATGCGCGGCCTGAGCCGACATCGGGTCGACGGCGGCAACGTTGCCCGCCTCGAGCTCGCGCAGGCGCTCGGCGATGCCGGCCTCCACGCGATCGAGCAGAGCGTCGAAGTCCATGCTGCCACCCTCGCCGGGGAAACCTTTCTTAAGGCCTGGGATGCGACCGTCGCCGCGCTCTTCCTCGAGCAGCTCGGCACTCGCGGCGCCTCGCAGCGCCGGCTTGCCGCCCTTGGTCGAAAAGTAGAGCGCCGCGCGGGTGTCCAAATCCAGCGCCCGGCGCATGGCCTGCGCGTAGATGAGCGTTTGGGTATGGGGCGGCAACCAGCGCGGATCGTCGATGGGCGCCGTACCCGATTCCTCGTCGCGCACCGTGGGGTCGGCGAGCTTAAACTCCTCAACGCCCGTGCGATGCTTGTAGTCGATCACCACGGCACGATTCTCGGCGTCCACGTCCACGCGGTCGATGCGCCCGCCAAGCGGCCAACCGGCATACTCGACCTTGAGCTCGTTGAAGGCGAACTCCAGGTAGCGCGGGGCAAAGGGGGCAAGTGCCTCGGACTCGTAGGCAAGCACGCCCTCCAGCTGCGGCAAAATCTCGGCCACCTGGCGCTCCTCCACCGCAGAAAGCGGCACCAGCGGGCCCTCCGTGCCTCGCTTGCCGGCGTGCTCGGCCAACGTCTCGTCAAAGACCTCGCGCAGCAGCTCCTGAGCGCGCGGCAGATTCTCGGGCGTCACGCGTTCCATGCCCTCCTGGGGCAGGCGGGCATGCAGGTGCTCCAGCACGTCGTGGACAAAGTTGCCCTTCTCCATGTTGCCAAAGCCCGCGTCGATGGACTGGGGCTTCACGCGATACGACACGAACCAGCACAGCGGGCATGTCGAGTACGCCTCAATCTGCGAGGCGGACGTCAGGCGCGGCACGAGCGGCGCGTTCTCGCCCTCGCCATCGCGACGGCGCAGAACCAGATACGGAATGGCTTCATCGCTCAGGTGCTGAGGGGCTTCGCAGGTCACGCGCTCGCGCTTGAGGCCTTCACCTGCCGCGGGATCAAAGTCGGCGATGATATCGCCCTCGCCCACGCACGTGGGCTTGGCAGCGCCAGCGGCCTCGGCATGTGCCCGCAGCTCGGTCCATACGGCTGCCGGGTAGCACTCGCGTGCCTGGCGATCGTGCGTCACGCGGGCAAGCGCAACCGGACCGCGCGCGGCCTGCATCGCGCGGCCAAAGCGCACACGCAGCAGGGCCGCGGGCTCAAGCGTCACACCGTTGCGATCCAACTCTGCCGTCAGCGTGGCCAGCGGGCCCTCCTCATGTGAGAGCGGATAACTGTCCAGGTCGACGTCGGCAAACAGCACGGCATCGTAGCTGGCGGGGCGCAGGGCTGCCGCATCGGCAAGCGACGCAAAGCGCACCTGGGCGCGCGGCGTGCGGTCGACCTCGTAGGTCTCGTAATCGTATGCGGCGCTGCGCTTGTCCACCTTGGTACGAACGCCGTCGAGCACGGGCACGGTCGCGGCCTGCGACACGTCGAGCGCGCGGGCGTCGTTCATAAGGATGTCGATGGCATGTCGCAGTAGGGCGGTCTCCGCCTGGCGACGAGCCTGACCGTCAAAGCCTCCAAGGGCGCGATCGGGCAACGCCTCGGCGACGGCGAGCATTGCCTTGAGCGCCGTCACGGGTTTGTCGCGCCACAGCGCTTGGAACACGTCCGAGACCACGCACGGCACGTTCTTAAACCAGTTCTCATCGCTGGCGGCCTTGCGCGTGCCCCTGACCTGGCCCTGCACGCTCTGCAGCAGGCTTTTGGCGGCCATGGCGGTCTTGCCGCGCGACAGGCGCATGTTCTTGTCGAAGGTGCGCGCGCTGGCGGCGTCGGCACCCGAAAGCGGACTGTAAATCCAGTCGGTAAGCTCCGGCGCGGGCCACCACTCGGTCTTGGAGGCGGTGCCCTCGTCGGCGGCCTTCATGCGCTCGATCAGATTGGCGAGCGCCGTGAACTGCCTGCCCGCGATGGATTGGGAAAACGCCGTGAACTCGATTGTCTCAGCAGCAATGTGACGCGCCGCCAAACGGGCAGCGAGTTCACCGAACAGCTGGGGCGCCCGGGCAGACACCACGAGCACGCGCACGGCGTCCGCGGACGCCGTGGCACCGCCGTCGACCGCGACGTCCTCACACGTTTTTACCAGCTCATCGATTGCATCCACATAGGCGTGGGCACGGGCGTGAGGGCCGGCAACCTCTATAAAGGCAGGCTGAGCGGCGGACTTGAAGGCAGTCTGGGGCGCGGCGGCACCCTCCCCCAGCGGCGCGGCCTCAAACAGCACACCGCGGGCATCAAAGGCAGCAGCCAGGTCCTCGCGCATTGCCGCCTGCTCGCGGGCAAGCAGCACAACGACCTCTCCCCCGTTGTTTGCCACGGCGGACAGCAACTCGAGCAGGCCGTGCGTAAACGACGTGACGCCGCGCACACATACCGCGCGGGCGCACGCCGGTAGGCTGTCGGCCAAAGCGTCGGCCATAAGGTCAGCAGCCTCGCAGGACTCGACCATGCCTCGACGGTCCAAGCCGCTCGCATAGGCACTCAACAGCTCGAACACGCGAGCCTCGGCGTCGCTCTTGGGATCGGGCCGGCAATTGTTGGCACGGCATCGCTCGGCCGTCGTTCCCGCTACGCCCGACAGCACATCGCGGGCCATGCGCGCGAGCATGCGCACCGTACCCTGACTGCGCGAAAGCGGCTGCAGGTCGGCATCGTCGCGACGGGCGATCATGTCCGAGAACAGCATCTGGCGCTGCATGTTGTCGACGAAGCTGCGGCCATCGCCCATAAGCTCCCACAGCGAGCGGAGCCACGACGCTGGGGTTTTGTAGTCAACGCCCAGCGAGGCGCCAGCAACCGCAGCATCGTGACGGCACACGTCGAGCTCGGCAAACGAGGGCGCCAGCAATACAGCACGCCCGTGGCGGGCAACCAGGTCGGCGAGCAACGCCGCCTCGGCATCGCTCAAGTCCGTACCGGTATTGGTGGTATAGATTCGAACAGGCATGGTCCTCCACTCAAACCGTTCGCAATAATCAATGCATCCATCCTACCCGCCCACGCGGACAGATTTGCCCCACGCCAACAGATTTGATCCCTTGGGGACGGAGGAAAACGGATCAACGAGGGGGTCAGTCTAACCCGGTGATCCGTTTCCCCCGTCCCCGAGGGATCAAAAAACCGCCCCCGAAGGGACGGTTCTGCGCAATTTATTTTTGCCGCTGGCCTACTCGCCATCCTCCAGTTTGATGAGGATCTTGCGATAGCCACCGTACTCGCCGTTGAGCGCCTTGGACACGCGGCTCACCGTGGTGGACGAAGCGCCGGTGCGGGCCTGAACCTCAACATAGGGCTCGCCCTCATCCAGATAGCGCGCGACCTGCAGGCGCTGAGAAAGATCGCAAATCTCGCGCGGCGTGCAGATATCGGTTAAAAACGCCTGGATATCGTTCTCGTCATCCAAAAGGCTAAATGCGTGGACCAGCTGCTTGACATCAGGCTTGTCAAACATGTTCTCGATATTCATCGATCACCGCCAAACCCGCCATAAGGCATCGAAGTTGATACTGACATCGGGCATCGTTCGCCCGTAATATGCAATAAAACTATGCATGGGCTATTTGCCCGTAGCAGTGTAGCACACCACCAAACTAAAGCGACAAGACTCTCTGCCAGCGGCACGTTTTTCAGGACGAACGCCGTTTAGAAACCGAATGCGCACGTAAGCTCCACGAATATTTGAGACAATGGGCGCCCAAACACCGCGGCGCGCCCGCGCAACCATCCAAGTCGCCGCCGCAAGCCGCTTCACGCGACGCCAGCAACCCCGGCGCAAGAAAGGATTCACGCCATGCGCTTTATGCTTAACTGGCTCTTCACCTCGATCGCCATCGCGATCGCCACGTTCCTCGTCCCCGGTATCCAACCCTTCGGCTTTGCCGAGGCCTGGGTCTGCTTTGCCTTTGTGGGACTGTTCCTCAACATCGTAGATTCGTTCGTCAAACCGTTCCTCACGGTCATCTCGCTGCCGCTCACGATCATTACGCTCGGCATTTTCCAGCTCGTGCTCAACAGCTTTATGCTGGAGCTCGCCAGCTACCTGTCGGTCAACCTGTTGGGCGTCGGTATCTCCATCGCCGGCTTTGGCTCGGCCTTTATGGGCAGCATCCTAGTGTCCATCATGCGCAGCATCCTCGATAGTATTGCCGAAGAGTAGAACGCCCCCGACACGCAAACGCATCGGACCAAATCAAAGGCCGCCCATCGCAAAAATGGGCGGCCTTCTTATTTGCCAAGTCTCAGAGGGCAAGAAAATCTACCATTTCCACCCCGTCCCCACATGGCAGGCGTGGGTTAGATGACATAGTCGTAGCCATGGTTGGGAGCGACAAGTTGATCGAGCGTCACGCCGTCGAGGTAATCGTTGATGAGCTTGTCCAGGTTCTTCCACACGTCGAGCGTGGGGCACTCATCAGATCGCGAGCAGCCCTTGCAGTCGCCATCCAGGCAGGCGACCGGCGCCAGACTACCCTCGGTCAGGCGCAGGATCTCGCCCACCGTGTACTGCTCGGGCGGACGCGTGAGCACATAGCCGCCGCCCTTGCCACGCATGCCCGAAAGCATGTTGGCGCGCACGAGCGTAGCCAAGATGTTCTCGAGATATTTCTCGGAAATCCCCTGTCGCGCCGCGATCTCTTTGAGCGGGATGCGACCGGCCGCCTGGTGCTCGGCCAGATCGACCATAACGCGCAGGGCGTACCTGCCCTTAGTAGAAACCAACATATATATTGCTGCCTTTCGGTCTTTTAGTCCGTTGAAATTCTAGCCGAAAAAATGGGTTTGAAAATACCCGTTCCGGTCAAGATGGTTAATCGACTCGTAATAATCTTCTATTTCCTATTGCATTACTAGGCTTTAGTGTCTACTATGCTTGCCAACAGCTAAACGAACAACCTATAAGGTTTATGGGTTTGGCTGCTAGACACGCCGTAGAACCATACGGCAACCAGCAACTTGAACACTTTGGAGGTTCACCATGAGCAAGGTTTACACGTCCATCGATCAGCTTATCGGCCACACCCCGCTTCTGGAGCTCACCCACTTTGAGGCCGACGAGGACCTCAAGGCTCGCGTGCTCGTCAAACTGGAATACTTCAACCCCGCCGGATCCGTTAAAGACCGCGTCGCCAAGAACATGATTGACGAGGCCGAGAAGGCCGGCAAGCTCGTGCGCGGCGGCGACTACACCATCATCGAGCCCACGAGCGGCAACACCGGCGTCGGCATCGCCTCGGTGGCGGCCGCCCGCGGCTACAAGGTGATCATCACCATGCCCGAGACCATGTCCGTCGAGCGCCGCAAGCTGATGCAAGCATACGGTGCGCAGCTCGGGCGCACCGACGGCTCCAAGGGCCTGAAGGGCGCTATCGCCAAGGCCGAGGAGCTGCAGAAGGAGACTCCCAACAGCATCATCGCCGGC
>WGSL01000033.1 GCA_014871665.1 Collinsella sp. | reverse complement strand
GCCGCGCGGCAAGGAGATATATTGCCAGACCGGAGGGGCGCCGGGGGCGGGAATCTGGGCGTACACATTTCCTACACATCTTGTGATCCGACTAACGTTTGCCAGCCGTTAACTACCGCTCGCCGAGCATCTCTTTATATAAGGCAGTCTCATGGTTAAAGCGGATACGTCCCCCTAGCTAAAGCACAGCCAGCATCGAGCAACTCATCACGTTCTTCCACCGAGAACCCCTCGGCGTAGACGCGCACCACTGGTTCGGTCCCGCTAGGACGGACCAGCAGCCACGTGTCATCCTCGAATGACAGACGCAAGCCGTCCATATGACTAACGTTTTGCGGCACCTTGCCACAAATCGACTTGGGGTTTACGCCCGGCAGCAGGGTTCGTAACGTTTCGGCATCTTCGGCCTCAAGGCGCAAATCGCGTCGACCGTAACTCGTCTTACCAAAACTGTCCTCGAGTTGGTCGACCAGAACGCCCAAAGGCGCGTCCGTCTTTGCCATAAGCTCACACAGAATCAGACAGGCGAGGATTCCATCGCGCTCGGGCATATGCGCGGCGATGCCGATACCACCGGCTTCTTCGCCGCCCATGAGGACGCCGCCCTTCTTCATCTCCGCCGCTATATATTTGAAACCGACTGGTTTGACGGTCACGCGGCAGCCAAGCGCCTCGGCAATGCGACGCACGAGCGTCGAGCATGAAAGATTGACGACGACGCGCCCCTCCAAATTACGAAATTGAACCAAGTCGCCCAAAACGAGCGCCATGATCTGATGCGGATGTATATATCTGCCGCGCTCGTCAACCGCGCCGATACGGTCGGCGTCGCCGTCGGTCACCAGGCCAGCGCAAGCTCCGTCCTCGATAACCGTGCGCTCGCAAGCGTCCACCCACGGTTCAACGGGGTCGGGGCAGATATCTTCTTGGTCAGACGCCTGCCCGGCGTGAATCTCGTGCACCTCAACGCCAAGCTCGCGCAGCAAGTCGGCTAGATAGCCCTGGGCTGCGCCGCCCATGGGATCGACAACCACGCGCAAGTGCGCGGCGCGGATGGCTTCGGCATCGACAAACGATGCCACCGCCTGCATATAGTCAGGAATGATATCCGCGGTGCGATATTGCCCCTCGATCCCCATTGGCTCGGGAGCCATAGTCTCTTCGAGCTCTTCGATGACATCCTGGTTGGCGGTCGAGCCGTCACCCATGCGAATCTTGAGGCACAGATAGCCCTGCGGATGATGGGACCCCGTCACCATGAGCGCGCCGCACGCTTCACCGTCATAAGCCGCCGCCCACGTAAGGGCAGGGGTCGGGACAGGTCGCGAAGCGAGCACGGCGTCTAGCCCGTGCGCTGCTAGCACGCCCGCCGCAAGCTCAGCGAACTCGCGCGCCAGGGGCCGGGTGTCGAACCCTATATATACCGTTTTGCCCGGATTGGTCTTTTGCCATAACTCGCCGACGGCATCGGCGATACGGGCAACGTTATCGGCAGTGAAGTCCTCATCGACGCGAGCGCGCCAACCGTCAGTTCCAAAATGAATTATCGCGCACACGCGCAGACACCTCACAGTGTTTGGATCATGGTACGCATGGGGTATACCCGCAACATGCACTCGGCAACCTGCCGGCACCAGCATTCACCATTTGGGCAAATGCTGCCGAGGACATGCAAGCAATAAAAAAACCGCCCCGTATGGAGCGGTTTGCCCTTTATATATCGAGCGCCTCGGCCATCGCGGCCGTAGTGATTGCCGTGGTTCCACAGCAACTGCCCACCATTGCGGCACCGGCATGTCTCCATTCGATGCATGCGCGCGCGAAAGCTTCGGGGTTCTCGTGCCATACGGGGCCATCCTGAGTCTGGACCGGATCGCCTACGTTGGGACGCACCGTGACGGGAGTAGTCGCCGATGCAACCATCCTGGGCACCGCCGCGTTCGCGGCCGCAAGCGAACAGCAATTAACACCAACCGAATTTGCGCCGTGTTTTTCGGCGTACAAAACGGCTGCCTCGATGTTGAGGCCATCGCCCAACAGGTCGCCTTTATCGTCAACGACAAAACTCACCAGAACAGGCATGCCGTCGGCGGCATCTCGGGCGCCGGCAAGCATGGGCTGCAAATTACGGATAGACGTCACCGTCTCGATCAGCAGACCGTCAACGCCGGCGTTGAGCAAGGTGTGCGCCTGTTCGCGCGCAATGCCTCGGATTTCACGATACTCGGCAGAGTCCTCGGCAAACCACTCAATACCGATCGGGCCCATCGAGCCTAGCAGCAGCTGAGGGTGCGCCTGGCGGGCATCGTCGACGGCCCCGCGATTGACCTCCGCCACGGACGGCGCAATCTGGTCGTGCTTGAGGGCATAGCTCGATGCCTGAAAGGTGTTGGTAATGAGCACCTGCGCGCCGGCGGCGACATACAAGCGATGGATACGAGAAACGGTCTGCGGCTCTGCCAGATTCCAAAACGCCGGTGGAATGTCAGCGGCATCGTACTCACTCAACAAAACACTGCCCATGGGGCCCTGCGCCAACAAGGTCTCGCTCGACAAGCGGCGCGCAAGTTCCTCGGCACCAAAGCGGTTGTAATAACTCGTATCCATATATATCCCGCTATTCCTCGACGCTGATTCCCTGCTTTTCGAGATAGGCGAGCCAGCGGCTCATCGTGTCCTCGGATAGCGCATGCTCCATCATGCAGGCCTCGGAATCGGCTCGCTCAAATTCGACACCGAGCTCCTGAACCAAAAACGTGCGGATGAGGCGATGACGGTACCAGATAGCCGTGCCAACCTCGCGGCCGCGATCGGTCAGGATTACCTTGCCGTAGTGCGATTGCTCGACAAGCTCGGATGCCTTGAGCGCCGAAACCGCTTTATTGACCGATGCCTTGGAGACGCCAAGGCGCTGCGCGATGTCGACCGATCGCACACCGTTGGTTTCCCCCTCTTCGCTTTCAATGCGAACCATGCACTCCAAGTAGTCTTCGTTCGCCACCGTCAGATGCAGTTCGCGCGAGCTATTTGTCGTATCCATGATCTTCCGTCCCTTCTGCATTCAATGGCTGATTCTACCCCATCCAAGCGTCGTGGTATGCCGTGGCATACCGTGCTAGAGTTCTTGTTGCACACGACGACCAAGATTGGAGCGGTCTTTATGGAAAACACCACCACGAGCCCCGATGTCCTCGAGCGCTTTTTGCGCTACGTCCAGATCAACACGCAGTCCGAGGATGCAAACTGCGACCAGGTACCCTCGAGCGCCGTTCAGTTTGACCTTGCCAACGTGCTGGCTGAAGAGCTGCGCGAGCTTGGTGCGGAAGATGCCCACGTGACCGAGCACGCCTATGTCTGCGCGCATATCCCCGCAAGTGCGGGCGCTGAGGATAAGCCCGCCCTGGGCCTGATCGCCCATCTCGACACCACCGAAGTTGCACCGGGCGCCGGCGTGAAGCCGCACATCGTACACCACGAAGGCGGCGACCTGGTCTGCGGCACGGTTGACGGTAAGCCCGTTGCCATGAGCACCGCCAAGCTTCCCGCCCTGAATGACCTCGCGGGTGAGGACCTGGTCTGCAGCGATGGCACCACGCTGCTGGGCGCGGACGACAAGGCAGGCGTCGCCGAGATCATGTCGCTTGTCGCGCGTATCGCTCAGGACCCTTCTCTGCCCCATCCTGCACTCGGCATTTGCTTCTGCCCTGACGAGGAAATCGGCCACGGAGCCGAGCTGTTGGATATCGATACCTTTGGCTGCAAGTACGCCTACACGGTCGACGGCGGCCCCATCGGCGAGCTGGAGTGGGAGTGCTTTAACGCCGCCGAGGCGACCGTCCGCTTTGAGGGCCAGTCCATCCACCCGGGCGACGCTAAGGGCCGTATGGTCAACGCAGGCAATCTGTTCTGCGACTTCAACGCGTTGCTCCCCTACGTGCAGCGCCCGGAGTATACGGAAGGCTACGAGGGCTTTTATCACCTTGAGGGTGTATCTGCGACCGTCGATCACGCCACAGCGCGCTATATCATCCGCGACCATGACGCCGCCAAGTTCCAGCAGAAACTCGACCTTATTGATGCCGCCGCCTCGATGCTCAACCAGCGTCTGGGTGAGGAGCGCGTGACAGTCGAGATTAAGCAGCAGTATCGAAATATGGCCGAGATCGTTCGTGACTATCCCGAGCTTATTGATGTTGCCAAGGAAGCCTACCTTGCCTGCGGCGTTGAGCCCCAAGTGCTGCCGATTCGCGGCGGCACCGACGGCGCCCAGCTGTCGTTCCGCGGTCTGCCCTGCCCCAACCTTTCCACCGGCGGCTATTGCTACCACGGCGTCAACGAGTTCGTCCCGGTTAGTTCGCTCGTCAAGATGACCGACGTGCTCCAGGAGCTCGTCGCCCGCTTTGCATAGGGAACTCGAACAATCCAGGTAAGCAAAACCGCCCCGTCCTCAAAACCGAGAACGGGGCGGTTTTTGGTGCAAGGGGAGTAGTCAGCACCGCAGGTTGAGCCAACGTCAGCGAGCGACGTCCAAGGCGAACAAGTTGGCATGAAAAAGGCAGGGCATTGACCTTCTGGTCATGTCCTGCCTTTTGAATGACAAATTGTCGCCTTGGGCGGCGCGCAGCGTCGAGCCGTTACGGCGTTTGGTAAAACGCCGTAACTTAGTAGTTGGCTTCGTAGCCGTTGCCGTCGCCGGTGGGCTCTTCGTAGTAGTCCGAATCGCTCGAATCGCTTGAGTCATCGGAATCGTCAGAGCTGACCGATGAGGTTGCGGTACCGTTTGCGTAGTCGTCAGACGTGTTGTTGTTCAGGTCGCCGATCGTAGAGCTGGAACCGTCGGAAAGACCCATGGTGTTGGGACCCTTGGGATCCTTGCCGGCATCGACACGCTCCATCATTTCCTTGAGCTCGTCCTCGTAGACAAAGACGTAGCTCACGCCGTCGATCATGGTGCTGTCGTCGGCATACGAGGGCAGGTTGGCCGAGTAGATGCCGTCGACATCCATACCGCGCATGGCATTGACCGTAGCCACGATATCCTGAACGCTCATATCGGTCACGAGCATATCGGACAGCGAATTAACCAGGCCAAAGATCTTCGTGGCATCGAAGTTATTGAGAATCTGGTTGGCAAGGGCGCCAAGCACCTGACGCTGGTGGCGCATGCGCGTGTAGTCGCCGTCGGCATAGATGTAGCGGCAGCGGGCATAGGTAAGGGCGGTGGCGCCGTCCATATGCTGCTGACCAGCGGTAATCTTAATATCCAGGTGCTCGGGGTCGTCAACATCATCGGTTGCGTTAATGTCGATACCGCCAACCGAATCAATCAGCGCCTGCATACCGTCGAAGCTGACCTCGGCATAGTGGGAAATCTGAACACCGCACAGCTCGTTGACCGCCTCGACCATGGCCTCGGCGCCGCCAACGGTATGGCAGGCGTTGATCTTCATGGTCTCGCCCTTGTACTCGACCTTGGTGTCGCGCGGAACGGAAATGAGCGTCGCCTGCTTTTGCGTGGGGTCGATGCGTGCCAGGATAATCGAGTCGGCACGATACGTATCCTCGCCCGGACGGCCGTCGGTGCCAAGAAGCAGCACGTAGAACGGATCCTTTGCCTCATCGGTGTCAACCAGAACCCGACGCAGATTGTCGGTAATGACATTAGAATCGCCGAGCTTGCCCATAATGGTGGCAAACCACAGGCCGGCAGCGGTAGTGGCACTCAGCAGCACGCCAAGCACGACAATGAGCGCGACGTGACGAATCGTGTGGCTACGACGACGTTGGCGAGCGCGCTCGGAATAGCGAGCCACGTTATCGCGACTGTAGATCTTGGCCTGCGCACCAGTTGAGGGTCTTCGGGTGGCGGTATCCGCGAGGGGCTTTTTATTAAACATAGGCAACCTGTATTAGTAGATGACGGGATCGGGGACGGTAGCATGCTCGACATGCGCGCCGAGCGCCTGCAGCTTTTCGACAAACTGCTCGTAGCCGCGCTTGATGTGATGAATGGCCGAAACCTCGGTCGTCCCGTCGGCGATCAAGCCCGCTACGACGAGGGCCGCTCCGCCACGCAGATCGGGCGAGGTAACCTGTGCACCCGAGAAGCCCTTGACGCCATGAATCATGGCGTGATGGCTCTCGATACGAATGTCGGCACCCATGCGCACCAGCTCAGAGGCAAACATAAAGCGATTCTCGAAGATGTTTTCGGTAATAACGGAACTGCCATCGGCAAGGGCGGAGAGTACCATAATCTGCGCCTGCATGTCGGTCGGGAAACCGGGGAACGGAAGCGTCTGGATATCGACCGGCTTGATACGCTCGGCACGGTTCACATGGACGCCGTCGTCGGTACGCTCGCAGTCGATACCCATGAGCTCCATCTTCTTGAGCACCATGCCCAAGTGAATGGGGCAAAAGCCCATGACATCGACACCGCGATCGTCGGCCATCAACGCACCGGCAACGATAAAGGTACCGGCCTCGATGCGGTCGCCCACTACGCGATGGGTAACAGGATGCAGTTCTTCCACGCCCTCGATGGTCACGACGGGCGTACCCGCGCCGACAATCTTGGCGCCCATCTCGTTGAGCATGTTGGCGAGATCGACGATCTCGGGCTCGCGGGCGGCATTGTCGATAACCGTGGTGCCCTGCGCGCGCACGGATGCCATGATGAGGTTCTCGGTCGCACCGACGCTGGCGAACTCGAGCGTGACGGTGGTACCGCGCAGACCTTGGGGCGCATTAGCGTTGATGTAGCCGTGGGCGGTATCGAACTCAACGCCCAGGGCCTCAAGACCAAGAATGTGCATATCGATCTTGCGAGCACCCAGGTTGCAGCCGCCCGGCATGGCGATCTTGGCGCGATGGAAGCGACCCAGCAGGGGTCCCATCACGGCGGTGGAAGCACGCATCTTGGCAACGAGCTCGTAGGGGGCCTCCCAAGAATCGACCTGAGAGGTATCAATCTCGAGCGTGTGCTCGTCAAGGACATCGATTGTGGCGCCCATACCCTTGAGCACCTTGCCCATCACGTGGACATCGGAAATATCGGGCACGTTCTGCAGCGTCGTCTTGCCCGGCGCCAGAAGCGTTGCCGCCATGAGTTTGAGCGCGGAGTTCTTGGCGCCCGAAACGGGCACAGAACCTCCGATGGCGTGGCCACCCTCAACGCGGATAATATCCAAGGTCTACCCTTTCAAAAAGCATGCCCGGGATGGCTGGGCCATCCCGGGCATGATGTGTTCGCAAATGGTCGAACGCTAAATCGTTTGACTATTGGGCAAGCTTGAGCTTACACCATGCGATTTCATTATAGAGGTAGGCGCGGCGTGCATCATCCTCCGACAAATTACCCAGCTTCTCTTCAAAACCTTGAATATCAGCTTTAAGCTTGTCGGCATCGACGGTCGCCAAATCGCAAGCGCGCTCGGCGAGAACGGTCACGACATCGTCCGCAACCTGGGCATAGCCGCCGGCCACGGCAAACGTGTGGTCGACAGTGCCCATGGCCTTATCGGAAACGCGAACGTAACCGCGGTCGATCGTGCAGATCTCGCTGGAGTGAGCAGGCAGAACGCCAAACTCGCCATCCGTGGACGGAATCGACACAAACGCAGCGTCGCCCTCATAGGCGCAGCTCACGGGGCACACGATGCGGATACGCATAACCTACTTCTCCCCCATCTTGCGGGCGCGCTCGCGCACGTCCTCAATCGTGGAAGCATAGCGGAAAGCCTGCTCGGGCAGGTCATCGGCCTTGCCGTCGACAATCTCGGCGAAAGAGCGGACGGTATCCTCGACGCGGACGTAGACACCGGGGTTGCCGGTGAACTTCTCGGCGACGTGGAAGGACTGCGAGAGGAACTGCTGGATCTTACGGGCACGGTTGACCGTAAGGCGCTGCTCCTCGGACAGCTCGTCCATACCCAGAATGGCGATGATGTCCTGAAGGTCGGAGTACTCCTGCAGGAGCTCCTGGACCTTGACGGCGACACGGTAGTGCTCCTCGCCGACGATCGAGGGATCGAGAGCGTCAGAGGAAGACGCAAGCGGGTCGATAGCCGGGAACAGGCCGAGCGACGAAATGCTACGCGAAAGAACCGTGGTGGCATCGAGGTGCGTAAACGTCGTGGCAGGCGCCGGGTCGGTCAGGTCGTCTGCGGGGACGTAGACAGCCTGGACGGAGGTAATGGAGCCCGTCTTGGTCGAGGTAATGCGCTCCTGGAGATCGCCCATCTCGGTTGCCAGCGTGGGCTGGTAACCAACGGCGGACGGCATACGGCCCAGCAGTGCGGAAACCTCGGAACCTGCCTGGGAGAAGCGGAAGATGTTGTCGATGAACAGCAGAACGTCCTGGCCACGATCACGGAAGTACTCAGCGGTGGTAAGGCCGGCCAGACCGATGCGCAGACGCGCTCCGGGCGGCTCGTTCATCTGACCATAGACCAAGCAGGTCTTGTCGATAACGCCAGACTCGCTCATCTCGAGGAACAGGTCGGTGCCCTCGCGGGTACGCTCGCCGACGCCGGTGAACACCGAGGTGCCGCCGTGCTCCTGGGCGAGGTTGTTGATGAGCTCCTGAATCAGAACGGTCTTGCCGACGCCGGCGCCGCCGAACAGGCCTGTCTTGCCGCCACGGATGTAGGGTTCGAGCAGGTCGACGGCCTTGATGCCGGTCTCGAAGATCTCGGTCTTGGTGGTGAGCTCGTCAAAGCGGGGCGCCGCATGGTGGATGGGGTAGAACTCCTCCACCTCGGGCATGGGCTTGCCGTCGACGGGCTTGCCCATGACGTTCCAAATGCGGCCGAGCGTCTTGGGGCCGACCGGCATCTTCATGGGCTCACCGGTATCGGTGGCGATGAGGCCGCGCTGCAGGCCGTCGGTCGAGGACATGGCGACCGTGCGGACGACGCCGCCCGGAAGCTGGCTCTCGACCTCGAGGATCGTGCTCAGATGACCGATCGGGGTCTCGGCCTCGACCGTGAGCGCGTTGTAGATCGGGGGCACCGCGCCGTCAAACTTGACGTCGACGACAGGGCCGATGATTCGCACGATGCGACCATCACCGGCAGTCGTCTTCTTGGTGGCTTCCTCGACCGCAAGCTTTACGGTGTTATTAGCCATTACTGTTCCTCCAATGCTGAGGCTCCGCCGACGATCTCGTTAATCTCGGTCGTGATCGAAGCCTGGCGCACGCGACTATACGTGCGGGTAAGGGTCGAGATGATCGCGGTGGCGTTTTCCGTCGCGGAGTGCATGGCCTTGCGGCGTGCACCCTGCTCGGCAGCCGCCGAATCGATCAGGGCCTGGTAGATGACCGTCAGGATATAAGACGGCACAAGCTTGCCGAGAACATGCTCGGGAGAGGGCACGAACTCGAACGTGGACGAGATGCGCTTAGGGGCGTCGGTCTCGTTCTTACGCGGACCGTGGGCCATAGCGATCATCTCGGGGTCGAGCGGCAACAGATGCTCGACGCGAAGCTCCTGATCCACGCGGTTCTTGGCGTGGTGGTAGACAAGCTCGACACGGTCAAGCTCACCGGCACGATACGCATCGCAGATATGAGAGGAGATCATGCGGGCCTGATTGAAATCGGGCTCAGAGGAGTTGCCCTCAAAGTGCATGACGACGTTTGCGCGGTCACGGAAATACGTGGCCGGTTTGCGCCCACACGCGATGATCTCGCACTCGATGCCATCGTTCGCCCAAGAAGCGGCGAGCTTTTCGGCCGTGCGCTCCACCGTCGTATTGAAACCGCCGGCAAGGCCGCGGTCCGAGGCAATAACGACAATCAGGCCATGCTTGACGCTCTCATGCTTCTGCAGCATGGGATCGGTGCCCGAACAGGAGGCGTCGCCGGCGACCGTCAACATGACGTCGGTCAGCGCCTCCTTATAGGGCTCGGCCTGCTTGGAGCGATCGAGGGCACGACGGATCTTGGCCGTAGAGACCATCTCCATCGTGCGCGTGATCTGCTTGGTCGTGGTAACCGAGGAGATTCGCTTCTTAATGTCGCGAAGGTTGGCCATGGGGCTTAGTTCTCCTCTGATCCAGAAACATCCGAATGGTGCTTGGCCATGAACTGCTGCTTGAAGTCGCCGATGACGCGCAAGAGCTCAGCCTTGGTGTCATCATCGATCTTCTTGGCGCGAACCTTGTCGAGCAGCGAGCCAAAGCCATTGTCCATGTACTCGATGAGCTCGGCACGGAAAGGCAGCACGTCGGCGATCTCCAGGTCATCCAGGAAGCCCTCGTTGCCAGCGAACAGCGTAACGATCTGCTCGCCAACCTCAAACGGCTTGTAGCGCGGCTGCTTAAGGAGCTCGGTCATGCGGGCACCATGGGTCAGCTGCTTCTGAGTAGCCTCGTCGAGGTCGGAGCCGAACTGCGTAAAGCCGGCGAGCTCCTGGTACGAAGCGAGGTCCAGACGGAGGTTGCCGGCGACCTGCTTCATAGCCTTGGTCTGCGCGTCGCCACCGACGCGGGACACGGAGATGCCCACGTCGACTGCCGGGCGCTGGCCCTGGAAGAAGAGCTCAGACTGCAGGTAGATCTGACCATCGGTAATGGAAATGACGTTGGTCGGAATGTAGGCCGAGACGTCGCCGTCCTGGGTCTCGATGATCGGCAGTGCCGTCATGGAGCCGTAGCCGTTCTTCTTGGACATCTTGACGGCACGCTCGAGCAGACGAGAGTGCAGGTAGAAGATGTCGCCAGGATAGGCCTCGCGTCCGGGCGGACGATGCAGCGTCAGCGACATCTGACGGTAAGCCACGGCCTGCTTGGACAGGTCGTCGTAGATGACGAGCACGTGGCCACCGGGGTTGGTCTCGCTGGCGGGCTTGCCGTCCTCACCGTTGTACATGAAGAACTCGCCGATAGCGGCACCGGCCATAGGCGCGATGTACTGCATAGGGGCGGAATCGGCAGCGGTGGCCGAAACGATGATGGTGTAGTCGAGCGCACCGTGCTGAGCGAGGGTCTCGCGGATGTTGGCAACCGTGGAGGCCTTCTGGCCGATGGCGACATAGATGCAGACCATGCCCTTGCCGCGCTGGTTGAGGATGGCGTCGATGGCGATGGCGGTCTTACCGGTCTTACGGTCGCCGATGATGAGCTCACGCTGACCGCGGCCAATAGGCACCATGGAGTCGATAGCGAGCAGACCGGTCTGAACCGGCTCACACACCGGGGTACGGTCGATGACGCCGGGGGCCTTGAACTCGATGGGGCGACGGTGCGTGGCGACGATGTCGCCCAGGCCGTCGATGGGCTGGCCGAGCGGATTGACGACGCGGCCGAGCATGGCGCGGCTCACAGGGATATCCATAATGCGGCCAGTGGTGCGGCACTCGTCGCCTTCCTTGATGGAGTCGACGGCACCAAACAGAACGGCGCCGACCTCGTCACGGTCAAGGTTCTGGGCAAGGCCGAAGACGGTCTCACCGGTATCGGAGCTCTTGAACTCCAGAAGCTCGCCTGCCATGGCGCTCTTGAGGCCGGAGACGCGCGCGATGCCGTCGCCTACCTCGTCGACCGTTGAAACCTCATGCGTATCGACCGTCGCGGAGAGGCTCGTGAGCTGCTCCTGCAGTTTCTTGGCGATATCCTGGGCATTGAGGGTTTCGGACATTAGGCTTCACCTCCGTACGAATTAGCAGAGTTTGCGAGGGTCTCCTGCGCGATGCGCAGCTGCGTCTTGACGGAAATGTCACGACGCTCGCCGCGGGCCTCGAGCACCAGGCCGCCCACGATAGACGGGTCGACCTGCTCGATAAGGAATACCTTGCGGCCGAAGTCCTGCTCGCATTTCTTAGTGATGGTTTGACGCAGCTCGTCGTCGAGCGGGATCGCCGTGGTGACGGTCACGCCCACTACATCCTCGTCTTCCTCGGCAACATACTTAAAGGCAGCTGCCACCTTGGGAAGAAGGTCGAGCTGGTCGCGCTTGGACATGGTGTCGAGCACGGCGATGATCTCGGGGCTGGCAGAAGCCAAGCGCTCGACCATCTCGAGGTCCTCGAACACATGGTTCTCGGCCTTAGCGGCTTCCAGAAGGGAGCGCGCGTAGGTCTCGAGCACCTTGTCCTGATAGCGGCTAGTCGGCATTCAGGCTACCTGCTTCCTGGATGTAGCGCTCGATGAGCTTCTTCTGCTCGGCATCGTCCTCGAGTGCCTCGCCCACGATCTTGGTGGCGACGGCAACGGACAGGTCGGCGATGGAGCTCGCGGCACCGGCGTAGATGGACTTGCGCTCGTCCTCGACGGTCGTATGGGCCTTGGCGATGATCTCCTCGGCCTCCTTGTGAGCAGCCTCGATGATACGGGCGCGCTCGGACTCGGCGTCCTTACGGGCCTCGAGAACAATGTCGGCAGCCTGACGACGGGCGTCGGTGACGATCGAGTCGGACTCAGCGCGCTTGGCGATAGCCTCCTGCTTGGTCTTCTCGGCCTCGTCGAGGCTCTCCTCGATCTTCTTGCCGCGCTCCTCCATGGTTTTCATGATGCCCGGCAGGGCGACCTTGGCCAGCACGATCCAGATAATCAGGAAGGCGATAAGCGCCGGGATGAACTCCGCCATCTTAGGGATGAGGATGTCCGCACCGGCAGCGCCGTCCTCAGCGAACGCGGAAACCGGCATGAGCAGCGCGGCCGCGGACGCGGAGAGTGCGATCGCGCTCTTCTGGGATGAAAGATTCATACTTGACGCTCCGTGCTATTTAACGATCAGCGCGACAACGAAGCCGATCAGAGCCAGAGCCTCGCCGAAGGCGGAGCCCATGATGAAGACGGTGAACACGCGGCCCTGGACCTCAGGCTGACGGGCCATAGCACCCGTAGCACCCAGAGCAGACAGGCCGATAGCAAGACCAGCGCCGATAACACCGAGACCGTAACCGATAACTCCCACGATTCCTCCTTTGTCGTGCGTGTCTTATTTCACGCAAGATAACCTTTTTATAACTGCCGGGCTCCATGGGTACGGGCACCGGCGGTTTAACGAATTGCCTTACCTTTAAGGCGCGAACGGAAGACTACTCCTCCTCCGCGACCTCCTCTGCCTCGGAGACATACACGGCGGTAAGGACCGTGAAGACGTAAGCCTGGATGGCGCCGACCACAAGCTCGATCGCATAGATCAGGATGAGGATGGCAAGCCAGGCCAGCGAAGGCAGGGCGCCGACGGCGTGGGCCGCGGAAACCTGCTGAAGCAGCGGCTGCATGAACATGCTCGCCATGATGGCGAACGAGCCCATGACCACGTGTCCTGCGAACATGTTGCAGAACAGACGGACGGCGAGCGTGATGAGGCGCAGGAAGGTCGAGAAAAGCTCGACGACCCACACAAGCACGTTCATCGGGAAGCTCACGCCCTGCGGGGCGAGGCTCTTGATGTAGCCGATCACGCCGTGAGCCTTGCATCCGTAGTAGATGAAGTACACGAAGGCGAAGATGGCGAGCGCGGCGGTGGAGCCGATTGCGCCGGTGCCGGGCTTCATTCCCGGGATCAGGCCGATCATGTTATTGATCAGGATGAACAGGAAAAGCGAGCACAGGAACGGGAAGTGCTTCTTCCAGTTCTCACCCACGACGCCCTTGCCGATATCGTTCTCGACGTACTCAATGATGTACTCGAAACCGTTGACGAAGAAGCCCTTGGGAACCAGGGTCTGCTTCTTCTTGAACACGGCCAGGACGATCAGGAGCACGATCGTGGAGACGATCAGCCAAAACGAGTACTGCGTGATGCCGCAGCTCAGATCGCCCACGACAGGGGTGGAGCTGAACTCGCTGACCAGATGATTAATCTCATCAGGCAGCTTTTCAAAAATTTCCACGACTTACCTTTCGACCTCATGAGGATCTCGCAGCGCCTTGGCGACGCGAACCGTGCAGGCGGCCATAAAGGCCACGAAGCCGATCGCCTCGCCCAGGAGGAACATGCGAAATGCCTCTCCGAACAACACAAACACAACCAAGGTAAAGACGAGCAGGGCGATTGCCGAGACCGCCAGACTCACCATACCCTTGAGCATGTCCGCATTCTGTTTATCGTCAAGAACCGGCTTGAGCGTAAAGACAAAGGGAAGGAAGGCAATTGCGCCCGCGATGGCGCCTGCAACGATAGCGAGCAGATCGGCTATCTGAAACACTGGCGTCCTCACTTTCCTTTTTAACGCTTCACAGAACAGTTCCCGCCAAACATTGGTGACTATTGTACGAGCCAATCGCTAAAGTACAACCGAAAAAGCATCGGTTAATACGCACCTGTTCGTTTTCTTAAGACCTTCTTTATGCCGCAGGTACGGTAATACGTTTTTCTCGAACCCTGCAGGGCAAAACGTCCGTTAACAGGAGTGCGCGCGGTCGCCTTTTGTTCGTCCGCGCGCACCGTTTCTTCGTATTTGCAGCCGCGGCCGTCTTAGCCCAGCGACTAGAGCGTGCCGTAGATGCGGTCACCGGCGTCGCCCAGGCCGGGAACGATGTAGGCAGCCTCGTTGAGATGGTCGTCGATGGCGCAGGTATAGATATGCACATCTGGGTCCTTCTCGGTCAGCGACTTGAGGCCCTCGGGGGCCGCGACGATGCACAGCATGCGGATGTCCTTGACACCGCGCTCGCGCAGGTAGCTAATGGCCATCTCGGCCGAACCGCCCGTGGCGAGCATGGGGTCGACGACCAGGCAGATGCGCTGGTCGATATCCTTGGGCATCTTGCAGTAATACTCGTGCGGCTCGTGGGTAACCTCGTCGCGCTCCATGCCGATGTGGCCCACGCGAGCGGAGGGCACCAGGTCGAGGATGCCGTCGACCATGCCAAGGCCCGCACGCAGGATGGGCACGATGGCGAGTTTCTTGCCAGCAAGCTGTTTGAACGTGGCGGTAGTGATGGGGGTCTCGACCTCGACGTCTTCCATAGGCAGGTCGCGCATGGCCTCGTAGCCGTCAAAAAGCGCGAGTTCGCGCACGAGCTGACGGAACTGGTTGGTGCCGGTGTTTTTGTCGCGCAGGATCGACAGCTTGTGCTGGACGAGCGGGTGATCGACAAGCGTCACACGGGACGCATCGTAGGTGACGGTCATGGATTGATTGCCCCTTTCGTTGCGGCCGCAAAACGGCCTTGCTGACAAGGCGTGCAGCAATGTTGCCGCCGCACGCCATGCATTAGTTTAGCGGTTTGTTGTATCGAGCAGCCCATCGCAGCCCTACTGTGCGGTGCTGAGCGAGCGCCTGACTGCATCACGCCAGCCCGCAAGGTTTTGCTCGCGGCGCTCGGCGGACATGTGGGGAAGGAAGGTCCTAACGATCTGGGCATTTTGCTCCAGCTCCTCCAGGTCTTCCCAATAGCCGACGGCAAGACCCGCCAAGTACGCGGCACCGATTGCCGTGGTCTCCACCGTCTCGCATTGCAGCACGGGGATATCCAGCAGGTCGGCCTGGAATTGCATGATGAACTCGTTGCGCGAGGCACCGCCATCGACAGACAGGCGCTCGATCGAAAGCCCCACGTCCTGCTCCATGGCGCGCAGCACGTCGTAGCTCTGATATGCCATGGATTCGCAGGCGGCACGTACGATGGTCGCACGGCTCGAGGCGCCGGTCAGACCGCACACGATACCGCGGGCATGCGGGTCCCACCAGGGAGCGCCCAGGCCAGCGAAGGCGGGGACGAAGTAGCAGCCCTCGTTGTCGTTGATCGAAGCGGCGAGTTGTGCCGACTCGCTCACGCTCGAGATGATGCCCATGTTGTTGCGAAGCCAGTTCATCGTTGAGCCGGCGGCAAAAATAGAGCCCTCGAGCGCATAGCTGACTTTGCCGTCCGCAGCGATACCGATGGTGGAGACCAGGCCATTCTTGGATTCGACGATCTCGTCGCCGGTGTTCATGAGCATAAAGCAGCCCGTGCCATAGGTGTTTTTGGTCTGGCCGGGATAGAAGCAGCAGTGGCCGAACAGCGACGCCTGCTGATCGCCCGCCACGCCCATGACGGGCGGCATGTTGGTCATGATGTCGCTCGCGACGCGGCCGTAGTCGCCCGAGCTCCAACGAACCTCGGGCATCATGGAACGTGGAACGTCAAAGAGCGCCAGCAGGTCGTCGTCCCAATCGAGCGTATGGATATTAAAGAGCGCCGTGCGGCTGGCATTGGTGTAGTCGGTGGCAAAGACCTGGCTGCCGGTAAGGTTGTAGATGAGCCAGGTGTCGATGGTGCCGAACATGAGGTCGCCCGCCGCCGCGCTCTCACGCGCACCGTCGACGTTGTCGAGGATCCACTGCACCTTGGAAGCCGAGAAATACGGATCGAGCGTGAGTCCCGTGCGGGAGCGCACCAGCTCTTCTGCGCCCCGCTCGACCAGCTCGTCGATCAGAGGTGCGGTGCGACGGCATTGCCACACGATGGCGTTATAGATGGGTTGGCCGCTTATGCGGTCCCACACCACCGTGGTCTCGCGCTGGTTGGAGATACCGATGGCGGCGATGCGGTCAGAATGGATGCCGCTCTTAAACTGGACCTCCATCATCACGCCGATCTGGCTGGCAAGCACCTCCATGGGGTCTTGCTCTATCCAACCGGGACGCGGGAAGCTGGTTTTGACGCTACGACGCGCCTGCGCGACGATGCAGCCGTACTCGTCGACGATGGTCGCAAGTACCGAGGTGGTGCCGCAGTCGAGCGCCATGATGTAGGAACCGCCAAAGTTAAACGAGGCATCTTCCATGCCCAGGCTGCCCAGATTCAACGACATCGCTTACACCTTTCTATTGCATCGGGTCGGACAGGACCCGTTCGATCTCTGATGCGGGAAGTGCGCCTTGGCGCAGGATCTGGAGCCCGCCGTGCTGGAACGACACGATGGTCGAGGCGTCGCGACACGGGGTCTCACCGGCGTCGACGGCCACATCGACCCCCTCCAGGATGCGCTCCTCCACCGTGACAAAACTTGCCGGCGCGGGCGCGCCATGCGTGTTGGCGCTGGTGCAGGCAAGAGGGCTGCCGCAGGCGCAGATGAGCGCTTGCACCACGGGCGAAGCCGAAGCGCGAAGTGCCACCGTGTCGTCGGCGGCGCGCATAAAGGTCGGCACGCAGGGGGCCGCCTTGACCACGATAGTCAGGGCGCCCGGCCAGCATCGTCGCGCAAGCACGCGGGCCTCTTCCGAGATATCCACGCCATAGCGGTCGAGCGCCTCGACACCATCGACCAGCCAAGCGACGGTTTGCGTGAGTTCACGTTGCTTGAGAGTGAAGATACGGCGGTAGCCGGTACCGAGCGCAGGGACCGCGGCGCCATTGACGGCAGCCTGCGGATCGCGCGGCCACGATGGGAATTCGCCTGCATCTTGGGGCACGGCGTCCGAGAAGGCGTTGACCGCCACGGCGACACCGTAGACCGTCTCGGTCGGGATCAGCGCCAGGCCGCCGCGGCCGAGCACCTCGGCCGCGCGCTCGACGGCAAGCCGATGCGGCTCGCGCGTTCCCTCATATACCCGATAGACCGTCTGCATGTGTATGCCAGCCCCTTACGCTCTGGTGCAAGTTTGTTTACTGTGGGGCATTCTCGCACGAAACGTTCAACCTATTTGCCCAGAGCGCATGTTGGTTTGGTGAGCGGCTCTAGTAGTCGGTGAAAGTGAGGGGGTTAATTGAAGATTTTTAGCGCGCAAGCGTAACGGTACGATCGGGAAACTCGATGCTTGCAACCAGTTTTCCGCCGAGGCTCTCTGCGTACCTGCTCAGCGTGTCGAGCCTCATCGAACCCAACTCCCCACGCTCGAGCTCGGATACACGTTTTTGAGAAACGCCCATCGACTGGGCGACCGACGCCTGTGTTAGATCTTTTAACCTGCGAATCTGAGCAAGCTTATAGGCTTCGATACGATCGCGAGTCCTCTCCTGCTCGGCGGTAATGGAGTCGCGTGTTATCCCGCGAGATTCCATATACTCATGCAGTTCCATCTCGATCGAGCCTCCTTACGTGGCGACGGTATATTTGCTCGGCCCTTGGAATGTTGATCGCATACCAACCGTTCCATTTTGCCCTTGACGATCCCGCTCGCGACTTATCACCCGCCAATAGCAATACCGCCTGGCGCTTGGGGTCAAAGGCGAAGAGGATGCGAATCACCTGCCCACCACACGACGTCACTCTCAGCTCCTTTAAATGATGAAGCTTCGAGCCCTTTACGCGGTCAACCAGCGGACGACCAAGGCTGGGACCTTCCTTCTCGAGCACCAAAAGGTCTGCATAAATCTGCTTCAGCGTAGCTTCATCCTGCTCATCAAGCCAAGGTTCAATGTAATCAAGCACGATACGGTACCGATGCAGCTGATTTGACATACCTTTCTCCTTCTATAGTAGAAGTTTTACGGTATATTGCAAGGACAAACTTGCGCAAATGTCTATTTATTCAGCTTAAATACGCTGTTTGGGCTCGGTGACGATGGCTCGAACGATGCGGGGACGATCGGTGAGGTCGTGGACGATACGCACGTCCGAAAGGCCTGCCTGGCGACAGAGCTCGGCCGCGGCATCGAGGGCGCCCTCGTAGAGCTCGCAGGCAAACAGGCCGCCGGCGCGCAGCATGTAAGGCGCCGCATTGAGCAGGCGGCGGAAGATGTCCAGGCCGTCGGCACCGCCCTCGAGCGCCAAGTCGGGCTCAAAGTCCTTGACCTCGTGCGGCAGCGAGCGCATGACGCCGGTCGGGATGTAGGGCGGGTTGGAAACGAGCACGTCGAAGGTGCCCCACTCTTCGCGGGGAATGGAGCTCACCAGGTTGGTGAGACTAAAGGCAACCTCATCTGCCGTGAGGCCGAGCGCGTCGCGGTTTTTGGTGGCCAGATCGATGGCGCGCGGCTCGATATCGGTGGCGGTGCAGGTAACGTGGCCGCGGCGCTCCCAGGCAAGGGAGAGCGAGATGCAACCCGTGCCGCAGCCGACCTCGAGAACGCGGGCGATACGGGGCTCGGCTGGGGCAGGCGCAGCGGCATCCTGAGCCGAAGCCGTCTCCTGGCCGGCACCCTCGATGGCGATGCCGTATTCGTCGAGCTCGGGCTCGGCGGCTTCCGCGGCTTCGGCTTCTGCTGCCTGCGCGGCGGCTTCCTCGGCCTCGCGGTCGGCCAGCTCCTCGGCATAGGCGCGGCTGCCCAATACGTCGCCGCCTAGCGCCGCCTCATCGGCAGCCGTCAGGTTAGCGGCACGGCGCTCGGCGGCCGCGCGTTCGTCTGCCAGCGCGGCCTCGGCCTTGCGTGCCTCCTCGACCTCATCGTTCCAAGGCAGCTCCACGCGCTGACGGGCAGCAGCCTCGGGGCTCAGCACCTCGGCATCCAGATAATTGAGGACTTCCTCGACGAGCATCTCGGTCTCGGGGCGCGGAATGAGCACGCCGGGGGCGCACGCGACGTCGATCATGCGAAACTGCGTGCTGCCGGTGATGTACTGCAGCGGTTCACCTTTAGCGCGACGAACAACGGCCGCGTGCATGGTCTCGAGCTGAGCCGCGTTAAGCGTCTCGTCCATGCGCATATATAAGTCGATGCGTGCCAAACCCGTGGCAGCGCAGAGCAGCCACTCGGCAGAAAGACGGGGGTGCTCCTCGCCGCGCTCGGCCAGGTACTCCTTGGTCCACTCGAGACAACGCTTGATGGTCCAAATCTCGTTTGCCATGGGGTCCTCCCCTCTTAAGCGCCGGGCGGCGCGCGAATGTCGGAGCAGATTGTACGCGAGGGTGGCACGCGGCAAGGGACGATTGGAAGCGATTATCGAGAATCAGCCCAGAATTTTGCACCGAGCTCGCTCAAAGTGTTCATTCGCCGACGTCCAGATTTGCATTCGTCAAGCTTTTGGCAAGGTTGCCCAAAAACTGACCAATATCTAACCAAGAACATACCAAATCACTTGACGCGCGACTCATCAAAAAATGCACTGCGACTTCTTGGACGATTTTTTGAGCAATATTTTCAATAGCAGATGAATGCTATTAATTACTTTGAGCAGGTAGGCAGCTTAATTTCTAACAAAACAGATTAAATAAACTCGAAAAGTAATTTACCCAACCTAGTCATTTAAGAACGTCCCCAATGACTACCTCTAAGGCGCCGCAGGTTGAGCATACCGCATCCGGAGCAAGGCAACGCCGCATGTAGAGGACGGACAGCGAGCGGGTCGCATTTGAGACAAGGTGACGTGAAACGAAAGGGCGCT
>WGSL01000032.1 GCA_014871665.1 Collinsella sp. | reverse complement strand
TCGCGATCCCCGGCCTTGACGACGAGTTCCGCGTCATCGTGTCTCCGTGGATTCTCTCCTCGCTGATCACCGATCGCCTTGCCGCTTACTACGAGACGGTCACCAAGCACAACCTCAACTACCGTCGTTACTATCACCAGTTCGACTACTAATAGTTGACCACTCATTTAAGAAGCACCCTGCCCGGGCGCATGCGTCCGGGCATTTTTATGCCGAAATTCGCAAGGAAGGGGAATCGAATGAGGCAGTTTATCGTGGCGTCCCATGCTCATTTTGCGTCTGGAATCGTCGAGAGCATCGGCCTGCTTTCCGGCGAGCGCGAAAACGTCCATGCGCTCTCTATGTATGTCGACGGAAACGAGGACCTGACCAAGGAGGCCGCAGCGATTCTGGACGGCTTTGCCGCGGACGATGAGGTCGTCGTGTGCACCGACCTCTTTGGCGGCAGCGTCAACAACGAGTTCACCAAGATCGTCCAGACGCGTCCTAACACGCACCTCGTGACCAACATGAACCTGCCGCTCCTTATTCAGCTGCTGTTCGTGCCCGAATCCACCCCGATCGATGAGGCCATTCGCCAGATCGTCGAGGCGGACGACACCAAGGTCAAGTACGTCAACGACCTGCTGGGGCAGGCCGAACTCGATGAGTTTTAACCACTAGGGAGCACATCATGATTCAGATGATTCGCGTGGACTATCGACTGCTTCACGGCCAGGTTGCCGTTAGCTGGACCTCGGCTCTGGGTGCCGACTGCATCTTGTTGGTGAGCGACACGGTCCTCAATGACAAGCTTCGTCTGCAGGCCCTGTCCCTTGCAAAGCCGGAGGGCTGCAAGGTCGTTGTCAAAAACACCGAGGATGCCGTCAAGGCGCTCCAGAGCGGAGTGACCGACAAGTACAAGCTCTTCGTGGTTTGCGAGACGATCCAGCAGGCCGGTGCCGTCGCCAAGGCGATGGGAGTCAAGAAGATCAACCTCGGCAACGTTGCCTTTAGCGAGAATGCCCGCCAGGTCTCGACGAGCGTGTTCCTTACGCCCGAAAACGAGGCATACGTCAAAGAGCTGCTCGGCGAGGGCTATGAACTGTTCATTCAGATGATTCCGGCAGATGCGAAGACTGACGCCGCGAAGGTTATCGGTTAGGGGCTGTCATGGTTATCAAGACAATCCTGATTTTCCTGATTGCCCTTTTGGGCTATTCCGAGTGGCTGACGGGCACGAGCTACCTCCAGCGCCCGATCGTGCTCGGACCTCTGGTTGGCCTTGTCATGGGCGACATGGTGACCGGTACGATCATGGGCGCCACGATGGAGCTTGCCATGGTCGGCGCCATCTCGGTCGGCGCCTATAACCCGCCCGATACGATTTCCGGCACTATCCTGGGCGTATCTCTTGCCATGCAGGCCGGCGCGGACGCTTCGGCGGCCCTGACCCTGGGCATTCCCATCGCAACGATCGTCCTGGCGCTCGATACTGCCCTGGGCCAGCCGGTGATGCTGCTGCTGGTGCACCGTATCGACAAAAACGTCGAGGACGGAGACACCAAGGCCATCACGCGCAACATGCTCATCGCCGGCTACGCGCAGAGCTGGTGCGGCCTGCTGATTATTCCCCTGGCATTCTTCTTTGGCGCCGATGCTGTTGCCAGCCTGCTCAACATCATCCCCGATTTCGTTCAGACCGGTATGGATGTCGCCGCCGCCTTCTTGCCCGCACTCGGTTTTGCAATGCTGGCTCAGATGATTATGAACAAGACGGTGGCGCCGTTCTTCTTCGCTGGCTTCTTCCTCGTCGCCTACTTTGGCATTAGCACGACGGGCGTGGCGATCTTTGCCGCGATCATCGTCGTCGCGATGACGGTTTTGGGTGACAAGAAAAAGGCGGAGCAGCCCGCAGTGGCAACCGATGATCCTGCGATTGGGAGTGGGTTCGATGAGTTTTAAGTTTGAGTCTTCTTACGACGGGCTGATTTCCCGCGCAGACCTTAAGAAGCTGTTCTGGCGCTCGATTCCCTATGAGCATTCCTGGAACTACGAGCGTATGGGCCATATCGGCTTTATGTGGGCCCTTATGCCGATCCTTCGCAAGCTGTATCCGCAGGATGCGGACTTTAAGGCCGCCCTCAAGCGCCATATGGAGCTCTATAACGTCACGCCGTACATCTCGACGCTCCCCATGTCCATCGCCGCTGCAATGGAGGAGGTCAACGCTACTGACGATAGCTTTGACACGAGCGCGATCTCTAATGTCAAGCTTGCTTTGATGGGGCCGCTGTCCGGCGTGGGCGATGCCTTCTACTGGGGCACGCTGCGAATTTTGGCAACGGGTGTCGGCACGTCGCTGGCGCTACAGGGCTCTATTCTTGGCCCGATTTTGTTCCTGCTCGTGTTCAATGTCCCTCACTACATCATCCGTTACCTGCTGACGTTTGTGGGGTATCGCTTTGGCTCGGACATGATCAGCAAGGTCCAGGAATCGGGCATTATGGACACGATCGTCAAGATGGCCTCTATCATGGGCGCCATGGTGATCGGCGCTATGACCATGGAGATGGTCACCGTGGACATTCCGCTCATGGTCGGTGCGGGCGATGGTGCTCAGACGCTGGCCGAGCTGCTCAACGGAATCTTCCCGGGCTTTGTCACGATGGGGCTGTTTGGAATCGTCTATCTCATGCTCAAAAAGAAGATGAATCCGCTGGTCATCATGCTCGTGATCCTGCTCGTGAGTATCGCTGGCGCGTTCTTTGGAGTGCTTGGTGTCCAGTAGAGTATCCGTCATAATGAGAACAATGTAAGAGGGGGCGTCGCGCACACTGTGCTGCGGCGCCCTTTTGCCGAAAGGTGGACAAGATGGAGTATCCGCAGCTTGCCGTTATGAATATCAGCCATCGCTACTTTGATCTTGAGGAGTTCTTTTCTTCGGCGTCGGCTTCGGGCTACACGTGTTGCGAGCTTTGGACCGGGGCGATGCATCTGTATGTCGATTGCCATGGATACGATTCGCTCGAGCGGGTACGGGAGCTGTCGCAGCGGTATGGGGTTCGGATTGTGGGACTTTGTCCCGAACAGAACAACCCCAAGCCGTGGAATATCGCGGCGCGCGGGAATGAGGCGCGTGCCCGCACGCTCGCGTACTTTAAGAACGTTGTAGATATCGCGGCGGAACTTGGAGCCGAGCAGGTCATGGTCTCGAGCGGCTGGGCATTTTTGAACGAGCCGATCGAGGACGCGTGGGGTCGCAGCGCCTCGATGCTGCGTGCGATTGCCGAGCATGCGGGAGAGTGCGGTGTGCGACTGGTGCTCGAGGCCCTACAGCCGGTTGAGTCGATGATCGTGAACTCGGCGGCCGATACGAAGCGCATGATCGAGGCAGTTGATCATCCGGCACTTAAGGCGTGTCTGGATTTGGGCGCTATGGCGGTGGCAGGGGATACCATCGACGATTATTTCGATCTGCTTGGCGATGATGTCGCCCACGTGCATTTTGTCGATGTTGCGGCAGATGGCACGACGCATCTTGCCTGGGGTGACGGCGACCGCGATATGCGCGCCGACCTGGATAGGCTGGTGGCGCGCGGCTATCGCGGAGTTGTTTCGGCCGAGACCTATGACTGGCGCTATTTTGCCGACCCCGCAGCTGCCGATGCGCAGGTAATGGCAGAGTATCGTCGTGCGATTGGCGTCTAGGTGGGGTTGGGTTGCGACAATCCGCTCCTATGTTTCCAAATGAATACGGTGTGAGCCGAGGAGGACGATTCTCCCCGCAAACACTCTAGTATGCTAAAGTACCCAGAAAACCGGCGGAGCTATGCCGGTCTTCTGTTCCATACGAAACACAGCATGAGGAGGCTCACCAGATGACGGCCACACCGTGGGGATTCCGGGACATATTGCCCGAGGAGGCTCAGGCGCGCGAGGAGATTGCGCTGACGGTGAAGGGCTGCTTTAGGGAGCATAATTATCTGCCGGTTGAGACGCCGCTGCTCGAGGACAAGGGCTCGCTCGAGGAGGGCGGCCGTATCGCGGACACGCCGTTTAAGCTTTTTGACGATGACGGCCGCTTGTTGGTGGTTCGTCCCGACAATACGTTGCCGATCGTGCGTTTGGTCTCGACCCGCATGCGCGCGGCCGACTTGCCGCTGCGCCTGCGCTATGAGGCGCCGGTGGTTCGCGAATGCCAGCGCAATGCCGGCGGTTCGCGTCAATTTACCCAGCTGGGTTTTGAGCTCATCGGCGCGGGCGATACCGCGGGCGATGTCGAGATCGTCTCGCTGGTGGCCGAGGCCGTTCGCAAGTTGGCGCTGCCCGATGCGCGCATTATCGCAGGTAGCGTGCGCCCGTTTAAGGAGCTGCTCGCGGCGTGCGAGGATCGCGAGCTGGCTGCCGAGGCTCTGCGCTGCGTGCACGCCAACGACTTTGTGGGCCTCGATGCCCGCGTGGCGGCAAGCGCCGAGACCGATGCCGTTAAGGCCGCCGTCAGCGAACTGCCGCGCTTGCATGGTGGGGCCGAAGTGCTCGATCGCGTGGATGCGCTGCTGGCGGCTGCCGGTATTGTCGCGCCGCTCACGCGTGAGCTGCGCGCGCTGGTCGAGGGCCTGGCGCCCGAGGACGCTCAGGTGCTGTCCTTCGACTTTTCCATTATGAATTCTTTCGATTACTACACGGGCCTGGTCTTTAAGG
Source organism: Collinsella sp. (assembly GCA_014871665.1). Taxonomy (GTDB): domain Bacteria; phylum Actinomycetota; class Coriobacteriia; order Coriobacteriales; family Coriobacteriaceae; genus Collinsella. The sequence goes on along the minus strand of WGSL01000032.1, from coordinate 15,745 downwards.
CCTATGCCGGTGGCCTGCCCGATCCGGTGGGCTCGGGCGGTCGCTACGACTCTATCTTTACCGGCGCGTTCGGCGACGGCATCGAGGTGCCGGCGGCGGGCTTCGCCTTTTCGCTCGAGCGTCTGGAGGCCGCGTGCACCTCTGCCGAGGACGCCGCCTCCGATGGTGACCACGCCGTGGGCCGCGGCGCCGAAGGCCCGCTACGCATCGCCGTGCCCAAGGGCTCGCTTAAGGCCGACACGCTCGACGTGCTCGAGGCCGCGGGCCTGGACGTCTCTGAGCTGCGCGACCCCGGCCGTCACCTGATTGTGCGCGGTCGCGACACGCGTGCCGGCGAGGGCACGGTCGGCGATATCGAGTTTGTCATCGTGCGTCCCAGCGACGCGCCCGCTTTTGTGGGCTGTGGTGGTGCCGATTGCGGCATCTGTGGCTGGGACTCGCTCATCGAGGCAGACCTCAACTTGCTGCAGCTGGTCGATCTGGGCTACGGCCTGTGCACGTTTATCGAGGCAGAGCCCGCGTGGCGCGCTGGCCAGGCCGAGCGCAACTATGCCCGTCGCGGGTCGCTTCGTGTGGCCACCAAGTATCCGCGCATCGCGAGCGCCTGGTATGCCGAGCGTGGCGTGAATGCCGATATCGTCTCGCTGCACGGCAATATCGAGCTGGGCCCCATCGTCGGTATGACCGACCGTATCGTGGACATTACCGCCACGGGCGCCACCCTGCGCGATAACGACCTGGTTATTACTGGTCGCATTATGGACTGCACGGCGCGCTTCTTTGTCAATCCGGGTGCCGCGCGCCTGGATCCGCGCGTACGCAATCTGGCAGATCGCTTGGCAGCTGCTGTTAAGGACAAGCATTTTGAGCCCGTCGCGGGCTCGGCACAATAGCGCGAGCACGCACGGGCGCCCCAACGTACGGGCTGCGGGCCGACTGGCGCCGCCGCCCGGCCTTTCGTTTTTCGAACACAACCTCGACCGATAGGGGATACCGATATGAAGACCATCGAGCTTGCTCCCGGTGAGCGCCTCGTTACCAACCAGCTCAACCGAAAGGGCGTGCTGCCGCAAAACATCGTCGACGCCGCGCGCGATATCGTGGCCAACGTGCGTGCCAACGGCGATGCCGCGGTGCGCGACTATTGCCAGCGCTTTGACGGCGTTGAGCTGCAGAGCTTCCGTCTGCCGCAAGAGCAGATCGATGCCGCGCTCGAGGGCCTCGATCCCGCTTTTGTCGCGGCGCTCGAAAAGGCTGCACGCCAGATTCGCGAGTTCCACCAGCGCGAGGTCGAGCAGAGCTGGTTTACCACGCGCCCGGACGGCACGATGCTCGGCGTTAAGGTGACCCCGCTTGCCGCGGCTGGCATCTACGTGCCGGGCGGCCGTGCGCAGTATCCCTCCACCGTGCTTATGAACGCCATTCCCGCCAAGGTCGCCGGCGTTGAGCGCGTGGTCATGGTGACCCCGCCGCAAAAGGACGGCCTGATCAGCCCCTACACACTCGCCGCGGCAAAGCTCGGCGGCGTGGACGAGATCTATATGGTGGGCGGCGCCCAGGCCGTGGCCGCACTGGCGTACGGTACCGAGACCATTCCGCGCGTCGACAAAATCACCGGCCCGGGCAACGCCTTTGTCGCCGCTGCCAAACAGATTGTCTCGGGTGACGTGGGTATCGATATGGTCGCCGGTCCCTCCGAGGTCTGCGTGCTGGCCGATGCTACGGCCAAGCCCATGGTGGTCGCGGCCGACCTGATGGCCCAGGCCGAGCACGATCCGCTGGCAGCCTGCTATCTGGTGACCTGCGACGAGCGGTTTGCGCGTGAGGTCGAGGCGGGTATCGATATTCTGGTAGCGCAGTCGCCACGCGCCGAAATCACGCGTGCTTCGCTCGACAATGAGGGCACCATCGTGGTGGCCGCCGACATGGCTGCCGCCGTCGAGGCGGTGAACACCGTGGCGCCCGAGCACCTGGAGCTGCACTGCAAGGACGCGATAGGCCTGCTCGGCGGCATTCGCAACGCCGGCGCCATCTTTGTGGGCGCTTGGAGCTCCGAGCCGCTCGGCGATTACGTTGCCGGCCCCAATCACACGCTGCCGACCGGCGGCACGGCCATGTTCTCCAACCCGCTTTCGGTGGAGGAGTTCGTCAAGCGCTCGAGCGTCATTTGCTATACGCCCGAGGGCCTGCTCTCCGATGCTCCCGCTACGCAACGTTTGGCCGAGGCCGAGGGCCTGTGGGCACACGCGCTTTCCGCCGCACTGCGTCGCCGTGTGCTGGAGCAGGGCGAGGATGCCGTGAGCGCCGAGTCTCTGGCCGCGGCCGACCTGACCAAGGTCGCCTGGCCGGGCGACGCCGTGGCGACGGTTGCCGAGGGCGTTGACCTGGCGGCTGCGGGCGCGGATGGCGTTGGCGCGACTGGTAAGGAGGCCTAATATGGCCGAGCTGACGCCCCACATGAAGGAGCTCGTCCAGCCTTACCTGGCCGGTATTGAGCCCTACGATCCCAACTTTACGCCTACGCGCATCAACCTTTCGGCCAACGAGAACACCTATCCCGTGCCGACCGGCGTGCGCGAGGCGGTCGACGCTGCCCTGGCTGCCACACCGCTCAATCGCTATCCCGATCCCATGTCGAACGACCTGCGCGACGAGCTTGCTGCCTGGCATGGCGTGGCGCGCGAGAATGTCTGCGTGGGAAACGGCGGCGACGAGCTGCTCTATAACTACCTGTTGGCGTTTGGCGGCGTGGGACGGACCCTGCTCAACTGCCCGCCGTGCTTTAGCGAGTACGCGTTCTTTGCGTCGCTCTGCCAGACCGAGGTGCGTGACGTGTGGCGCGACCCCGCGACCTTTGAGCTCGACCAGACAGCCGTGCTTGCGGCAGCGCCCGAGTGCAACCTGGCAATCGTGACCTCGCCCAATAACCCCACGGGCGACGTGGCGCCGCTCGACTTTATCGCGGCGCTGTGCGATGCGTGCCCCGGCATGGTGATGGTCGACGAGGCCTACGTTGAGTTTGCCGACGATTCGTTTGGCGCGGCCACCACGGCGCAGGGGCTTATCGCCGAGCATCCCAACCTGGTGATTCTGCATACGCTGTCCAAGGCGTTTGGCGCCGCCGGCACGCGTCTGGGCTATGTGATCGCGGCGCCCGAGGTCATCGACGTGTTCGCGGCGATTCGCCAGATCTATTCGGTCAACGTGCTGAGCCAAGCCGCCGCGCTTGCCTGCGTGCGTGCCCGCGATGCGTACGCGCCCGTGGTGGCACAGGTTGCATCCGAGCGCGAGAGCGAGCTGTGCGCCCTGCGTGCAATGGCTGCCGAGGGCCTGCCCGTGGAGGCGTGGCCGAGCGCGGCGAACTTTGTGCTCGTGCGCACGCCGCATGCCACGCGCGTGCGCGAACGTCTGCGCGATGAGTATTCGATTTTGGTGCGCGACTTTAGCTATGCGCCGGGGCTTGCGGACTGTCTGCGCATTACCGTGGGTACCCCGCAGGAAAATGATGAGGTGCTGGCTGCGTTTGCCGCGCTGGTGAAGGAGGAGATGTAGATGGGCCGCTATGCCGAGGTAACCCGTAAGACGGGGGAGACCGATATTGTCGTAAAGCTCGACCTGGATGGAACCGGTGCGTGCGATATCTCGACCGGCGTGCCGTTTTTCGACCACATGCTCAACGCCTTTGGCCGCCATGGTCTGTTCGATTTGACGGTGCGCGCGGTGGGCGACGTGGAAGTCGACGCGCACCACACCGTCGAGGATACGGGCATCGTGCTGGGCGAGGCGTTTTGCCAAGCGCTGGGTGACAAGGCGGGCATTACGCGCTTTGCCGACGCGGCGATTGCCATGGACGAGACGCTCGTGATGGCCGCCGTGGATATCTCGGGCCGTGGCCAGGCCTATTGCGAGCTGCCCGTGCCGACCGAGCGCGTGGGCAGCTTTGATACCGAGCTGGCCGTCGAGTTCTTCTACGCCTTTGCGCGCGATGCCAAACTAACGCTGCACGTGCGCGAGCTGGCGGGCGGCAATTCGCACCACATTATCGAGGCCGCCTTTAAGGCCGTGGGCCGCACGATGCGCCACGCCTGCGAGCTCGATCCCCGCGTGCAGGGCATCCCCAGCACCAAGGGCTCACTGTAACCTGCCAAAAAGGGACAGGTTTATTTTGGCAGGTTTTGAAGGAGATAAGGGAGGGTCGCGTGGGCGAACCGAAGATCGTGGTGGTCGACTACCACAAGGGCAACTTGTCGAGCGTCGTGCGCGGGCTTGCGCGCGCCGGTGCCGCCGCCTGCACATCGGACGACCCGGAGCAGATTCGCAACGCCGACGGCCTGGTCATCCCGGGCGTGGGCGCGTTCTATGACGCGATCGCCTTTATGCGCCAGAGCGGCGAGGAGGCGGCCGTGCTCGACGCCGTTGCCGCTGGAACTCCGCTGCTCGGCATCTGCCTGGGCCTTCAATTATTTTTTGAGCGCGGCAACGAGGGCGTGCCTGCGGACGAGGGCGCAGTTGCCGACGGCAACACCCCCGAGCAGGCCGGTGGCCCCTGGGTCGATGGCCTGGGTATTATGCGCGGTTCGTGCGCGCGTCTGGAGTCGAGCCGCCTGAAGGTGCCGCACGTGGGGTGGGACCAGGTGCACATGACGCCTGCCGGTGCGGCCGATCCGCTGCTCGCCGGTTTTGCCGAGGGCGCCAATATGTACTTCACCCACAGCTATGCGGTGGCCGACGATGCCGATGCCGCCGATGTTCTGGCACGCACGCACTACACGCGGAGCTTCCCGTGCATCGTGCGCCACGGCAACGTGTGGGGCTGCCAGTTCCATCCCGAGAAATCCTCTGCGCTGGGTCAGCGCATTCTTAAGAACTTCGTGAGCATCGTCGAGGGGGCCGGCCGATGATTCTGTTTCCCGCAATCGATTTGATCGGCGGCAAGGTCGTGCGCCTGGAGCGCGGCGACCGGAGCCGCTGCAAGGTATATTCCGACGACCCCGTGGCCGTTGCCGGCTCCTTTGCCGAGCAGGGTGCGAGCTGGGTGCACGTCGTCGACCTGTCCGCTGCCTTTGGCGAGGACGAGGACACATGCGCTGCCAACTCGGCAGCGATTAAGGCCATCTGCAGCGTCGACGGTCTGTCCGTGGACGTGGGCGGCGGCGTCCGCTCGCTCGCGCGGATCGACGAGCTGGCCGGCTACGGCGCGCGTCGCATCGCACTCGGAACGGTGCTCGTGACCGAGCCGGGATTTGCCGAGGTGGTGGCTCGCGGCTTTGGCGAGCTGTTGGTGGCAGACATCGCCGCGCGCGACGGTCAGGTCAAGGTGAACGGCTGGCGTGACGGCGCGGGCGTGGCACTCGACGACGCCGTGGCGCAGCTCACTGAGCTGGGCTTTAAGCATCTGGTGTATACCGACATCGCGCGCGATGGCATGCAGACGGGCATCGATGTGGCGGCGTATCGCCATGTTGCCAAGGTCGCGGGCTTTCCCGTCGTGGCTTCGGGCGGTATCTCGACGCTCGACGACATCCGCGCGCTGGCCGTGGTGGGCGAGGTCGCGATTGAAGGCGCCATTACCGGCCGTGCGCTCTACGAAGGCAACTTTACGCTGGCCCAGGCGCTGGCCGCCGCCCGAGGGGAGGAGTAGCCCATGCTTACCAAACGCGTAATTCCCTGCCTAGACGTCAAGGACGGCCGCGTGGTCAAGGGCGTCAACTTTGTGAGCCTGCGCGATGCGGGCGACCCGGTGGAGCTGGCCCGCGCCTACGACCGCGAGGGTGCGGACGAGGTCGTCTTCCTGGACATTACCGCCACGAGCGACAACCGCGCGACGACCATCGAGATGGCGGCACACGCGGCCGAGGAGCTCGCTATTCCCTATACCGTGGGCGGCGGCTTTCGCGACCTGGCGGGCATGCGCACCATGGTTGCAGCCGGTGCTGACAAGGTGTCGCTCAACTCTGCCGCCGTGCGCGACCCGTCGCTGATTAGCCAGGCTGCCGCGGCGTTTGGCAGCCAGGCCGTGGTCGTGGCGATCGATGCCAAGCACGTCGGCTTGCCTGGCGCATCCGGTGCCGACAAGTGGGAGGTCTTTACCGCAGGCGGCCGCAACGCTACGGGCATCGATGCGGTGGCGTGGGCCGAGGAGGCGGCTCGTCGCGGCGCCGGCGAGATTTTGCTCACCAGCATGGACCGCGACGGCACCAAGGCCGGCTTTGACCTGGCGCTCACTCGCGCCGTGGCGCGCGCGGTGCCGATTCCCGTCATCGCGAGCGGTGGCGTGGGTGCGCTCGAGCATTTTGCCGAGGGCGTGATCGAGGGTGAGGCCGACGCCGTGCTGGCGGCAAGCGTCTTTCACTTTGGAACCTTCAGCATTCACCAGGTGAAGGAGTATATGGCATCGCAGGGCATCCCTGTGAGGCTGGACTTTTAGCGCTGCGGCTTGCCCAGGCACCCGACCTTCCGGCTCCAACCCTCCTCGCGTACTTAAGTACGCGTCGTCGGGCTTGTCGCTCGGAATCTCGGGCACCTGGACAACCCTCGCCGACCTGTGGGATTTCGTTTGTTGCTTGGGAGAAATGATGACTGAGGTAATAGAAGCGTCTGATCTTACGTACGACGCCCGTGGGCTGATTCCTTGTGTGGTTCAGCAGTATGACACCGGCGAGGTGCTTATGGTTGCTTGGATGAACGAGGAGTCGGTGGGGCTGACGCTCAAGACCGGCACCACGTGGTTTTGGAGCCGCAGCCGCCAGGAGCTCTGGAACAAGGGCGCGACGAGCGGCAATATGCAAGCGGTCAAGGAGCTCTGGGCCGACTGCGATAGCGATACGCTGCTGGTCAAGGTCGACTCGCCGGGTCCGGCCTGCCACACCGGCAACCGTACCTGCTTCTTTAAGAAGCTCGCGTAGGACGGGCGCTCGATTAGACGCTCGGCACCAGAAAGGATTGAACTATGGGTGTGCGCACCGCAAACGTTCAGGATGGAAATATCGGTGAGACGTTGACAGGTCTGGCCGAGGTGATTCACGGTCGTCGTGATGCATCGCCGCAGGAGAGCTATACCGCGCGTCTGCTGACCGACGTCGAGGACGAGCTGCTCAAGAAGCTTGCCGAGGAGGCAAGCGAGGTGATTATGGCCTGCAAGGATAACGATCACGATCACATCCGCTACGAGGCCGGCGACCTGGTCTACCACCTGCTCGTAACCCTTGAGCGCTACGGTATCACCCTCGACGAGCTTGCCGGCGAACTCAACGCCCGCCGCCACTAGTCGTTTGGGACAGTCTTTGTTGATGTAACGGGGTCATGGAAGTTGCGGTGAAATAGGGACTGTTTAAGCGCTTCATCAGGCAAAACAATCCCTATTCCACCGCAACTTATGAAGGGATGGCTAGTCGAGGGGTGTGGATTCCCATTCGCCGTTGGGGTGGGGGATGTCGAAGGTTCGGTAGCCGCAGTCGTAAGCGTGGGCCTGGGCCTCGCGGATGTTCCAGCAGATGTCGCAGGCGCGGTGTGCGTCCGAGCCAAAGGTGATGGGTACCTCGGCGTGGGCGAAGCAACGCAATAGCCCGGTCGCGGGATAGTAATCGTCGAGCCCCTTGCGCGGCGCGGCGGTCGAGACCTCAACGCGGCGGCCCGTGTCGTGAGCGCACTCGGCCATCTGCCCCCAGAACGGCGTCGGGTCAAAGTCGGGCGCAAAGCCTTCCTTCGAAAAGCGCATGACCAGGTCGGGATGGGCCATTACGTCAAAGTTGAGTGAGCTTTCGCAAGCGCGGCACCAGTCGTCGACGTAGCGCTCCCACACGCCGTGTACCCCCAGGTTTTCCCAAACATGCAGGTTGGTGTCATCATCGATCCAGCCGCAAAGGGAATCGGGTGTATCGGGGCGAGCGACGTTTTCCGTTCCCGCCGTACCCGCGGCACCGGCCATGATATCGCCTGGGTTGCCAATCCAATGCACGCTGCCCAGGCGTACGACGGCGTCCTGGGACCAGCGCTCAACCAAAGGCTCGCAGCCCTCGTACCAATCGCATTCAAAGCCATAGATAAGCTCGAGCTCCGGCGCGATTTGCGCGGCAAGCTTGCGAGCATCCTCAAAAGCCAGACGATGTGCCGGCAGGTCGCTCTCAGTAACCTGCACTTCGCAGTTGGCATCCATGCTGGCGGGCAGTGTGAGATGGTCGGCCGAGACCATGACGCGGCAGCCGGCCGCAGCAGCGGCGCGAACGTTGTCTTCAAACGAGGCATGGCCGTCCGAGAACGAGGTGTGGGTATGGCAATCGACCAGCGGGCAGGCAGACATGGCGACTCCTTTGCATTTGGCGAATCCGCTCCATTGTAATGGTGTAGCTTTTAACACGCCGGGCACGCCGGAGCTCGAAATCGATTGGAAAGGCTGTGCGGTGCGCGGTGCGGCCTCGCTTGCGCTCTCAAAACATGTACATCAGCCTCCAAAAGCTGCAAAAAATGACATGTTTGGAGGCTGATGTACATGTTTGGATAGGGGCGAGGGCGGCGACGGACGAAAGTCATGCCTGTGCCACGTCCGATGTGCTAGCGTTTGGATGAACAAAACGAGCCCGCGCGGAAAGGATTCGGACCGTATGCAATGCGATAGCACATCCCCGCTGTCCCGCGAGACCGATGCACCCGAAACCATCGTCAAGCTGGAATGCGACATCGACGACGCGTCGCCCGAGGTGCTCGCCTACGCTGCCGACCGCCTGCGCGAGGCGGGTGCGCGCGAGGTGCATTGGCTGCCCCTCTATTGCAAGAAAGGCCGTCCCAGTTGGCAGCTGCAGGTAATCTGTGCTCACGAGGATATCGAGCGCCTGCAGACGATTATCTTTTTGGAAACCACGACCAACGGCATTCGTCGCCAGGTCATGGAGCGCGTTTGCCTGCCACGCCGCTTTGAGCGCGTAACGACGCCATGGGGCGAGGTGTCCGTCAAGGTGGCCACCCTGCCCGACGGCAGCGAGCGTGCAGCGCCCGAGTACGAGGACTGCGCCCGTCTCGCCCGCGAGCACAATGTGCCGCTCCAGCGCGTTATGCAGGCAGCACAAGCCGCGGCACTGCGATTTGAGTAACACGGTCGGCGACGCGCCACACCCGCCCCATCAACCTCACCGAAAGGATCCCCCATGAAATACCTCATCGCTTCTGACATCCACGGCTCGGCATACTGGGCCGAGCGCCTGGTCGCCGCCATCGAATCCCAGCAGCCCGACCGCATCGTCCTGCTGGGCGACCTGCTCTACCACGGTCCGCGCAACGACCTGCCGCGCGATTACGCCCCCAAGCGCGTAATCCCGCTGCTCAACGCCCTGGCCGACCGCATCATCGCGGTACGCGGCAACTGCGATGCCGAGGTCGACCAGATGGTGCTCGACTTCCCCGTCATGGCCGACTACGCCACGCTGTTCGACGAGACCGGCCGTGAGCTGTTCCTGACGCACGGCCATGTCTTTGGCGCCGGCATGCACAACAGCGTCGACCACGCGCCCGCGCTGCCCGAGGGCTCCGCGCTCGTCTACGGTCACACGCACGTCAAAGTCAACGAGGAGAGCGCCGCGCACCCGGGCCTGTGGCTCTTCAACCCCGGCAGCGTGAGCATCCCCAAGGACGGCACGCACAGCTACGGCATCTACGAGGGTGGAACGTTCCGTCATGTGATCCTGGAGGAGGACTAACCATGGCAGAGCACATGGCTCAGCAAAATGCCGAGGGCTCGCGCGATCTGTCCACGCTGGTCGATGCGTCGGCCGAGCTGCAGCATCTGGTGCAGACCATCTGGCGTCTGCGTCAGCCCGATGGCTGCCCGTGGGATCGCGAACAGACACACCGCAGCATTGGCAAGAACATGATCGAGGAGGCCTACGAGGCGCTCGACTGCATCGAGGCGGACGACGCGGTTCACCTGCGCGAGGAGCTGGGTGACGTGCTCATGCAGGTCGTGCTGCATGCGCAGATTGCTGCTGACGCCGGCGAGTTTACACTGGCCGACGTGGCGCGTGATATCGATGCCAAGCTCATCCGCCGTCATCCGCACGTGTTCGGCGATGTGGATGCCGACAGCTCCAACGAGGTACTCAAGATTTGGGACGAGGTCAAGCTTGCCGAGAAGGCCGCCAAGGACAAAGCCGTGGCGGCGGGTGAGGCCGCGCCCGAGGGTCTGCTCGATGGTGTGCCCACGCATCTGCCGGCGCTGATGCAGGCGCAGAAGGTGTCGCGCAAGGCAGCTGCCGTGGGCTTTGAGTGGGAGACGGTCCAGGACGTGTGGGACGAGGTCGCCGAGGAGCGTGCCGAGTTTGAGGCCGAGGCCCCCGGAACGCCCGAGCGCGAAATGGAGTTTGGCGACCTGCTCTTTGCCCTGGTCAACGTTGCGCGCAAAGAGGGCATTGACGCCGAGAGTGCCCTTCGTGCCAGCACGGCAAAGTTCCGCCGTCGCTGGGCCGCGATGGAGCAGATGGCGGCCGATGCTCACGTGGATCTTGCCGAGCTTTCGACCCACGGCCTCAACGACCTGTGGGATGCCGCAAAGGCGGAGGAGTAAGACTGCGGGAACGACGGGCTGACACGCCTTATCGTTCCCGCTAAATTTTTCGAAAATCAAGTGTATCCCTCGGCTAACTTAGGGCATAATGCAAAAAGTGCGACATGGCTAACTTACGGAGGCGCACCGACGGTGCACGGTCAGCCGGTCGCTTGCATCCACTACGTTTCCAAGTGAGAGGGAGACAACATGAGCGATATTTTGGACGTCTACGGTCGCGAGGTGCTCGACAGCCGCGGCAATCCCACCGTCGAGGTCGAGGTCGTGCTCGAGGACGGCAGCTTTGGCCGTGCAATGGTGCCTTCGGGTGCTTCGACCGGCGCCTTTGAGGCCTGCGAGCTGCGCGATGGCGACAAGGGCCGCTACCTGGGCAAGGGCGTTTCGCAGGCCGTCGAGCACGTCAACAACGAGTGCGCCGATGCCGTCGTGGGCCTCGATGCCTTCGATCAGCGCGCCGTCGATGCCGCGCTGATCGCTGCGGATGGTACCCCCAACAAGACCAAGCTCGGCGCCAACGCCATCCTGGGCGTGTCGCTGGCCGTTGCCCGCGCCGCTGCCGAGTCGGCTGGCCTGTCGCTGTGCCAGTACCTGGGCGGCGTCAACGCTCATCTGCTGCCCACACCTATGATGAACATCCTCAACGGCGGCGTGCATGCCGACAATAACGTCGACTTCCAGGAGTTCATGATCATGCCGGTGGGCGCCCCGAGCTTTGCCGAGGGCCTGCGTTGGTGCGCCGAGGTCTACCATACCCTCAAGGGCGTGCTGCACGAGGCCGGCCTGGGCGGCGGTGTGGGCGACGAGGGCGGCTTTGCCCCCAACCTTAAGACCAATGCCGAGCCGTTCGAGTACATCACCAAGGCCGTTGAGAAGGCTGGCTTTAAGCCCGGCGTCGACTTCATGTACGCCATGGACCCGGCCTCGACCGAGTTCTACAACGCCGAGACCGGCATGTATGAGCTCAAGGGCGAGGGCGTGGAGTACACGAGTGCCCAGATGGTTGATTACTGGGAGAAGCTCGTCGACACCTATCCCATCATTTCTATCGAGGACGGCATGGCCGAGGAAGACTGGGACGGCTGGGTCGAGCTTACCCGCCGCATTGGCAACAAGGTGCAGCTGGTGGGCGACGACCTGTTCGTCACCAACACCGAGCGCCTCAAGAAGGGCATCGAGCTGGGTGCCGCCAACGCGATCCTGGTCAAGGTCAACCAGATCGGCACGCTCACCGAGTCACTCGAGGCCATCGAGACCGCCAAGGAGGCCGGCTACGCTTGCATCGTGAGCCACCGTTCCGGCGAGACCGAGGACTCCACGATCGCCGACCTGGTCGTGGGCGTCAACGCCGGCCAGATCAAGTCGGGCGCACCGTGCCGCAGCGACCGTATCGCCAAGTACAACCAGCTCATCCGCATCGAGGACGAGCTTGAGGGCAGTGCGCGCTACGCCGGCAAGGCCGCGTTCTACAACATTCGCTAGGCACGCGGAGGTCGCGGGGGCGGGGAAGACTCGGATTTGCCTTGCTTCAGCCGGGCGCTGTTGAGCACCATTGGGCGCTGGGCCATATGACTCAGCGCCTTTTTTATGTCGAGCAAAGGCTGTCGAAGGTGGCGCGCGCGCTCGTGCTATAACTAGAATACTAAGCGCAAACAAACCTCAACCGCACAAGGCGCACATGGATCAGATTTACGACAACAGGTACTATTCCGCCGGTTCGCGTGAGCCGTCGCTTCGCCGTGCGCGCACGGTGCAGCTCGGTGGGTCCGCCTACGCCGGTGCCGACCGCTCCGCGCAGCGCCCGACAAGCACCTCGCGCCCCAATGCTCAAGTGAATACTTCGACAGATGGACCAGTACGCCCGACACGTTCGTCGCATCCGTCGCGTCCCTCGGCCCAGACGCACGACAAAGCGAGCAGGCCTTCGAGCCGTCTTTCGGGCTCGGACTTTATGCGCTACGCCAACGACAACGCGGTGGTTAAGGCAATCTATGACTTTACACATGGCTCTCTGCGCCCGCTGTTTATCGGTATCGTGGTGGCGCTGGCGCTCGTGAGCCTGTATTTTCCCGTACGCGACCTGTATGTGGCTAAGCGCTCGAGCGATATCTTGGCCAAGCAGGTCGAGATTCGCGAGCAATATAACGACGAGCTGCAAAAAAGCGTCGACAAGCTGCTCTCGGAGGAGGGCATCAAGGACGCGGCGTCCGAGGACCTGGGCTTGGTGATGCCCGGCGAGAAGAGGATTGAAGTGCAGGGCCTGGACGGCGATTCGGATGCCTCGTCGAGCCAGAAGTCGTCGAACGCCAAGAAGGCCAGCGAAGTTGCCAAGGAAATCGAAGAAGTCGGTAAGGACGCGCCGTGGTACATCCAAGCGCTCGACATGCTGTTTGGGTTTAACGGCGTCGAGGGCCAGACGGTCGTGTCCAACGGCAAATAGCGCCCGGAGGGGAGCCCGCAATGACAAATTGCAAACGCTATAAGGTAGCCGCGATCGACCTGGGAACGGTGTCGTCGCGACTGGTGTTGGCCCAGGTCGAGGGCGGAGCGATTGTGGAATCGTCCAAGCATACCGAGATTACCGACCTGGGCGAGGGCGTGGACGCGACGGGTCGCTTTTGCGAGGCGGCTGTCGAGCGTGTACTCGCTGCGTGCCGTATGTTTGTGGACGAGGCGCGTACCTTTGGCGCCGCGTGCATCTGCACCACGTGCACGAGCGCCGCGCGCGATGCGTCCAACGCCGCCCTGCTGCTGGACGGCCTGCACGAGCTGGGGCTTGAGCCGCAGGTGATTCCGGGTGAGGTCGAGGCACGCCTGACGTTTTTTGGCGTGGCGCACGACTTTGCCGGCGAGCGCATCATTGTTGCCGATTCGGGCGGCGGATCCACGGAGCTCGCGACGGGCGTCTATGCGCCGGAGCGTGGCGTCTTTGCGCTAGAAGGGACGCGCTCGCTGGACATTGGCTGCCGCCGCGTGACGGAGCGGTTTTTCTCGACGATGCCACCCGCACGCGGCGAGCTTGCTGCCGCTGCCGCGTGGGCAGGCGAGCAGTTCGCCGCCTATTTTGAGGGCCTGCCTGTCGACTTTGAGCGCGCCGAGCGCCTCGTCGCGGTGGGCGGTACCGTTACCACGCTCGTGGCGCTGGTCCACGAACTGGAGCCGTACGACTCGAACTTTGTGCACCTGCGCGAGCTTTCGATGGAGCAGATTTCGGCCGCTATCGAGCGCATGTCTGCGTTGGATGTTGCAGGCATTGCCGCGTTGCCGGGCGTGCAGCCCAAGCGCGCGAACGTGATCTTGGCAGGTGCCGTGGTGATTCGCGAGCTCATGCGAGCCGGCGGCTACAAGACGCTCACCGTAAGCGAGAACAGCCTACTCGCTGGCATGGCCGCCACCATCAACGAGGTTCTCGACGGCGCGACTCCCACCATCGCCTGGACCCCCACTCTCAGCACCCTCTAAATAATTTGCGGTGAAATACGGACTAAAATCGCCCTTTCGGGCGCCAAACAGTCCCTATTCCACCGCAACTCAACAGCCGGCACCTGGGGACAGTCCTTGCGGGGCGTCCCCACAGCGCCTATGCCAGCTTGTCGATTTGCCCAATCTCCCAAAGCGGAATATTGACGAGCATGCCCTCGTCTCTATATGCCGCCAGGGAGCTCCTCACGCAACGCTCGAGCTTGAATTTTTCGCAGGCTATTTTCAGACTCTTCGCTTTAAGGTTCTCTGCCGCCTTGACCTCAAGCGGAAGCACGGTTCCCGCATGGTCGATGGCAAAGTCGGTTTCGGCATTGCCAGAGGTAGAGGACCAATACGCGGGAGTTTTGTCCTGGAGCAAAAGCTCCTGCGCGACGTATTGTTCGGTCAGCGAACCTTTGAACTCGGTAAAAACAGCGGATCCGTTAAGAACGATGGCCGGAGAGAGACCGGAGAGCGCTCCGAGGATGCCGGTGTCGATGCAGAACAGTTTGAAGCCCGAGAGGTCTTCGTAGCTCGAGAGCGGCGCCTTTAGAGCGGAAACACGTGGCACCTTATGAACGATTCCGTAGTCCGTGAGCCACTGGAGGCTTTCCTCGAAATCGCGTGCGCGCGCTCCGGGGCGAAGGGCGCCATAGACAAACTTCTTGTTCTCTTTGGCAAGCTGGCCGGGAAGGGATTTCCAAACCAACCTCATGCGCTCGATGATGCGGGCGGGTGCATGTTTGCCAAAATCGGATTCGTAAGCCTCGATGATTTGCTGCTGAAGCCTTCGGGCTTCGATGAAGTCGCGTGTCTCGGCGAAAGCGGAGACAACTTCGGGCATACCGCCGACAACAAGGTATTCCTTGAGCAAGTGTTCGAGCTTTTCGGTAACGTTTGCTAGAAGGTTCATGTCTGCGGCAAGGATGGCGTCGGCGAGCGGGTCGCCGTCGACGGCACGAACGAACTCGGCGAACCCCATGGGACGCATGGTGAGCTGGTCGATTTTGCCGACGGGAAATGACTCGTTTTCGCGTCGGAGCGCGAGGCCCATATAGGAACCGGCTGCTACGATGTGGTATTCGGGTGCAAGCTCGTTGAAGTACTTGAGCGAGGTGATCCCGCGCGGGGCCTCTTGGATCTCGTCGAAGATGATGAGCGTGTCTGCTGGCGTTACAGTTTGGCCACGTAGGAGTTCTATCTGGGAGATGATGCGCTTGGGGTCGAGGTCCCCATCGAACAGCGAGCGTGTGCTCGGCTCGAGCATAAAGTCAAAACGAATGACGTTTCGATACTGCTGGCTTGCGAATTCGTTAAGAAGCCAAGTCTTTCCTGTCTGGCGGGCTCCCTTAAGCAAGAGAGGTTTGCGATTCGTCCTTGATTTCCAAGCGATAAGTTCGCTTATAAGCCGTCGCTGCATATTGCCTCCCAACCCTCTCGGTTAGTATAAGGCCATTTGGGTGTTTCCATCGGAAAATGTGCGAGACAACCACGTTTTTCCATCGGAAAATGTGCGAGACAACCACGTTTTTCCATCGGAAAATGTGGTAGGAAACTCATTGGGTGGGCGGAAAAAGTAGTCAAAAAAGCCCCGTCCCAAATGAGCTGCTCTGCAGTTGACGGCGTCCAAAAGAAACGAGCCCGCATCCCTGGGGAACACGGGCTCGCAAGCAATCATATGGTAGGGGCGGTGGGACTCGAACCCACAATCCTTGCGGCGAGAGATTTTAAGTC
>WGSL01000031.1 GCA_014871665.1 Collinsella sp. | reverse complement strand
CCCCCGGCTGCGCGCCTTCTATTATTTGGACGAAACCCGTATCCCGACATTCCTTGCTACTTGCCGTCGTCGTCCTGGGCTTCATCGCGCGCATAGAGCTCCAGCATGCGGCGGCGGTATTCGCGCACGGCGAGCTTGGCGCGCTCCAGGCGGCGACGTTCGCGCGGAGTCAGCTCG
Organism: Collinsella sp.; assembly: GCA_014871665.1. GTDB lineage: Bacteria > Actinomycetota > Coriobacteriia > Coriobacteriales > Coriobacteriaceae > Collinsella. The sequence goes on along the minus strand of WGSL01000031.1, from coordinate 20,617 downwards.
GACGGATCGACCTCGTCTCCATAGGTCTTATCGGCAAGAAGATGTGCCGCGTCCACAATACGGGCATCGATATGGCCGCTCGCCGCCTCGGCGGAAAGACGCTCGGCAATCGTATCGAGCGTAGGCAGGCCCTCGAATACGCGACCGTGACCATGCGAGGTCAGCAGCTCGTGCTCGCGTGCGAGCAGGCTCGCCAAATCATGATGGGCACGCAGGATATCGAACGCATCGGATGGATGCTCGGCAACCTCTGCCACGGCGGCGACCGGCGCGGCGTCGACCACGCGGTAAAAGAGCTGTGCGAGCAATGGCATCAAGAACACCGTGATGGCACCGGCGGCAACCATGACCGACGCAATATCTTGCGACAGCGCGCCCGCGTTGACGGCAACGCTCGTCACGGCAACGATGATCGGCAGGGCCGTGGTGCAGTACAGGGCCACGGTAATGCGCCCATACGCCGACACATCGCGCGTCGCAGGACAAATGCTCATAGAGATGAGAATGGGCACGGCGCGAATGATCAGCAACGCCACGATAAAGCCCGCGAGCAGCCCGGGGCGCGACGCCACGGCCGTCAGGTCGATCTTTGCGCCCGATACAGTAAAGAATACCGGAATCAAAAAGCCGTAGGCCAGGCCGTCGAGCTTGGTCTCGAGCGTATGGTTGCCCTCCGGGATGATATAGCGTAGGACAAAGCCGGCGGCAAAAGAACCCAACACGATGTCGAGATCAAAGACGGCCGAGAACGCCACGAGCGTGACCAGGATGAGCACCGTCAGGCGCACGAAGGTCTGCGACGTGGTGTCGGCGCGTTCCTCGACAAACGAAAAGAAGCGGCTGCCGACGCGCCTGGAACGACTTGGAACCGCGGCCAGCAGCACGCAGACCACAGCAAACAGGCCAAGAATTACAAGCGTCTGGATGCCGGTGCGGGCAGACAGCAGCACCGACATGGCGAGCACGGGACCGAGCTCGCCCCAAGTGCCATACGCGAGAATCGAGTCGCCCACGCGCGTTCCGGCAAGCGAACGCTCGCGCATGATGGGTACGAGTGTGCCGAGCGCCGTAGAAGTGAGGGCAAGCGTCACAGCGATACCGTCGAAATGACTGACCGAGAACCACGGGGTAAAGCGCACGGCAAGCCAGGCGATACCAAACGTGACGACCCACGTCGCCAAGCCGTAGCGCCCCTCGACGCCCGTGATGCTCTTGGGGTCGATCTCAAAGCCGGCAAGCAGGAACAAAAAGGCCAGTCCGAGCTCGGACACGAGCGAGACCTCGGCATCTACATGGACAATGCCGAGCATATGGGGTCCCAGCACCGCACCGAACACGAGCAAAAAGACCGTCTCGGGAACGGGTTTCCCGGGAATCGCCGAGGCGATGAAGGGGCTTGCAAAGGCCACGAGTGCGATGATGGCGAGCGAAACGAATGCCATGTGATGCCTTTCTCTTGTTTGCGCTTCACTGTAGCACCCTCGCCGTCCTCAACGCGCCGCGAGCTGTCGTATCATAGTGAGGTTTACAAACATGTGGCTCAAGGCGACCGCGAGGCTTGCCCCGCAAACCGACCGCTGCCGCATACCGTACCGTACGCCCAACCGATCAGGAAGGCAGGAACCAATGGTCTCTCGTATCTACGTGGAGAAGAAACCCGGGTTCGACGTCGAGGCTCAGCAGCTCAAGGGCGAGCTGACCGAAATTCTCGGCATCAAGGGCATCGAGGCCCTGAGGATCATCAACCGCTACGACGTCGAGGGCATCGACGAGGAGCTTTTCCGCTCCTGCGTGCCGACCGTCTTTAGCGAGCCCCAGGTCGATGTGACCTACGACGAGCTCCCCGCAAGCGATGGCGCCGTCTTTGCCGTCGAATTCCTGCCTGGCCAGTTTGACCAGCGCGCCGACTCCGCCAGCGAGTGCGTGCAGCTCATCAGCCAGGGCGAGCGCCCCGCCGTGCGCTCCGCCAAGGTCTATATGATCTCGGGCGCTCTGGACGAAGCCGCCATCGAGGCCATCAAGCACTACGTGGTGAACCCCGTCGAGGCGCGCATCGCCTCACTCGACCTGCCCGAGACGTTGCACATTGAGACCCCCGAGCCCCAGCCCGTAGAAGTGCTCGACGGCTTCCGCGAGCTCGACGAGGCCGGCCTTGCCGCCTTTATCACCGAGCGCGGCCTTGCCATGGACGAGGCGGACATCGCCTTCTGCCAGCAGTACTTCCGCGATGAGGACCGCGACCCCACCATCACCGAGATCCGCGTGATCGACACCTACTGGTCCGACCACTGCCGCCACACCACCTTCGGCACCGTCCTGGATGACGTGACGATCGATGACGCCGTGGTGCAGCAGGCCTTCGACCGCTACATGGAGATGCGCCACGAGCTCGGTCGCGACGCCAAGCCCGTCTGCCTCATGGACATGGGCACCATCGGCGCCAAGTACCTCAAGAAGACCGGAGTCATGACCGATGTCGATGAGTCCGAGGAGATCAACGCCTGCACCGTCAAGGTAAAGGTCGATGTCGATGGCGAGGACCAAGACTGGCTGTTCCTCTTTAAGAACGAGACTCACAACCACCCGACCGAGATCGAGCCCTTCGGCGGTGCCGCCACCTGCGTGGGCGGCGCCATCCGCGACCCGCTCTCGGGCCGCAGCTATGTTTACCAGGCCATGCGCGTCACCGGCGCCGGCGACCCCACCGTCCCGGTTTCCGAGACGCTCGAGGGCAAGCTGCCGCAGCGCAAGCTCGTGACCACTGCTGCCGCCGGCTACTCCAGCTACGGCAACCAGATCGGCCTTGCCACCGGTCAGGTCAACGAGCTCTATCACCCCGGCTACGTGGCCAAGCGCATGGAGGTCGGCGCCGTCGTGGGCGCTACCCCGGCAAACCACGTGCGTCGCGAGTGCCCCGCCCCCACCGACAAGATCATTCTGCTGGGCGGCCGCACCGGCCGTGACGGCATCGGTGGCGCCACCGGCTCCTCCAAGACCCAGAACACCGAGTCGATCGAGACCTCGGGTGCCGAGGTCCAGAAGGGCAACGCCCCGGTCGAGCGCAAGCTGCAGCGTCTGTTCCGCCGCGGCGACGCCTGCCGCCTGATCAAGCGCTGCAACGACTTTGGCGCCGGCGGCGTCTCGGTCGCCGTGGGCGAACTTGCCGACGGCCTGTATGTCGACCTGGACACCGTGACCAAGAAGTACGACGGCCTGGACGGCACCGAGCTCGCCATCTCCGAGTCCCAGGAGCGTATGGCCTGCGCCGTCGCCGACGGTGACGTCGAGGAGTTCATGGGCTACGCCGCCGAGGAGAACCTCGAGGCGACCGTTATCGCCGAGGTTACCGCCGAGCCGCGCATGCGCATGGCCTGGAACGGCGTCGCCATCGTCGACCTGTCCCGCGAGTTCCTCAACTCCAACGGCGCACCCAAGCACCAGGTCGCCCACGTGTGCGCCCGTAGCGTGTGGCAGCCCAGCTGGGCCGGCACCACGCTCGCCGAACGCATGACCTCGCTTGTCACCGACCTCAACGTCGCTTCCAACAAGGGCCTTTCCGAACGCTTCGACTCCACCATCGGTGCCGCAACCGTGCTCATGCCCTTTGGCGGCAAGACGCAGCTCACCCCGAGCTCGGCCATGGTCGCCAAGTTCCCCGTGGACGGCGAGACCACCACGGCGAGCGCCATGGCATGGGGCTTCAACCCCTATCTGATGGAGGCCGACCAGTTTGCGGGCGCCTACCTGTCCGTGGTCGAGTCCATCGCCAAGCTCGTTGCCGCCGGCTTTGAGCACAAGCGCGCCTATCTCTCCTTCCAGGAGTACTTCGAGCGCCTGCGCACCGAGGCCGAGCGCTGGGGCAAGCCCATGGCTGCCGTCCTGGGTGCCCTCATGGCCCAGGTCGACCTGGGTGCCGGCGCCATCGGCGGCAAGGACTCCATGAGCGGTTCGTTTGAGGACGAGGCCGGCGAGCTCAACGTTCCGCCGACCCTGATCAGCTTCGCCGTCGCCGTGGGCAGGGCCGCCCGTGCCGTCTCGCCCGAATTCAAGGGCCTCACGCACCGCGTCGTCCGCATCGCCCCCGCTACCTATGGCGAGGACTACCGTCCCGACGCTCAGCAGCTGCTCGCCGCGTTTGACGCCGTCGAGGCGCTCACTGCTACCGGCAACGCCCTGGCCATCTCCACGCCCGGCTACGGCTGCGGCGCCGAGAGCCTCTTTAAGATGTGCGTCGGTAACCAGATCGGTATCGAGCTTGCCGAGGATGTAGACGTAGAGAGCCTCTTCACCCCGCTCTACGGCAGCTTTATCGTCGAGCTCGCCGAGGACGCCGAGCTGCCCGAGGTCGCCGACGGCGTTGTCGTCGAGCCCCTGGGTACCACCGTCGAGGGCTATGTCATCGACACCGGCTCCGAGGGCATCGAGCTCGCCAAGCTCCAGGAGGCCTGGGAGAGCGGCATCGAGGGCGTCTTCGCCTACCGCAGCGCCGGCGAGACCCCCGAGGTCGAGACCATCGACTTCCGCGCCAAGGATATCCACGTGTACGGCGGCGCCAAGATCGCCCGCCCGCGCGTGATCATCCCCGTGTTCCCCGGTAACAACTGCGAGTACGACAGCGCCCGCGCCTTCCGTGCCGCCGGTGCCGAGGCCGACACCTTCGTGATCAACAACCTCACGCCCGAGGCCGTCGCCGAGAGCACCCACGAGCTCGCCCGCCGTATTCGCCAGAGCCAGATCGTCATGATCCCCGGCGGCTTCTCGGGCGGCGACGAGCCCGATGGCTCCGCCAAGTTCATCACGGCGTTCTTCCGCGCTCCCGAGGTCACCGAGGCAGTCCGCGACCTGCTCAAGGCCCGCGATGGCCTGATGCTGGGCATCTGCAACGGCTTCCAGGCCCTGATCAAGCTCGGCCTGGTGCCCTACGGCGCCTAGGGCGATGCCCCGCCCAATGCGCCCACGTTGACGTTCAACACCATCGGTCGCCATCAGAGCCGCCTGGTGCGCACCCGCATCTCGTCCAACCTGTCCCCGTGGCTGTCGCAGTGCAGCCTGGACGACCCCTACACCGTCGCCATCAGCCACGGCGAGGGCCGCTTTGTCGCCAATGACGAAGTGCTCGCCCAGCTGATCGCCAACGGCCAGGTCGCCACGCAGTACGTGGGCGAGGACGGCAAGCCCAGCATGGATCTCTCCGTCAACCCCAACGGCTCTGCACTCGCCATCGAGGGCATCACGAGCCCCGACGGCCGTGTCCTGGGCAAGATGGGCCATGCCGAGCGCCGCGGCGACAACCTGTACCGCAACGTGCCCGAGCATGTCCCCGGCGATAAGTTCATGCCGATCTTTGAGAGCGGCGTGGCCTACTTCGCCTAAACCTTTCCCATCGGGTACAATCCCTTCGGGTAACAACACCCGCCACCGACACATCCGGTGGCGGGTTCTTTTTTTGCTTCGCGCATGTAGGAAGGACATCATGGAAAGCCGCAAGCCGTATCTCGCCACCCTGCCCGGACTCATCCTGGGCTGTCTTGTTTGCTGTGCACTCTGGGGATCGGCCTTTCCCTGCATCAAGATCGGCTACGCACTCTTTGGTATCCCGGCGCACGATAGCGCTTCGCAGCTGCTCTTTGCAGGTTTACGCTTTACGCTTGCCGGCGTCCTGGTTATCGTTGGGATGAGCGCGGCCCAACGCCGCCCCCTCGTACCGCAAGCGCGCGACATCAAGCCCATCTTTGTCTTGTCGCTCTTCCAGACTATCGGGCAGTACTTCTTTTTCTACCTGGGACTCTCGCGCGCCAGTGCCATGTCGAGCTCCATCATCGAGGCCAGCGCCAACTTCCTCGCAATCCTCTTTGCCGCCCTGGCATTTCGCACCGAGAAGCTCAATACGGCCAAGGTGCTTGGCTGCGTGTTGGGCTTTGCCGGCGTCGCGCTTGTCAACCTTTCGGGCGCAGATGGCACCTTTGGCTTCACGCTCGATGGCGAGGGCTTTATCCTAGCCTCCACTGTCGCGGGCGCTCTTTCGACCTGCCTGATCGGCATCTTCTCGCGCAAGCACGACGGTGTTTTGCTTGCCGGCTGGCAGTTTTTAGTCGGCGGCCTGGTCCTCACCGCCATCGGCTTTTTGATGGGCGGCACGTTGTCCCCCACCGAAATCGCCCCCGCCATCGCGCTCATCATTTATATGGCACTCATTTCCGCCGTCGCGTACTCGCTGTGGTCGCGCCTGCTTGCCGTCAACCCCGTCAGCCGCGTCTCGGTCTTTGGGTTTATGAACCCCGTCTTTGGTGTGGTGCTGAGCGCGCTGCTGCTCGGCGAGGGCGCTGGCACGAGCCCCGTTACCGTCATCGTTGCCCTGCTGTTGGTCTGCAGCGGCATCATCATCGTCAACAGGCCCAAAAAGGCCTAACGAGCTGCCCTTATTTAGCAGAAGGGATTCACATACTTTAGCTTAATGGAGTACATCGGTGAGCCGAGGGGCGCCACGCACGCCAGCGTGCGCCCTTTTCCTAGCGTATCTGGACGCCGGCCTTCTTTTTCTCGGCCTTGACGCGGTAGAGCTCCGCGTCGGCAGCGCGAAGCAAGTCTTGCCAGGTATCGACGCCGTCACCGACCCGTGCGTAGCCGATGGACATCCGCAACAGATACGGCACCTCGGCGCGCGCGAGCTCGTCGTTGATTGCCGCGCACAGACGTATGATGTCCTGTTCCGCTGCCGCCTTTTGAAGGACTACGAACTCATCGCCGCCATAACGTGCGATAAAGCTGCCAGACGCCGTGCAGACCTTTTTGAGCGCAGCAGATAAGACCTGAAGAGCATGATCACCCTCCACATGTCCATAGCGATCGTTAATCTGCTTAAAGCCGTCAGCGTCCATCATGAGAAGATACACATCGTCCGTATGACCAACATTTGAGAAGAGCGACAGCATATAGGTCTCAAAACGGTTGCGATTGTTGAGGCCAGTCAACGGGTCGGTCGAGATGAGCTGCTCCTGGCAGATGATATAGAGCAGCAACATGCTAATCATTATGCCGACACAAAGGCCAGGCACCGAGTATACGATCTGAAAGGTACCGCCCACCAGGGCCGGAATGGCGAAAAATGCTAAGGTTCGATAGATAGCCTTCGTCTGCAGGCTCTCGACCCTGCGAGATTGCACAAACGCATGCAGGGACGTATGTATAACGTAACAGTAGCTGACAATGGGCTGGATCATATAGGCAAAGCCGCGACGATACACGCCCTGCGAATCGATATAGAACAGGGCGTGCGTCCAGTAACTGGTAAAAGCCAGCACGACCACCAGAGCCGTAGGCAACGTTACAAGCACCACCCTATAGCGCGAGGTCACAAGGTGAGAACCCTGCATCGTCTCGGAATAGATAAACCAAATGAGACACGCGATGGCGAAGAGCGAAAACGAAACCGCGTTGGAAATCCAGTTGGCTGCAATGCCCAACGTGCCGTCCACACCATCCGAAAGCGTCCAGATCATATCGAAGAAAATGTAGGCAGCAGACGTGTAGCCCAGCATGCTAAACAAAAGCTGCTGGGCGCTCGAGAACAGGGAGCGACGGCTTCGTACGGCAAGCCCGATAAGAACAATCATGCATAGCAGGAATATCTCAATCTTGAGTGCCTTAACCACTAGACGCCCTCCCTTCAATATCCAAGTGGTCAGAATCGCCCGATTCGTGTCTGGGCAATAAACGCCCCTTTCTCCGCAGGGGTAAGGGGAATAATAGCAGAGCGCCCGAACGTCACTGCAAGACAGCTCTCGTTCGGGCGCTCAAACGGCGCGAGTTGCACGCCGGAATCATTGATGGGTATCGATTGCTACTCGCCATCGATGTCGGCCGCGACAGCCTCCTCGATGGCCTCGACACCGGCAGGCGACAGGTCTTCCTTGCTCTGGCAGAACTTCTTATCGACCCAGCCGGTCAGAATCGGGGCCATGATTGCCGTGATGATGACGGCAGTGGCGATCTGCGCATACGCGGTGGGCGCAAGCTCGGCATAGCGCGGAGCGACCTCGGCGAGGGCGACCGGCGTGGTCATGGCCGTGCCGGCAATGGTGGAACATGCCACAGCCGCCTTACCATTGCCGCCACACAGGCGCTCGAAGGCAAAGGTAATGGGACCGACGATAAAGAGCGTGATGAGGCCCAGCAGGATGCCCGAAATGCCACCGGCGATGAAGCTCGAAAGGCTCATGGACGCACCGAGCTGAAAACCAATTACAGCGATCGCGGGATTGGCGCCGGGAACCAGCAGGTTCTTGATAAACGGGAACAAGTTGCCCAGGACCATGCCGATAACAAGCGGCAGGATGGATCCGATGATGGTGCCGACGGGGATGTTGGCGAGACCCGAAACACCAAGGATGATCATCGTGACGGCGGGGCCGGCCGTAAAGAACAGGATACCGACAGCGCCCTGCTCGGACTCATCGCCGAACTCGCCCATGATGCCCGTATAGAGCGCCATGTTGCAAAACGTAATGCCGCCGATGATGGAAACCGAGCTCAGGCCTAAAAAGTTATCGTTAAAGAAGTACGCGACGCCCAGACCCAGCGCGGCTGCCACTACAAGCTTAGGAATCAGCACGACGATGCCGGTCTTGATGGCGCCCGGCGTGGACTTAAAGCTGATGCCGGCGCCCACGAACAGCAAGATCGCGGCAACGATGGTGTTGGAGCCGCCGCGGCAGGCAGCCGTAAAGAAGCCGCCGACCTCAAAGACCTGCGGGCAGAAGGTATTGAGCAAAAGGCCGACGATCATCGGATAGATCATGATGTCGCCCGGGATGCGCGGTACCTTGAATTTCTTTTGCTCGCTGGCGGTCGCTTCCTGTGCCATGAAACCCCCATTTCCGCTGACGCAGAACAAAAGCCCACGTCACGCTTTGCTACAGTAAAGTTTGACCATGGTACCAGAAGAAGCAGACCGCCTCGGTGAGAAATTCGATTCGTTAGGCCGGGACGATAACGCGTCCTGCTCCTATACGAGGCTCAAAACGATATAGAACACGATGCCCGAAACGCAGCACCACAACATCGACTTTGTCTTGATTGCCACCGCCACGACGCCGGTGGCCGCAATCCAGGGAACCAAGGCAGGCCAGAGTCCCGCGTCGAACGCGCCGGGGTTCACCAAGTCGTTGGCGACCAGCGCGGCAAAGGCAGCGGGCGGGATATAGCCCAGGGCCTCGGTAATGCGGGGCGACAGGGTCCGCCCGCGCAAGGCGAACGCCGGCGCGATGCGAAAGAACGCGATAGCAGCCCACGACGACAGCCACAGAACCAAGAACTCGTTAGCGGGCATCGCGGGCACCTCTTCCGTCAAATACAGCATCGCACGCCAGCGCAATGGCAATGCCGACCACGACGCTTGCCGGCACGGCAATATTCGCGAGGCCCAAGAACTTGCATACGGCGACGGACACCGCGCCCGAAACCGCCGCGACAACGTTACCGCGCGACAGCCGCTGCGAAAAGAGCAGGCAGATAAAGAGCGAGGTGCAGACAAAGGCTGCAATGGCGGTGGGAACATCGACAACGGCGCCGACGATGGCGCCCATCGTACACGAAACGCCCCATGTTGCGATGAGGATCACGTTGAGCACAAAGGACTCGCGCGGGCCCCAATCCTCCCCTTCAACCAACTTGGCAAGCGAGATGCCATATGCCTCCTCGGTAAGTGTCGCGGCAACAGCCAGCGTCTGACGCTTCGAGGCACCCCTCAGATGCGGTGCGATCGATGCCGAGTAAAGCGCAAAACGCGAGGAGATGGCGGCAACGCTCGCGACGATCGATGCTGCCGGCACACCCGCCAGCCACAGGTTGCAGATCATAAACTGGCCGCTGCCCGTCACAAACGTACTGCTCAGGGCAAAGACCATCCAGGGCTCCATTCCCGTCTGCCCCATGATCATTCCGCACGGCGCGCCTATTGCAACATAGGTAAGCATCACCGGCCAGACGGTTCTAACGATTTTGAGCACCATACGCTTCTCATCCTGACAAGGTCTCCGAGCCGCATGTAGCGATACGGCAGAATCATCATCCGACAGCAACCGAGTTCACCTACAATTGCCACCGGATCGAAAGACACAACTTTTTAGGAAGTCATTATGACAGCTATCGATCGAGACCGGGCGCGCGCGGCCTTCAAAAGCTACACCGATGCCTACGACGCCACCAACCCACGCATCGCGCTCAAAATCGAGCATACGTACCACGTGGCCGAGGCATGCGATGCCGTAGCGCGCGAGCAGGGCTGGTCGTCAGAAGATATTGACCTGGCATGGCTTTGCGGCCTGCTACACGATATGGGCCGCTTTGAGCAGCTGCGACGCTGGGACACCTTTAAGGACGCCGAGAGCATGAGCCATGCGGCGCTGGGCATCGAGGTCCTCTTTGGCGAGAATCCCGCCGATGCACCCGCCACGACAAACATCCGTGACTTTATCGAAACCGGTGCGCATGACGAGCTCATCCGAGCGAGCATCGCCTATCACAGCGACTTTCGCCTGCCGGCACAACTCGACGAGCGTACACGGTGCTTCTGCGATATCGTGCGCGATGGTGACAAGATCGACATTATGCGCACCATCGCCGACAGCACCGTCGACACTATCCTCAAGGTGGACGAGAAGACGTTTCTCGGCAGCCGTTTCTCGTCGCCGACACTTGCCGCCTTTGACGAGCACCGCTGCGTCGCACGCGATGAGCGCGATGAGCCCGCCGACTTCTTGGTGGGGCTTATCTGCTTTATGTTTGAGCTCGTCTATCCAGCAAGCCGCGCGCTGGCGCGCGAACAGGGCGATATCTACCGCCTGCTCGACGCACCCTTTGGCATTACGCGCCCCTTTACCAATCCCACCACGCAAGCGACCTGGGAGTGCCTAAAGGACGAGATGCGCGACTGGCTGGCGCGCGCCTAGCGCTCAAGCTGGGCCAGCAGCTCCTCGACGACCTCGACGGCGTCCCCAACAACCTTGTACTGGGCAGCACCGAAAATGGGGGCATCCGGGTCCTCGTTGATGGCGATAATGCACTCCGCCCCACCGATGCCGGCAAGATGCTGAATGGCGCCCGAAACACCGATACTCACGAGAAGCTTGGGCGAAACCGATACGCCCGTCTGGCCAATCTGATGGCGATACTCCAACCAGCCGGCCTCCACGACAGGTCGCGTGCAGCCAAGCTCGGCTCCCAGAGCCTCGGCGAGCCTTCGCATCAACGGCAGGTTTTTCTTGGAACCAATGCCGCGACCCACCACGACCAGGCACTCGGCATTGGCGATCGAGGGCTGCTGTCCCCACTCCTCGGCGGGAATCGAGATCTCGACACGAGCCTTAGCATCATCCGCAAGCGATATCTGGGTGATCGTGCCAGAGCGGCCGTAGTCGAAGTCGGGAGCCTTAAAGATACCGGGGCGCACCGTTGCCATCTGCGGACGGTGGTTGGGGCAAATGATGGTGGCCATCAGGTTGCCGCCAAACGCCGGACGCGTCTGTTGCAGCAGTCCCGTCTCTGCATCCATCGAAAGTACGGTGCAGTCAGCCGTAAGGCCCGTCTGCAAACGCACGGCAACGCCGGGTGCCAGTTCGCGACCAAAAGCGGTCGCACCGTATAGGATGGCCTCGGGTTTGCGTTCGGCTACCAAATCGCAGATCAAGCGGGCGTAGACCTCCGCATCGTTTTGGCGCAGGCGCTCGTCGCGACAGGCCAGGACTTCGTCGGCGCCCGCGCAAACCAGATGCTCCAGGTCACCGAGAGAACCCTCGGGGCCCATACCGACCAGCGCCACCAAACGGCAGCCACGAGCATCGGCAAGCTCGCGGCCCTTGCCCATGAGCTCATAGGCAACGGGATTCACCGTATAGTGCTCGTCGGTCTGCGCGAATACCCAAATGTCTCGGTACGCATCGAGGCCAACCGCACCAGCGGCCTCATCACGCTCGATCGAGATAGCGTTGACAGGGCAGGCGTCGACGCACCCACCGCATAGGATGCAGCCGTCGGTTACGCGGGCGCATCGGCTTGATCGCTCGCCTTCCACTACGATGCCGCCCGAGGCACAGGCGCGAACGCAGCGACCGCAACCGATGCAGGCTTCGCTATCGATATTCAATCCGCTCATCTATGCCATCCCCTCGATAATCTTGGCGAGCTTTTCCGCCTGCTCGGATGCCGTGCCCTCAACGGTCTCGCACGTTTGATCACGGTCGGGCACAAACGAGCGCACGACCTGCGTCGGCGATCCGGCAAGACCGCAACGCGAGGGGTCGGCGTTCACGTCGGCAGCGCTGACCACGCGCACGTCCGCATCCTCGGATGCGCGGATACCGGCAATACTCGGCATACGCAGCTGGCCAATCTCCTTGGCGGTCGTCATCGCACACGGCATCTCAAGATAGACCGTCTCCTCGCCGGCATCGCAGCCGTGAACAAGCGCCAGTGAACCACAGGTCGTAAAGCCCGCGCTCTGCACGCAGCTCACGTCGGTCACACAGGGAATCTCAAAAGCACCGGCCAGCTCGGGGCCGATCTGGGCCGTATCGCCGTCCACTGCCATCTTGCCGCAGATGAGCAGGTCGAAGTCCTCGTCGAGAGCCTCGATGCCGCATTTGAGGGCATAGGTGGTGGCTAGGGTATCGGCACCTGCAAAGGCGCGATCGGTCAGCAGCAGCGCGTCGTCGGCACCTCGAGCGATGCAGTCGCGCAGCAGCGACTCGGTCGCGTGGATGCCCATCGACACCACCGTTACGCGCACGTCCATGCCAAAGCCGATAAAGTCGTCTTTCAGCGCCAGTGCGCATTCCAAAGCGCTCGCATCAAAGGGATTAATGACCGCCTGCTTGCCATCGCGCACGATGGTATTGGTCTTGGGGTCCATCTTGACCTCGGTGCTGCCCGGCACGGCCTTGACGCACACCACCATATGGAAATCGCTCATCTTCACGCGCCCCCTTTCTGGACGAGCTCATCCAAGAGCTTCTCCGAAAACAGGTTGCCGCGACCCAGCTGCCCGTCGGGATCGAGCTGGAGCTTGAGCCGCGCCGACTCGACCATAGCCTCGTGACCGTACATCGTCTCCAAAAAGCCCGCCTTGATCTTACCGACGCCATGCTCGGCAGAAACGGCACCGCCCATGGCCGTGACCTCGGAAGCCCACTGGGCAAAGAGTTCTCCGCCGCGGCGGTAATCCTGCGCATCGCGCGGCAGAATGTTCACATGCAGATGGTTGTTACCGATGTGCCCCCAGGCGGCAGATTCAAGCCCACTTTCGGACAACGTACGGCGATAAAGGGCGATGACATCGGCCAAGCGTGCGTTGGGCACCGACATGTCCGACCCCAGTTTGGTGATGGTAGGATCCGTGCGGCGACGCTCGTCGATGAGCATGTTGACGCTCTCGGGCACCGCATGGCGGAAGAATCGCTGACACTCGCGATCGACCTCGGTGCGCGCAACCCAGGTCGCGTCGTCGTGGCCGCCCGCAAGCTCCAAAACCCATCCCAGGTGGTACAGCTCCTCAGTCGCCTGGGCTTCGTCGTCGCAGTCGAGCTCCACGTAGACACAGACCTTGGCCTCTTTGTCGAGCGCCGGCAGCGAGGCAAACGCCGTCGACTGCTCGCGCTGGCGACGTAGAATATCCAGGGCGCCAGCGTCGAAGTACTCGATGGCAGCCGCATGGGACAGGACGGGACGCACGGAATCGGTAAAGGACACGGCCTTGTCTTCGCTATCGAAAAAGCAGCTCACACCCCAAACGACCGCAGGCGCCGCCTGCAGGGCGATCTCGAGCTCGGTGATAACGCCGAGCGTGCCGCAAGCACCGATAAAGAGGTCGATGGCGTCCATTTCGTCCGCAACGAAATAACCTGAGGCATTTTTTGTCTTGGGCATGGTATATCCGGGAAGATCGAGCTCGAGCGTACGGCCCGCTGCCGTCACGAGCGACAGGTGGCGGCCCTGGGCAAAAGCCTCGCCGCGCTGAAGCTCAAGCAAATCGCCATCAGCCAGCACGACGTGGAGTCCCGTGATATGTGGGCGCATGGGGCCGTAGGCGTAGCTGCGGGCGCCGGAGGCGTTACATGCCGCCATGCCGCCCAGACAGGCAGACGTCTCGGTGGGATCGGTGGGAAAGAACTGCTCGGGGGCCTCTTGGAATTCCTCGTAGACCTCAAGCGATGCATGGTCCCAACCAGCAGTCGGCAGCACCTTCTTACTCAGCTGCTTGCGCAGCTCCGAGAGCACAACGCCCGGCTCCACGCGCAGCAGAAATTGGCCTTGTTCATCGCGGCGAAGGCCCAAGTAGCGATTCATACGGGAAGTATTGAGGATATGCCCGCCGTGGGGCACGGCACTGGCGGCAAGGCCGGTTCGGGCGCCCTGAACCGTTACCGGGACACGCTCGGCATGGAGCTTTTCCAAAATGGCACGGACCTCGTCTTCCGTTGTCGGAAACGAGATGCTCGAGGCCTCGCCCGATGCGCGAGACTCGTCGCGACCATACTCTTCGAACTCGTCGGTGAAGGGTTTGATGGTTGCAGACACGCGAACTCCCCCTTTAGCTAACTACAGTATTTGCAGGGAGATGTTACCGCATCGTTTCGTCGACGTGTTCGAGACCGTCTCCATAATTGGCGATTTTTACGTTCGTGCAATTCGGCGAGCGGCTTGATTTCCTCGGCAGACGATGCTTTTGACACATATGGCCCCGCCGTCGCCGACCGCGCGATTGTCGCTTGAAAAAAGTTGGAGTATTTTTTGCCGCCTTTTACCTGCGGAGACACCAATCCGTCAAGCATTTGGTCAGCAATTGGTCAAGTAGTGGCTGATACCGTCGGCATCGACAGCCAAAACCGACAGAAGTTATGGCCCCAGAAGCAGGGAGGTTCCCATGGCATATTACTGGCCCCAGTACGGCATCGCCATCGAAGTCGACGACGATCCCCATCTCCTGCCTTTCGACGAAGAGGCATTCCCCGATACGACGGTCTACCACGTTACCACCGATGTGATCTGCGACCCCGAGTCGTTCTCGGCGCTCGCCCACCGCATCGCGCATATCCACGACATCGAGCTCCCTCCCGACTTCGACGAGCTTGTCTACTCACGCCGCCTGATGCTTCACATGCTCTTTGGAGCGAACCCGTCCACCTTTGCGCGCATCTATACCGCCAAGGATGCCGCATGAGCGCGAAGAAGCCACCCCACTTTGCAGGCCTGGGTCGTCGCAAGAAGCTCATCCTTGCCTGTTTGGCCATCGTCTGTGCCCTTGTCGCCGTAGGACTATACGCTTGGCAGTCGCAGCCCGTACCCGAGGCGGGCGCTTCGGTTACGACGGCCGAGGGCAAAACGCGTCAGGAAATCCAAGATGAGCTCGACGCCATCGTCCGCGACAACATGATGACGATTTCGGTCGCACCGGTCGCTCAGCTGCAGGAGGACGGCAAGCTGCGCGTCAACGTGCAAAACGTCCAAGACAATAAATTTCCCCAGCGATTCCGCGTCATCCAAAACGACGAGACCATGTACGAATCCGGTGTGGTCGAGACCGGCAAGACAATCGAAACGTGCCCCGCCGGCGACATCAAAGAAGGCGAGGCGTACATCGAGATCCAGGCACTCGATGCCAAGACCCTCGACAGCCACGGCAATCCGACACGTGTCAAGGTGCGGGTTGAGCAAGCCGAGAACTAGCTTTTCCGGCCGACGCGGCACCGCACGCAATTCACCAGCATTCGTCCAATCATCGCGGGGACGGCCCGCGGCGAATAGAAAGGAACGACCATGGACATCACCAGGAACATGAACGGAGCCAGAGCGCTCGTCGTGGGCGCAGGGCTCGCGCTCGCGCTCGCAATGGGCGCCGCCCCGACGCCAGCTATGGCAGCCGGGCGCGTTGGAACCACGAAAGTAATGGTCAGGACCGAGATCGACAACGTTGAGTTCAAAGTTCCGACGGTTATTCCCTTCGTCGCCAAGGCCGACGGCACGCTTCAGGGCCCCTCAGAAGACGCGACCACCATCGACAATCATTCGGCCTACGGCATCCATGTCACCAACATGAAGATCGACGCCATGAACACCTGGACCATTGCTGCCGACGCCAAAGCCGGAACCGCACAGAACTCCATCGACTTTAAGGTCGGCCCCGACGGCGCACTCCAGAACGCCAGCGCCGCAACGCAGGGGACGGGCCTCGATCTTTCCAAGAATGCAGCCTTCGACATGGGCTACCAGGGCATTGCCGGCGGCAAGGACATAATTAAGCTCAAGACAAGCGGAAACGTCGCCCGCGTCACGCGCGACATCTTCCGCGTAACCGGCGAAGGCGATCAGGTTGCAACGATCACCTGGACGGTCGAGCCCGGTGCGCACACGGCATAAGGCTGTCGCCCTGGCCGCCGCCGTCAGCATCCTAGCGTTTGGGCCAGCCATGGCCTTTGCCCAGCAAGAACAGGCGCAGGCCGCCACGCAAGTGACGGTCGACCTCTCGGAGCTCGACCGCGGCGACCGCGAGGAACCGTTGGCGCAGACAGGCGACAGACGATGGCTCTTGGCAGCAGGCGCCGCAGCAGCAGGCGCGGGGACCGCCGGCCTCGGTCTGCACATCAAACGCAGCCAGAAACAAAACACGGACAGGCCGCACTAAATTAGCTAAGGAGACCCCATGGCATCAAAGAACCTTTTGCCCGTCGTCGCACTCTGCGGCGCGCTCGCAACCGGAACGCCCGTCGCCGCTTGGGCGACTCCCGTCATGGCAGACTCCTTACCAGCAGCCCTAAGCTCCGCACCAAATCCGTCGAGTGCCATTGCGTGTAAGCGTTTTTCGATCGCACAAGCCGCAATCTCAACCTCGGGATGCCTTCGTCGTAATACGGACGGCTCGATAGTCGTGGATATCAATCGTTCGAACAAGGCAAACGGCTCCCAGGCGGGGTGCGCCGTCTGCATGTGGCGCTCGGTTGTGCTCGATGCGGATGGCGATCCATGCAATTTAGAGCTGCGCATCGACATCGCTTCGGTCGATGACTCGGCGAACGGAGCGAAGGTCGCCTTCGACGGTACGTTTTTCGAGAAAGGAGGCGGTATATGTCTGGGCTGCGCCGCCGCGAATGCAGACGATGCGCAGCCCACCCTCTCATTCACGGCATCGTTGCGACTGACCAAAGCCGGCACCGATGCCATCGCGGCGGGAGAAGCGTCCCTGCTGTTCTACGCCGTCAGCGCCAAAGACACAAACGCTCATTTCGAGAAGCCAGCCGGATCACTCAGTCTTACACGAGGGATAGAGGCAGGCCCTATTGAAATCGATGCCCACGCGCAAAGCAGGCAACGCATTCTTGCCGACCCGGCGCTTCTCGAAATGGAGTGGAACGGATCCGGAGCCATCGGAATTCTCCCCTCCGCGCTTGACGCCAAGACGCTCCCCTCAAACGACGAACCCATCAACGCAACCATACAAGAAGAGAGCGCGGATAAAGAAGCAGGTGCGGGCGACACGCCGTCGCCGACAAACAGCGCCCCAGCTTCTTTCGAAGCACCGAATGAGCCCGCTGCCGATCCAAACGATCCCGAGCTCGCGGACAGTCTGGGGCTTGCTGATCCTCAAGAGATCGATGAAGGTAACTGTTGCGTGCTTGCCGCACTCGACCACACAGAGGTCATCGACGCTGCGAACATCGAAGTTGCCGCCGCCAATCAGCCCGTCCGCAAGTCGGCTATCATCGCATTTCCTGAATCCATCGAAGTCGTCTTTTTGCCATCGGGCGAGGTCGTGGCCCCAACACTGCTCACCTTGTTGGGCGCCAAGAATACTCGAAACGAAATTAAAAAGGTCACAGTTGTCGACCCTGCAACCACCGCCAAGCTGCGTCTATACGCCGTTGCTCCAGACGGAGGCAAGACCTTGGAATTCGATGGCGACACACTCCTGGCCTGGCGACGTCTGGACATTATGCAAGACGTCTCGTATCAGATCGAACTCGAAGGGTTTGATCGTGCCCGCGATGCCAATATCATCGCCGCGGCTATTGAATCCCCACAGCGGCTTATGACACTGCGCTTTGAATACTATCCCTATGTCCCGACAACCACCTGAGGCTTAAATGCCGCGCATCATTCCTAATACCACTTATATAACGTATTAGATGAGTCGCGATGTACCTCGCATTTCGTTCTGCTACGATTGCCACGTTGGCATCAATACAGGAGGGCTCATGCCGGGCTTGGGAACAATCATCAACGTTGTGCTTTTAGTTGCGGGCGGTCTTTTGGGATTAGCGGGCGGCCGCTTCATTACACCGCGCATCCAAGACACGCTCATGAAAGCATCGGGGCTGTGCGTCCTGTTTATCGGCCTTGGCGGCACCATGCAAAAGATGCTCCTTATCGATGGGAAGGCGCTAGCGACCACCGGCACCACCATGCTCATTGTCTCGTTCGCCCTCGGCTCGCTCATCGGCGAGGCCATCAACTTGGAGGCCGCCATTGAGAACCTTGGCGAATGGCTCAAGCGCAAAACCGGCAGCGAGGGCGATAACGAGTTCACCAACGCTTTTGTCTCGGCTTCACTCACCGTGTGTATCGGCGCCATGGCCATTGTGGGGTCAATCCAGGACGGCCTGCTCGGCGACTGGTCCACACTCGCCCTGAAGGGTGCACTGGACTGCATCATTGTCTGCACCATGACGGCCTCGCTCGGCCGCGGCTGCATCTTCTCGGCCCTGCCCGTCGCCGTGTTCCAGGGGACGATCACGCTGTTTGCGGGCGCGCTCTCCCCCATCATGACCACGGCGGCCCTCGACAGCCTCTCACTCGTGGGATCCATGCTCATCTTCTGCGTCGGCGTCAACCTTATCCGACCTCAGACCTTCCGCACGGCCAACATGCTGCCCGCCGTCGTCATAGCCGTCATCTACGCCCTCCTGTTCTAAATCTATCTACGTTGCGGCATTTCGAACATCTGTTTGATGCTGTGCTATGATATGAGGTCACCGACACCGTATAGGGAGAGGAGAGGGCGGTGGCCGACCAGGACGTCAAGATGCTCATCGAGCGCATTATGGCCGAGGCTCGGACCCATCAGTCCGCCCGCTTCTCAAATAAAATCTATGCTGACGAGCCGATTCTCAAGACCGGCCGACAGATGCAGAACTTCCTCCCCGACCAGTACCGCAAGATGCGCGAGATATCGCGCTGGCAGGATGATCCCAAGGGCGGCGCGGGGCGTTGGCTATCAGAGGCGGAGCTTTTTTACCGTCAGGGCTTACTGATGGCCGACTTCGAAGACGATTGTCCCTACAACGGCACGTTTAAGTCGTACTTTCCCACCTACAACGCCATGAGCGATCGACAACTGCGCGGCTACTTTACCTGGCGCGCCCAGGTGCGCCGCAAAAAAGTGGAAGAGACGTCCACGTCCTTCGCCTTTTTATATCTCTACGAGCTCATCTGCGGCATCGGTGTAGACAATCCGCTCGACGGCTTCCGCAAAATCAAAGCCTTTTGGGAATCATACCGAGCTTATGAGCCCGGCATCGACCGGTTCGCGCGCGTATGGCTGCAGGACTACGCCGTATTCCACGGGCTCGATCCCAAACTGCTCAGCGATTCCAAAACGGTCTTATTTGATAAGGCGCTCATTGAGCTGCGCCGTGCGGCACGCGATATCGAGCCCTTGCCTACACCCGCTACACCAGCAACCAAACGCCGCAAATCCTCCGAGCCGACCCTCCCCCTGCCGCCCGATGAGGCGCGCGAGGAGCGACTGATGGCTGCGATCAATGCGCTGTCGACCTACAACCTGGGCAACTCAAGGATCAACCATGCGCACCATCGCGACCTGCGACACGTGGCTTGCGCCGTCTATGTCCGCATGGCCCGCTACTATGACACGCACCGAAAGAGTGGCATTGTGGCGAGCCTGTTTGGGGAGGAGACGGCCATGCCTTATACCATGTTTGCCTCGGCCGTCTTCTTTGCCCCCGAGCGCCACAAGGACTGCGAATATCGTCTGGACCCCATCCATATCTACCGTTGCCAAAACGGCTTTTGGGAATGCATGCGCATCCACGGCAGCAGACAAAAGAGCAGCAAGCTCGGCGAGATGATGCGTGCCTGCGATCAGCGCTTGCGCTTGGCGTTGGATCCCGCTCATCCCCTTAAGGAAGAAAAGGTTCCCAAATATCTGGCCAAGATCATCGACGATGAGATTGTGGCCTGGCTTTCGTGGGACGCTGCACACCAGCCCGTCAAGATCGATATCGACCTGAGCCAGCTGGGGCATATCCGAAACGCCGCAGCACAGACGCGCGAGGCGCTTTTGATCGACGAGGAGCGCGAGGACGATGCGCTTACGGAAGCCGCGGAAGCAGATTCTGGGCAACCGGAAGCCGAACCCGCGGCAAACATGATTGCCGAACCGGCCGCAGCGTCCACGCAGCAGAATGAGGCTGACGAGCCGACCATCTCCACCGAGCAGTTTGGTGTCGTGGCCCCGCTCCTCGCGCCCGAGCCCACACCCGCAACGCCCATGTCCGCCGGCACCGCATCCGCACTCGCCCACGCCGCAGAAGACTATCTTCGTGCGTTG
>WGSL01000030.1 GCA_014871665.1 Collinsella sp. | reverse complement strand
CTGTAGAGCAGGAAACTTAGCCCGTGCCGGGGCCGCTGAGCCCTGACCGGCGGGATACACAGGTTCAGATGGGGCTTTGATGCATGGGTGGTCTGTTGTTGTGCAAATGGGTATCATACTGTGGTTACTGCGTCGAATCTGTGATGCATGTTTGTACGTTCCCGGCGGTCGGTTTGCCAGAAGCGCCCCGTCGGTTGTTCCAGACCCGTTTCGAAGAAAGGAAACAACACTAACCTATGGCAGCTAAAAAATCATCTCCCTTGAAGATCATCCCGCTCGGCGGCCTTGACGGCATCGGCAAGAACATGACGGTCTTCGAGTGCGGCGACGACATGGTGCTCGTCGACGCCGGTCTCATGTTCCCGGATGACTCCCAGCCCGGTATCGACCTGGTGCTTCCCGACTACACCTATGTTTTGGAGAACGAGGAAAAGCTCCGCGGTATCGTCGTCACCCACGGCCACGAGGACCACACCGGTTCGCTTCCGTATCTGCTGCAGGACCTCAACAACAAGGTGCCCATCTTCTCGAGCAAGCTGACGCTTGGCTTTATCGAGGGCAAGCTTTCTGAGTTCCGCATCCGCGCGCCCAAGTTCCGTGAGGTCAAGGGCGGCAGCCATGTCAATCTGGGTGGCATCTCGCTCGACTTCTTCTCGATGACGCACTCCATCCCCGGCGCTCTGGGCGTGTTCATCCGCACCAATCAGGGCACCGTTATGCACACGGGCGACTTTAAGCTCGACCAGACGCCCATCGACGGCGTTACGCCCGACTACGCCGCTATCAGCCGCTTTGCCAAGCAGGGCATCGATCTGCTGCTGTCCGACTCCACCAATGCCACGGTTCCCGGCTTTACCAAGTCCGAGGCCGAGGTTGGCCCCAATCTGCTGCACGCCATCAAGAACGCCCCGGGTCGCGTGTTCGTCGCGTCGTTCTCGAGCCACATTCATCGCCTGCAGCAGATCTGCGATGCCGCCCGTAAGTGCGGCCGTAAGGTCGTTGTGACCGGTCGCTCCATGCTCACCAACACCCGCGTCGCGCGCGAGCTGGGCTACCTCAACATCGACGACGCCGATATCATCGATGCCTTTGACATTGATAACCTGCCTGACGACAAGATTGTCGTCATGTGCACCGGTTCGCAGGGCGAGCCGCTGTCGGCCCTGTCCCGCATGGCCAATGGCGAGCACAAGACGCTCTCTATCCACGAGGGCGATACCGTCATCCTCTCGGCAACTCCTGTTCCCGGCAATGAGAAAGCCGTCCAGCAGGTCGTCAACAGCCTAGCCAAGCTCGGTTGCGACGTGTGGGATAAGAACCGCGCTCTTGTCCACGTCTCGGGCCACGGTAGCCAGGAGGAGCTCAAGCTCCTGATGGCCATGGCCAAGCCCACGTACTTTATGCCGGTTCACGGTGAAGCCGTGCATCTGCGCGCCCATGCCCAGCTGGCTCGCAAGATGGGCATCAAGGACGATCATATCTTTATCCTCGATAACGGCGATACGCTCGAGATGCGCGGCGGTATCGTCAAACGCGGTACGCCCGTCGAGTCCGGCGTCGTCTACGTCGACGGCCTGCGTATCGGCGATACCGACCCCATCGTCTTGCGCGATCGCCAGAAGCTCGCCAACGACGGTATGGTTACCGCTGTTGCCATCGTCTCGCTCAAGCACAAGAAGATCGAGGCCATCGAGTTCTCGGGCCGCGGCGTCTCGTTTGCCATCGACGACCAGTTCTCCGAGGATGCCTCCGCGTCTATTATGAAGACGATCGAGAAGGGTAAGTTTAGCTTTACCAGCAGCGGTTCCGATGCCATTCGCAAGGCCGTGCGCGACTCGCTCTCCAACTTTATCTGGAGCCGTACGCGCACTCGTCCGATGATCATCCCGGTCGTCATGGAGGTTTAGTTTGGCGCGCGGATCTGCACAAAACGCCAAAGGCAATAAGGCCAACAACCAACCGGCATCTGCTAAGGGTGCCGGTTCCCATCTGCGTGCCAATAAGGGTCACGAGTCCGAGTTCGATGATTTCGAGCCCTTGGTCGAGCCCTCGGCCAACCGCGATATCGCCGGCGTGGTCATTGCCGTCTTGGCGATTGCGTCCTTTATTGCCGTGATTTCGCCGGCGACTGCGCCCGTTACGGCTGCGGTTGCCGGTTTCTACCACTTGGGCTTTGGTCTGGGCGCCTACGTGCTGCCGATCGTCATTTTGCTGTTTGCCGCCACGCTCTTTTTAGGCGAGGACTCGCCGCTCAATGCGCGCTCTGTTGCGGGCGGCGCCGTGGTCTTTATCGCCGTCGTCTCCATTCTTTCGTTGATGGTGCCAGGTACGAGCGACTCGTGCGACCTTATGTTCACGCCGCAAAATCTGTCCGCCTCGGGTGGCTACATTGGTGCGTTTATTGCGAGTGCGCTGCAGAATGCCCTGGGTAAGCCTATCGCGATGGTGGTCCTGTTGGGCCTTGTCGTCGTGGGCCTGGTCATCATCGGCTTTTCGGTGGGCGGCGTTTTGCGCTCTGCTCGCGACCGTGCGGCTGATTTTGCCGAGCGCCGTCGTGCCGATGTTAACGCGAGTCCGTGGGGTGACGATGAGGCCCTGTCGGTGCCCGGCGTTGCCCGTCCTCACCTGAGCATTCTTCGTCAAAAGGGCTCCGATGCTGCCGTGACCACGGTCATGGGCAACGATGTGGACCCGGTTTTGGACGATGACGACGAGGACGAGGATCCGTTTGTCGACGTGTCCGATGCCGTGGAAGCTGAGCGCGCTAAGACGACGCTGTTGCCGCGCCGCCATGCCAAGAAGGGCAAGGCTGCGCCCAAACTCAATACGAGTGAGCCCGACCCGTCTTGGTCCGAGAGCGAGATTGAGCTCACCGAGGGCGATGACGAGGACGACGAGGCTCCGATTGAGACCGCAAAGACAACTTTGCTGCCGCGTCGCCATGCAAAGCGCGACCAGGTAACCGGTCAGCTTTCGATGGAAGACGACCCCGATAAGATCGACGAGTCCGAGCCGCCGTTTGCCGTGAATCCTGTCTCGGCAGCACCTCAGATCCCCGACTTCTTGAAGCATCCCAAGGTTGCCGATGCGCCTGCCTTGAGTGCTGTCGAATCGGCTGCGGCTAGCGATGGGGGAGCGGACGGCGGCGCCGCAGATAACGAGGGCGAAGAAGAGGACGGCCTCAAACTTCCGCCACTTGAGATTCTGCATGCCAACCCGCAGTCGGCTTCCTCCGCGTCTTCTGACAAGGAGCTGGAACAGACTGCCGAGTCGCTTCAGTCCACCTTGCTGGAGTTTGGTCGTAGTGCCCGCGTGGTCGGCTGGATCGCCGGCCCCACGGTGACGACCTTTAAGCTGCAACCTGGCGAGGGCGAGCGCGTGAGCAAGATTTCGAGCCTCGAGGACGATATCGCGCTATCGCTTGCTGCCCAGTCCGTGCGTATCTTTGCCCCGATCCCCGGCACCTCGCTTGTGGGTATCGAGATCCCCAATCGCAAGCGCCAGAACGTCAACCTGGGCGACGTGCTTCCCTATGTGAAGGGCGGTCCGCTCGAGCTCGCCATCGGTCGAGATGCCGAGGGTACGCCGGTCGTCGCCGACCTTGCCAAGATGCCCCACCTGCTGATCGCCGGTACCACGGGTTCCGGTAAGTCGGTCATGATCAACTCCATCATCACGACCTTGCTCATGCGCGCCCTTCCCGAGGACGTTCGCTTGATCATGGGCGACCCCAAGCGCGTCGAGCTTGCGGGCTATAACGGTCTGCCGCATCTTTACGTGCCTGTAGTGACCGAGCCCAAGCAGGCCGCGAGCGCTCTGCAATGGGCCGTGTCCGAGATGGAGCGTCGCCTGAAGGTCTTCGAGCGTCTCAACGTGCGTAAGATCTCGACCTACAACGAAAAGCAGGCCGCCGGCGAGTTTGAACATTACGATAACCCGCCGCAAAAGATGCCCTATCTGGTCATTATCATCGACGAGCTCTCGGACCTGATGATGGTCGCCGGTAAGGATGTCGAGGCCTCGATCGTGCGTATTGCTCAGCTGGGCCGTGCCGCCGGTATCCACCTTATCGTGGCCACGCAGCGCCCGAGCTCCAACGTGGTGACGGGCCTCATTAAGGCCAACATCACCAACCGCATCGCCTTTAACGTCGCCACGGGCATCGACTCGCGCGTCATCATCGACCAGATGGGTGCCGAAAAGCTCACCGGTTTGGGCGACATGCTGTTCTCCAAGGTCGACTGGGGCAAGCCTCGCCGTATTCAGGGCTGCTTTGTCTCGGACGATGAAATCAACGAGATTGTCGAGTTCGTCAAGTCGCAAAGCGAGCCCGACTACCATGAGGAGATCCTGTCGGCTGTGGCGCCCGCTTCCATGTCCATGGCGGGTGGCGGCATTGTCCGCACCGGAGTTGCCGAGCCGCAAGACGATGATCCGCTCATTTGGGAAGCCGCCCATATTGTGGTGGAATCGCAGCTGGGCTCCACATCTGGCCTGCAACGCCGCCTTAAGGTTGGCTATGCGCGCGCCGGGCGTATTATGGACATGCTGGAAGAAAAGGGTGTCGTCGGCCCGCCCGACGGTTCCAAGCCGCGCGAGGTCCTGTTGGACGAGGAGGGGCTTGCCGCGCTGGAGTCTGTCGACGCCGAGATGGCACGTGAAGATCGTGAGTTTGGAGGATTCTGATGGCTGCACGCTTTGGTGACATGCTGCTCGAGCAGCGTCGCCGAATGGGCCTTTCCATTCAGCAGGTCGCCAACACCATCAAAATCAGGCCGCAGATCATCGAGTTTTTCGAGACCGGTAACTTTGCTTCGATGCCGCCGCGCGGCTATGCGCAGGGCATGATTTCGAGCTATGCTCGCTTTTTGGGCCTCAATCCGCGCGAGGTCGTCAATGCCTACTTTGACGACCTGATGGCATACGAACGCGAGACGTCTCAGCAGGGCGGTCGTTTTCAGGACGCCGCTGGCTACGTCAATTCGCGCTCCTCGGTCGATAACGGGCGCTTCCTGATGGTTCAGGGCGGTCGTTCGACCCGCTATGGACAGCGTCCTCAGCAGGCCGGTTATATTACCGAGACGGGTTCGGGCGAGGAGATTCGCTCACAGCGTGACCGGTTCCGCAGTACGCCGATGCCTGAGGACCGTGCGCTTCCCGCTGCCCGCGGCGTGGCGCGTGACCCTCGTGCCGGCTACGGCGACGGCGGCTATTCCGATCGCGGTTACCGTGGTGCCTCTACGGGACGCTCTCGCGGTGGCTATGCGGATGCCGATACCACGCAGGTGACGCCGCGTCTTCGCTCTCAATCACAGCCGTATGGCCAGCGCTCTTCGGCTCCGCGTTCGGGCCAGCGTGGCTATCAAGGCCGCGGCGAACTTGCGCCCCGCTCGGGTCAGCGCAGCCTTCAGGGCCAGGGTGGCTATCGCGGCCGTTCCGATAGCAATCGTGGTCGTATGCCTCAGGGAGGCGGCCGCAGCAGTTCCAATCGTGGACGCGGCGGATCACGTACTCCTCTAAACAACGACCTCGATCCGCGTATCGTCTACGCCGGCATCGGTGCCGTTGCGCTGCTGTTGATTGTGCTCATCGTGGTGCTTCTGCGCGGCTGCGCATCTTCGGCGCCCGAGACCACGCCCGAGACGCCCACTGCTACCAAGACGACGACCAAGAAGTCTTCTAAGAAGACCGAAACGGTCGACGAGGACGAAGACACCGATGAGGCGACGGATGAGTCGACTGACTCGGACGCTACCAAGACGACGGCCAAGAAGGAAGAGAACGAGGTCACGAAGGTCAAAGTCTCCGTTGCCAAGGGAAAGACCGCGTGGATTGAGGTCAAGGTCGACGGCAAGTCGGTCTATGGCGCCCAGGCGACTGGCCCCTTTGAGCAGGAGTACACGCCCGAGTCCTCGATCGAGATCACCACGTCCAAGCCTTCAGATGTCACCGTTACCAAGAACGGTGAAAAGGTCCGTTACGATACTAAGACCTCGGGCGTGGCGCGCATGACGATCACCGTTCCCAAGAAGGAGACGACTGATTCCGAGAATGGCGAAAGTTCTGATGGTACCGACACCACCGATGGTACCGATACCACCGACGGTACCGATGCCCAGTCCACGGATGGCGCCGATACCGCAACTGACGGTCAGACGCCCAGCGATTCTACCGACTATTCGTACGATAGCTACTAAGCCGCTCGTACGCGAAAGGAAACATCATGGCTAAAGATTCCAGCTTCGACGTCGTGTCCGAGGTCAACATGCAAGAGGTCGACAACGCCTTCCAGCAGACCACGCGCGAGATTTCCCAGCGCTATGACCTGAAGGACTCTGGCGCCACCATCGAGCTTTCGAAGGGCGACAAGCTCTTTACGATCAACGCCCCGGCCGATTTTGTCTCCAAGCAGATTATCGACGTCCTGAGCTCCAAGCTCATCAAGCGCGGCATCGATCTTAAAGCCGTGTCCTGGGATGCGCCTCAGGCTGCATCGGGCGGTACCGTGCGCGTGCTCGGTCACATCGTCGAGGGTATCGACCAGACGACTGCCAAGAAGATCAATAAGGACATCAAGGATCAGAAGCTCAAGGTCAAGGTGACGATTGAGGCCGACAAACTGCGTGTTTCCTCTGCTTCCAAGGATGCGCTGCAGACCGTGATCCAGTTCCTGCGCGACCAGGACTACGGCCAGCCGCTGCAGTTCACCAACTACCGTTAATTCATTCGAAAGGACCGCTCTCCAACATGGATACTCCGTTGGGCTCCGTACTCTATATCACCCTCGGGTGCGCCAAGAACGAGGTCGATACCGACCGTATGCGTTCGCTGCTGTCCGCCGCAGGCTACGAGGAGGCATTCGATCCACAGGATGCCGATATCGCCATCGTCAATACGTGCTCGTTCCTTGCCTCTGCAACGTCCGAGAGCATCGAGACCACGCTCGAGCTTGCCAACGAGGTGCAGGACGGCGTTCGTTCCTGCCCGATCGTCATGTGCGGCTGCGTGCCGTCACGCTACGGCGATGACCTGCCCGACGAGCTGCCCGAGGTCGCGGCCTTTGTGAAGGCCGACGAGGAAGACGGCATCGTGGCGGTCATCGATGACGTGCTGGGTGTTGAGCGCGAGATTGCCGCCTATATTCCGCAGGTCAAGCGCACCGTCGAGGGCGCTGTCGCCTACGTCAAGATCTCCGATGGCTGCAACCGCTTCTGTAGCTTCTGCATGATCCCGTATATCCGCGGTCGTTATCACTCGCGCAATGCCGAGACCATTATCTCCGAGGTGCGCGACCTGGTCGCCGGTGGCGTGCGCGAGATCGTTTTGATCGGTCAGGACACGGGCATCTGGGGTACCGACTTTGCCAACGAGGACCTCGCCGAGGGCTCGCCGCGCAATCTGGCGCAGCTGTTGCAGGCCGTTGCTGAGGCGGTGCGTCCTCATAACGTGTGGGTCCGCGTACTCTACCTGCAGCCCGAGGGCATGACCGACGAGCTTATCGAAACCGTTCGCGATACGCCCGAGGTGCTGCCCTATATCGATATCCCCGTGCAGCACTGCGACGCGCGCATCCTCAAGGCCATGCGCCGCTCCGGTTCGCGCCAGGAGCTCGAGGACCTGTTCCGCGACCTGCGCGAGCGCATCCCCGGTATCGTGATCCGCTCCACGGCCATGGTAGGGTTCCCGACCGAGACCGACGACGAGTTCCGCGATCTCATTGACTTTATGGACACCGTCGGCTTTGACTACACGAGCGTCTTTGCCTACTCGCAGGAGGAGGGCAGCCTGGCCGCCAAGATGGAAGGTCAGGTTGACGAAGAGGTTAAGCTCGAGCGCGCCCAGGAGGCCATGGACCTGGCCGAGTCGCTCGGTTTTGCTGCAACTGCCGCACATGTGGGCGAACGCGCCCAGGTGATCGTCGACGGTATCGAGGAGACCGAAGACGGTGCCGAGCTCATCGGACATGCCTGGTTCCAGGCGCCCGATTCCGATGGCGCGGTGCATCTGGATGCCAGCGAGGCATCTGTGGGCGATATTCTGACGGTCGAGTTTACCGATAGCTTCTGCTACGAGCTTATCGGTCATGTTGTGGAGTAGGAGAGCGTCGTGGCTAACGAGAGCAATAAGGAACTGACGAGCGTTTGGACGCCCGCCAACATCGTGACGTGCGTTCGCATCGTCTTTATCCCGGTGTTCATGATCGTGTCGGCGCTTTCTCACACGAGTGTTGCCGGTACGGATTGGAGCACCTTCGACGGCCCGCTCGCCGCCGCTGCCTTCATTCTGTATGTGATCCTGTCGTGCACCGATAAGGTCGACGGTTATCTGGCGCGTTCGCGCAACGAGATCACCGACTTCGGTAAATTCTTGGACCCCATCGCCGATAAGCTGCTCGTGTTCTCGGCCCTGCTGCTGTTCTTGGATTTTGGTATGGTGACCGTGTGGTCCGTGTTCATTATCCTGTTCCGTGAGCTGCTGGTGAGCGCCCTTCGCATGGTCGCGAGTGCGGCCGGTGTGGTCGTTGCGGCCGATAAGCTCGGCAAGTACAAGACGGCAACCACGATGGTCTCCATTTGCGGTTACCTGTGCGTTTTTGCTATGGCCGGCTTGCACCTTGGCCCGGTGGCGCTGACGCTCGGCATCTACTCGGTGTCGCGCTTCCTGTACGCCGTTGCCGTTGTCCTGACCGTTATCTCGGGCGCCCAGTACTTCTGGAACTGCCGCAAGATCGTCTTTTCGGTCTAGGTCCTAGTGGGTATGACGGACTCTTTTGAGCAGATTTCCGCACATAACGAGGAGCTGGCGCGTGATATTGTCGAGCGCGCGAGCGCTCGGGGCGTGACGGTTTCGACGGCTGAGTCGCTGACGGCGGGTATGATCGCCTCGACGATTGCCGATATCCCGGGCGCCTCGGCGGTGCTGCGTGGCGGTGCGGTGACCTATTGCGATGAGATTAAGCATCGTGTTCTTGGTGTTGAGCAGGAGACGCTCGACCGCTATACCGCGGTGTCGCATCAGACCGCGCGCGAGATGGCGGTGGGTTCGCTGGAGCTGTACCAGAGCGATATTGCAGTGAGCGCAACGGGTTATGCCGGCCCCGGCGGTGGCACTGAGGACGATCCGGCGGGCACTTTCTATATTGGCTGGGCGCATCGTTCCGCCGATGGGGGCGTGCCGGTCGTGGACTCTGTGCGCTGCCACTATGAGGGCGACCGTTCGTGTGTTCGTGCCCATGCGGTCGCGGAGGCATTGGGACGCATTGCCCTTGTGCTCAACTCTATGGAATAGACGTGTTTTAAGGGGCCTCCGGGCCCCTTAATTGTGGAGATAGGGACCTCAGAAGAATTTAGCGTTTGTGCTGTTCATGGGTGTATTTTTGCCTGCCTTGTTCATTTTTGGTCCTTTGTGGTCAAGCATTTGGTCAGTGTTTGGTCGGCGTTTGGTTGGGTTTTGGAAAGGTCGGCTGCATATGATTTATCTGAACGGTTGACCACGAACAGCCGTTCGTTTATTATCGATGCAGGTTGTTAAGAGGAGGGCTATTCATGGCCAAGAATTCAGGTCCCGTACGTACCGTTCATGCTCGCACGACGGGTAAAGAGCGCGATGAGATGATCGCCACCACCAAGGCCGAGATCGAGAAGAAATTCGGCCAGGGTTCCATCATGAGGTACGGCGACGGTGGCCCCGAGCTCGAGGTCGAGGCCATCCCTACGGGCGCTCTGGCACTCGATGCCGCTCTGGGTATCGGCGGTGTGCCGCGCGGCCGAATCGTCGAGATCTACGGTCCCGAGTCCTCCGGTAAGACGACGCTTTCGCTCGAGATCTTGGCCGAGGCCCAGGCAATGGGTGGCGTTGTTGCATTTATCGATGCCGAGCACGCGCTCGATCCCACGTATGCCGCGCGCATCGGCGTGGATATCGACGAGGTGCTCATTTCCCAGCCCGATACGGGCGAGCAGGCGCTCGAGATTGTTGACATGCTCGTGCGCTCCGGCGCCATCGATGCCATCGTCGTCGACTCCGTCGCCGCGCTGACCCCGCGTGCCGAGATCGAGGGAGAGATCGGCGACACTACGGTCGGTCTTCAGGCTCGCCTGATGAGCCAGGCGCTCCGCAAGCTCGCCGGCTCGCTGTCCAAGTCCAACACGACGTGCATCTTCATTAACCAACTGCGTGAGAAGATTGGCGTCATGTTCGGCAACCCCGAGACTACGACGGGCGGCCGCGCCCTTAAGTTCTTCTCTTCGGTGCGTATCGACATTCGCCGTATCGACAGCATTAAGCTTAAGGACGAGGTTATCGGTAACCGCGTGCGAGCCAAGGTCGTTAAGAACAAGGTGGCAGCTCCGTTCCGTTCTGCTGAGTTCGACATCATGTACGGTACGGGCATCTCTAAGGAAGGCTCGATTCTGGACATGGCTGTCGAGTGCGGCATCTGCAAGAAGATGGGCTCCTGGTTTGCCTATGGCGAGGACAAGCTCGGCAACGGTCGCGAGGCCGCCAAGGCTTTCCTGCGCGAACACCCCGATTGCGCCGACGAGATTGAGCATAAGGTCCGCCTTGCCTGCGGGCTTGAGTTTGATGACGATGCTCCGTCCGAGGTCGAGCTGACCGATCAGCCTGCGCCTGAGGAGTTTGACGAGCTTTACGCCATCGATGGTTCCGCCATGCTCGATGATGACGACGAGTAGCGGTTACGCTCATGTCGTATACGGTGACCGAGGCCACGGTCGTCTTTCCCGATAAGAAGGCGGCCTCCTCGTTCTCGAGCGGGTATGCGTCCAAAAAGCCTTGCGCACATATCGATTGTGAGCTTGAGGGCGGTTTTGAGCGGTCCATTTGGATTCCCGTGCGGGTCGCGCGGCTGTATGTCAAAAACCGCCCCGATCTTCCCTGTGATTGGGACAACTTTCGTGAGGCGGTGCAGCTCATCGAGCGTAAATGTGCACTTACCATGGTGACCGAGATGTTATCGCGCCGCGACCATGCGACGGGTGAGGTCCGTGACAAGTTGGCTCGCTACGGCTTTCGCCAGCCCGCGATTGATTTCGCCGTCGAGCGCGCCACCGAGTATCGCTTTTTAGACGAGAACCGCTTTTGCTCGTACTTTATCGAGGAACGCAAGCGGCGCGGTTGGGGACAGCGCAAAATCGAGACCGAGCTCAAGCGACGTCATGTTGTGCTCGATGACATTCCCGGTTATCCCGAGGATTATTTTGCCGTCGAAGACGATTTGGCGCGTGCGTCAGCCCTGCTCGCCAAGCGGCGTGTTCCAGAGACGCGCGGATTCGAAAAACTGGTTCGGTTTTTGATGGGCAAAGGCTTCTCGTATCACATCGCCGCCGATGCCGTTAAGGCGCGTCTCGATGCCGAACATGAGGAATGTGCAGTTTAGACACATGTGGTTTGCGTACCCGCCGTTCACCGCGTTTTAGTCGCCGTACCGGGTCCATTTATTTGACAGTTGTTACGGTTCAACGTACGATAAACACTGTCATTTGCTTTGTGATATGTGCTCATCTTTGATGAGTTTGTTTATATGTTTATCTGTATCCGACCCGCATAAGCTGCGCCCATATTACTCAAATGTCGCGAGCCGTTCGCAAGGACGGTTCGCTTTGTTGTGTAACGAATCCATAAAAAGGAGTGAGCATGCCTATTATCGCAGCGCTCGTTGGCATCGTTTTGGGTGCCATCGCCGCCATTGCCTACATGCGCACCGCCAAGCAGGGTAGTCTTCACGAGGCCGACGAAAAGATCCAGTCGGCTCACGCACAGGCTGAGTCCCTAATCGGTGATGCAAAGCGTCAGGCCGAGACCCTCAAAAAAGAGGCTCTGCTTGAGGCAAAGGAAGAGATTATCAAGAACAAGCAGGCCGCCGAGGCCGAGGACAAGCAGCGTAAGAGCGAGATTCGTACGCTCGAGAACCGCGTGATGCAGCGCGAGGAGTCTCTCGATCGCCGCAACGATGCCCTCGACAAGCGTGAGCATCAGCTGTCCAGCCAAGCTGGCCAGGTCGAGAAGCGCTCCCGTGAGCTTGAGGAGCTTTGCGCCAAGCAGACCTCGGAGCTCGAGCGCATCGCCGACCTGACCCGCGAGGATGCTCACAAGGAACTCCTCGACAAGGTTCGTGGCGAGGTTACCCACGAGGCCGCTACGATCATCCGTGAGTCCGAGCAGCAGGTTCGCGCCGAGTGCCACAAGACCGCCCAGGAGATCTTGTCCCTGGCGATTCAGCGCTGTGCCGCCGATCACACCGCCGAGGTCACCGTTACCTCCGTGCATATTCCGTCTGACGACCTGAAGGGTCGCATCATCGGCCGCGAGGGTCGCAATATCCGTACCTTCGAGCAGGTTTCCGGCGTCAACCTCGTGATCGATGATACGCCCGAGACCGTCGTGCTTTCGAGCTTCGATCCGGTCCGTCGCGAGACCGCCCGCGTCGCCCTCGAGAACCTTATTGCTGACGGCCGCATTCATCCTGCCCGTATCGAGGAGATGTATCACAAGGCCGCCGACTTGGTTCAACAGCGCGTGCGCGAGGCTGGCGAACAGGCTGCCTTCGATACCGGTATCCACGATCTGCACCCCGAGATCGTTAAGACCCTTGGTGCTCTGCGCTACCGCACCTCGTTTGGTCAGAACGTGCTCCAGCACTCCCTCGAGGTTTCCGACCTGTGCGGCGTGATGGCTTCCGAGCTTGGCCTGGACGTTGTGACCGCCAAGCGCGCCGGCCTGCTGCACGATCTTGGCAAGGCTATCGACCATGACGTCGAGGGTCCGCATGCCGTTATCGGCGCCGAGCTCGCCCGTCGCTATGGCGAGAAGCCCGTTATCGTTCACGCTATTGAGGCTCACCACGCCGACGTCGACCCCAATACGGTGCTCGATGTTCTGGTCCAGGCTGCCGATGCCGTTTCTGCCTCTCGCCCCGGTGCTCGTCGCGAATCGGCCGAGAACTACATCAAGCGCCTTGAGAAGCTCGAAGAGATTGCCAACTCCCATGACGGCGTCGAGCGTACCTATGCCATGCAGGCTGGTCGCGAGGTCCACGTCATGGTTCAGCCGGACAAGATTTCCGATGCTCAGTCCACGGTTTTGGCTCATGACATCGCCCATCAGATCGAGGAAGAGATGGAGTATCCCGGTCAGGTGCGCGTCGTCGTGATTCGCGAGAGCCGTGCTGTCGATATCGCTAAATAACATGAACGACGCGAACGAGCTCATCTCATTTATCGCGTCGATGTCGGGGGAGGGCAACCTTCGCGTCGAGGAGAACCTTGGCGAGGGGTATGTCCGCCTCCGCGTTTCGGAGGCCGAACGGCGCCAGGCAAAGCACGACATTCAGCATGTCGAGGATATTGTCATCGAAATGCTGCGCAACGCTCGCGATGCCGGCGCCGACAAGGTCTATCTCGCAACGACCAAGGAAGATGGCGTCCGTACGCTCGTCTTTCTGGATAATGGCTCGGGCGTGCCGCAGGATATGCAAGAACGCATCTTCGATGCCCGCGTTACCTCCAAGCTCGAGAGCATGAAGATGGATCGTTGGGGCGTTCACGGTCGAGGCATGGCATTGTTCTCGATTAAGCAGAACACCGACGAGGCACGCGTTGTCGCGTCGGATGTTGACCTTGGCTCGGTCTTTAAGGTGAGCGTCGCTACCGACCGCCTTGGCGAGCGCGCCGATCAGTCCAGCTGGCCTCAGGCCGTGAAGGACGAGGATGGTCACTATGTCTGCGCCCGCGGCCCTCACAACATCATTCGCGCCGCCTGCGAGTTTGCCCTCGAGGAGCTGCGCGCCTGTGATGTCTATCTGGGGTCTCCGTCCGAGATCGCCGCGACGCTGCATGCGCAGGCGTCAAGTCGGCTCGATACGTCGCGTCTCCTGTTCATTGATGACGAGAGCGAGCTTCCGGTTGTCGATCGTTTAGGCCTTGCCTCTGATGCCGAGGACTTTATCCGTATCTGTTCGGGTTTGGGTCTTGAGATGTCCGAGCGCACGGCCCATCGCATTTTGGCAGGGCAGATTAAGCCCGTTCGCGGTGTTACCGCGCGTCTGCTGCGCGAGCGTGATTCTTCCTCGCATGCGCCGGCTCCTGTCGATCTTGCGAAAGATCGTCGCGGGCTACGTATTGCCAAGGATGACATGGCACAGTTTTCGCGTGCTGTGGAGCGCGACTTTAATGACCTTGCCGCCCGGTACTATCTCAACCTTTGCGGCGACCCAAAGATTCGCGTTTCGCGTGATCGAATCACCGTGACCTTCGATCTTGCCAAAGAGGAATAGTGCCTTTACCGAGTCCACTCGGTACGATACAGTTATTGCAGTTAAAACGTACTTTTAAACGCAGGAGTTTCTTCATGGATTGCCTGAAGGTATCAAGCAAATCATCGCCCGCGTCCGTTGCCGGCGCCATCGCCGGCATGGTCAAGGATGGTGTACCCGTCAACATCCAGTGTGTCGGCGCTGGTGCTGTCAACCAGGCCATTAAGGCCGTGGCTATCGCGCGCGGTTTTTTGATTCCAACCGGTTTTGATATTTCCTGCGCGCCCGTGTTCTCCGACATCCTCATTAACGGGGAGTCGCGCACGGCCATCCGCCTTTCTATCTACGTTCACCAGATCAATCGAGCTGCTATGGATAACGTCGTCATGGATGATGTTAAGCCTGTGGCATAGCTTCTGCTTGCCTCGTTTCGCTCCCCATCGTTAGGACTTATGCACATGGACCAGCGTTCCGTACGCGATATTCTTGCCGGTAAAACCTACTTTATCCGCACCTTTGGCTGCCAGATGAATCAGCACGACTCCGAGCGTGTGAGCGGTCTGCTCGATTCGTATGGCTGCCTCATGGCGCTCGATCCCGAGCATGCCGATATCGTTGTCTTCATGACATGCTGCGTGCGCGAGGCCGCCGATACTCGCCTGTACGGTCAGTGCAATTCCTGCAAAAGCCTGCCGCCTTCGCCTTCGGGTAAGCGCGTGGTTGCCGTTGGTGGTTGCATCGCGCAGCGCGATGGCGAGGGCCTGCTCACCAACGTCGATAACGTCAATGTCATCTTTGGTACGCATTCTATCGCACATGTGGCCGAGCTCATTGCCGAGGCGTTCCTTGACGGCAAGCGTCATATCCGCACCAATGAGCATGAGGATACGGATGCCATGAGCATGCCGTGGCATCGCGAGACCCAGTATCACGCCTGGGTGCCCATCATGACGGGCTGCAATAATTTCTGCACCTATTGCATCGTGCCGTACGTGCGCGGTCGCGAAAAGAGTCGCCCCTTCGAGGAAATTGTCGACGAGGTGACCGGTTTGGTGCGCCAGGGCGTGCGTGAGATTACGCTGCTGGGCCAAAACGTTAACTCATATGGTCGCGATCTGTTTGGCAAGCCGCGTTTTGCCGATCTGCTGCGTGCCGTGGGCGATACGGGCGTGGAGCGCATCTTCTTTACGTCTTCGCATCCCAAGGATCTACTGCCCGAGACCATCGACGCTATGGCCGAGACGCCTGCCGTTATGCCGCAGCTGCACTTGGCCGTCCAGTCAGGTTCGACTCGGATCCTCAAAGAGATGAATCGCCGTTATACACGCGAGGACTATTTGGGCCTGGTCGATCGCATTCGCAACCGTATGCCCGATATCGCGCTCTCGACCGACATTATCGTTGGCTTCCCGGGCGAGACTGAAGAAGACTTTGAGCAGACGCTCTCGCTTGCCGAGACGGTCCGCTATGCCCAGGCCTATACCTTCATCTATTCCAAGCGCGCCGGTACCCCGGCCGCCGAGATTGACGATCCTACGCCGCATGAGGTTATTCTCGAGCGTTTCAACCGCCTGGTTAAGGTTATCGAGACCACGGCACACGAGTATAACCAGGGTGAGCTTCATACTGTGGTGCCGGCGCTCATTGAGGGAACGAGTAAAAAGAACGACGCGGTCCTGCTGGGCAAGAGCCCCAAGAATCAGACCGTGCATGCGCCTATCCCCGAGGGTTGCAGCATCGATCAGCTTGTTGGCAAGATCGTTGATGTTGACGTTGACGTTGCCAAGACCTGGTATTTGTCCGGCTCCGTTGTGGGCGAGCCGCGCTAATGGTTTCTCCCGGGGCAGGTCTTTCCGCCGTTGCGATCGTCGGTCCGACGGCGGTTGGTAAGAGTGATGTTGCCGATCGTTTGGCCGCTCGTCTTTCGTCCGAAGTGCTGTCGTGCGATGCGATGCAAATCTACCGCGGCATGGACATCGGTACCGCAAAGATGGCGCCCGATGAGTGTACGGCGCCGCTGCGTCTCGTCGACATTGTAGAGCCGGGTGTGGCATATTCTGCTGCGCTTTATCAGGCTGACGCTCGCGCGCATGTTGAACGTCTCCTTGGTTTGGGTTGCCTGCCGGTTTTTTGCGGAGGTACGGGGTTGTATCTCAAGGCCGCCCTCGATGAGATGGACTTTCCCTCGGGCGAACTTGAGGACGATCGCCGTGCGGGCTATCAGGAGCTTGCCGAGCGCATTGGCGAGGAAGAACTGCATGCCCTGCTTGCCGAGCGCGACCCAGAATCGGCTGCTGTTATTCATCCCCATAATGTGCGCCGTGTGATTCGTGCGCTCGAGATGCATGATGATGGTATCTCCTATGCACAGCAAAAAAGTCAGTTTAGTGTTCCGCGCGAGCATTATCATGCTCTATGGTTTGGTCTGACGCGTAATCGCGAGGTGCTCTACGAGCGCATTAACCTGCGCGTCGATCTGATGTTTGAACAGGGTCTTGTCGATGAGGTTCGCGGTCTTATGGACCAGGGGTTGGGAGATGCCCTGACGTCGATGCAGGCAATTGGCTATAAAGAGATTATCGATGCTTTCAATGGCGTGATTTCTATGGATGAGGCTCGCGAACTCATCAAGATGCGTTCGCGTCGCTATGCCAAACGCCAGCTTTCGTGGTTTAAACGCGATGATCGCATCGTGTGGTTCGATATGGACAAGTTTACGATCGATGAGGTCGTTGAGGACATCCTGCATTGTATTGAGGCTGCCTAATGGCCCGTTTCCCCCTTGTTCCTACGGCACCCGAGCCCGAGCGTGCCATATTAGTTGGTGTTGAGTGGCGCGACAATGCGTGGCCGCTCGATCGCTCGCTTGATGAACTGGAGCGCCTTGCCCATACGGCTGGTGCCCGGTGCGTGGCGCGCCTGTCTCAGCGTTTGGTAAAGCCGTATCCTAAATCGTTTATCGGTTCCGGTAAGGTTGAAGAGCTGTGCGGCCTGGTGCATCGCATGGATGCGGATGTTGTTATCTTCGATGACGATCTGACGCCCTCACAGCAGTCCTATCTTGAGAAAGCCGTGGGTGAACCTGTCAAGATTATTGACCGTACGGCGTTGATTTTGGATATCTTTGGCCTGCATGCTCAGACGCGCGAGGGACGTCTACAGGTACAGCTGGCACAGCTTCAATATTTGTTGCCTCGTCTGCGTGGCATGTGGAGCCATCTCGCCAAGGAACAGACGCGCGGCGGCATCGGTTCGCGCTTTGGGCAGGGTGAAAGCCAGCTCGAGGTTGACCGTCGACTCATTCGCAATAAGATTGCCGCGCTTCGTCGTGAGCTTAAGCAGGTTGAACAGCGTCGCGATGTCCAGTCCAAGAGCCGCATTGAGTCACCGGCGTTTCGCGTCGCGTTAGCCGGTTATACCAATGCCGGTAAATCGACGTTGCTCAATCGCCTAACCGGCTCTACGGTACTTTCGCAGGACAAGCTGTTTGCTACGCTCGACCCGACGACGCGTTCGTATCGCCTGCCCGGCGGTCGCGGCATGACGATTACCGATACCGTCGGCTTTATTCAAAAGCTGCCGCATGGTTTGGTCGATGCCTTTAAATCGACGCTGTCCGAGGTGTTGGGTGCCGATTTAATTCTCAAAGTCGTAGATGCGTCTGACGAGGACTATGAGCGACAGCTGGAGGCTGTCGACCGCGTGCTTGATGAGATCGGCGCTGGAGAGCGTTTAACGCTGACCGTATTCAATAAGATCGATCTTTTGGATAGTGTTGATCGATTGAGCTTCCGTCGTCGCTATCCCGAGGCCGTGCTGTTCTCGGCCCAGACGGGCGAGGGACTCGACGATCTCGTCGACCGTATTGCTCGTGAGGCGGCTGCTACCGATGTGTTGCTCTCTGCTGATATCCCGTATCGTGAGGGCGCCCTCATCACGCTGGTGCATGAGCAGGGAACCCTTTTGCACGAGGAATATCTTGAGGACGGCGTTCGTATTGTGGCGAAACTGCCGGCCCGTATTGCACCGCGGCT
The DNA here is from genome assembly GCA_014871665.1 of Collinsella sp. GTDB lineage: Bacteria > Actinomycetota > Coriobacteriia > Coriobacteriales > Coriobacteriaceae > Collinsella. The sequence continues at coordinate 3,092 of WGSL01000030.1, read as the reverse complement.
CGAGCGTTATCGCACCGAGTAGGCGAGCTCCAAAATGCCCAGAATGATGGGCTGATGCAGCAGATAAAAGGGGAGTGCATGACGTCCAAGGCTGGCGAGCGCCGGGACGGGATTGGCGTAGGCCCAGCTTGGGGCGGGATGTTCACATCTTTGAGCGGTACACGCAGCAAAGTATCCTGTGAGATACATGAATATGAACGGGATGATTGGATAATAGTCGCCTGAAACGAACCAGGGGCCGGGAAATCCTAGCCACGCCAAATAGGGGAATGAATAGGTCGATTTCGGGATGCCCCATGTCGCTGCGAAGAGGGCGAGGCATATCGCAATGCCCCACGTGCTGGGCACTTTCTTAAGCATCGGTCGTGCTACGGCTGCCACAGCGGTACACGCCGCCATGCAATAAATGATGCCAAAGTTCACTGAATCGTCGACCGATACGAGCGTTGTTGCAATCCAGACGACCAAAGCCGCGGCAGCGTACTTGGCCGCTCGTTTAGCATTGTTGCGTGAGAGCGTGCACATCCAACCCGCGATAAACAAAAATACCCAGCTGATACTAGCGCGCCAGATGTCTTGAAAGACAGTCTGGGTAAACCAGGGCATATCCCAACCGTACAGGTAGGCGAGATCGTAGCAAGCGTGAAAACCTGCCATTGAAATCATCGTAAACCCGCGGACGGTATCAAAGATGGTGATGCGTTTTTGCATTACGAGAACCGGCGCATCAAGCCGACGACTTTGCCCAGGATAACGGGATTCGTTGCATAGATAGGCTCCATGGTGTCATTCTCAGGCTGCAGGCGTACGCGTCCCTGTTCCTTGTAGAACGTCTTGACGGTCGCTGAACCATCAATCATGGCCACGACAATTTCGCCGTTCATGGCACTCTTTTGTTCACGGACGATGATGTAATCGCCATTGAAGATGCCGACATTGATCATTGAGCTCCCATGCACCTCAAGGATAAAGGAACCCTGATCAGTGGCGATTTCGGTCGGGATAGTAAAAGTGTCTTCGATATTCTGCTCGGCCAGAATGGGAATCCCAGCCGCGACGCGACCAACGAGCGGTAGCGAGACCGTTCCGCGAGGTGCGGTGGGCTCGTCAGATTTAGAAATTGAGACAGAGGAACCGTCCTCGTTAAAGAGTTCCAGGGCGCGCGGTTTAGTGGCATCGCGCTTGAGTAGCCCGCGCGCCTCCAGGGCAGATAAATGGGCGTGCACGGTGCTGGGGGAGGAAAGGCCCACGGCAGAAGCCATCTCGCGCACGCTGGGTGGATAACCCTTTTCCTGCTGATATTCCTTGATGAAGTCGTAAATTTGCTGCTGACGCTTGGTAATTTTGCGAGCCATCAGGGCATCCTCTCTACCCATGTCAAACAAATGTTCGAATTTTGCTTGACAGGAACAACTGTTCGAAGATAATAATAACCGAACATTCGTTCTCGCGCTAGACATTTTTGTCCGCGCGGCTTGATAAAACTGTTCTCAGCAAAACACGCGAGAGGAGAACATGATGAACGCAACGAATATGGTCCAGGGAAACCTCGCCCTTAAGCTCGAGACGCCTGCAGAACCCACTTTTACGGTTGTTCAGGGTGGCCGCTCCGGCTTTCAGCCTTTGACCGTAAAGCCTGCTCGCAATCAGCAGGCTGTAGTCGCGCCGGCCCGCGTTGCCCTGAAGGTTCCGACGATTGTCGCCGTTGCCGTTGCGCTTACGCTCTTCTTTGTCCTCGCTACATCGGTCTTTAGCGCTCGTCACGCCGCGTATGCCGAGTCCGTTTCCAATGTTACCTACGAGACCATTCGCGTTCAGCCTGGCGATTCTCTTTGGTCGCTTGCCGAGGAATATCCAATCGAAGGCCTTTCCACGCAAGAGACTTCCGACATGATTCGTAGCGTCAATCATCTGGAGCATGGTTCGCTCGCCGCCGGTGCGCATCTTAAGGTTCCTGCTCGTTCGTAATCATTATCGCGCTGCGCATGGTACCCTTGTTATCGTTTAAGAGGAGGTACCATGCGCTGTCCCAAATGCGGCAAGGCACATACCCGCGGCGTTGATTCCCGTATGCAGGAGTCAAATAACACCATTAAGCGCCGTCGTGAATGTTGCTCGTGTAACTATCGCTTTACAACGTTCGAGCGATGCGAAGACCCAATTGAGGTCATTAAGTCGGACGGAACCAAGCAGCGGTTCGATCGCAATAAGCTGCTCGTCGGCTTGATGCGCGCCACCATCAAACGTGATATCGACACTAAGAAGCTCAATGAGATTATCGACGACATCGAGGTCGAACTGCGCTCTCGCACGCTGACGGCCGTCACGTCTCATGAGTTGGGTGACATGGTGCTCAAGCGCTTGGCCAAGATTGACAAGGTGGCGTACATCCGCTTTGCCTCGGTCTACCGCGATTTCAAAGACGTCGATGAGTTTCTGCAAGAGCTCGACAAGCTAAGGTGATTTCATGTCCAACATTACCGTTAACATTAAGCGTCTCGACCCCACGGTCGAGCTTCCCAAATACGCCCATCCCACTGATGCCGGCTTGGATTTGCGCTCCAACGAGGACTGCGTCCTGAAGCCCTTCGAACGCCGTCTGGTCTCTACTGGGCTGGCTATCGCCCTGCCCGATGGCTACGCCGGCTTCGTCCAGCCCCGCAGCGGCTTGGCTATCAAGCAGGGCCTGTCTATAGTCAACACGCCGGGCCTCATCGACGCCCACTACCGAGGAGAACTCAAGGTTATCCTCATCAACCTGGATCCCACCAACAATATCCAAATCAACAAAGGCGACCGCATAGCCCAACTCGTCATCCAAGAAGTCCCCACGGTCAACCTCATAGAAGTAGAAGAACTAGATAAAACCGACCGAGGAGCCGGCGGTTTCGGTTCTAGCGGCGTCGCTTAGTCGTTTACGTACTGTCCGCTGACCGGCCCGACCCGCCTATATATCATCCCATGCTCAAACATTCTCGCGTCGCTTCGCTCGCTGCGAAACTGCGCGTGGAACGATATAGGTAAGCCCCGGGCGGGCGGCTACTCGCTTGAAACAATATTTACTTTTCTAGTAAGCCGATGCGACAAAGGGG
>WGSL01000003.1 GCA_014871665.1 Collinsella sp. | reverse complement strand
TCGACAGCTACGACGGCGCCATGAAGGAGCCGCGCCTGCTGCCCACCACGTTCCCGAACATCCTCGTCTCAGCCAATAAGGGCATCGGCGTCGCCATGGCGTCCGACATCTGCGGTTTCAACCTCAACGAGGTCTGCACCGCCACCATGCACTACCTGCAGGATCCCGACTGCGACCTGCTCGAGTACATGCCCATGCCCGACTTCTCGACCGGCGGCGAGATCATCTACCGCCGCGAGGAAATGGAAAAGATTATCGAGACCGGACTGGGTAGCTTCCAGATTCGCTCCCGCTGGCGTTGGATTCCCGAAGAGCGCATCATCGAGGTCTACGAGATTCCCTACACCACTAAGACCGATGTCATCATCGAGCGCATCGTCAAGCTCTCCAAGGAGGGCAAGGTCAAGGAGATCGCAGACATCCGCGACGAAACCGACCTCTCGGGTTTGCGCATCGCCATCGACCTTAAGCGCGGCGTCGACCCCGACAAGCTTATGGCCAAGCTCTATCGCTCGACCACGCTGCAGGATTCGTTCTCGTGCAACTTCAACGTGCTCGTCGACGGCTATCCCCGTGTCATGGGCGTGCGCCAGATCCTGCACGAGTGGGTCAAGTGGCGTATTGAGTCCACGCGTCGCCGCATTAACTTTGACCTGGGCAAAAAGTCCGAGCGCCTGCACCTGCTGCACGGCCTCGAGGCGATCCTGCTCGATATCGACAAGGCCATCGCCATCATCCGCGGTACCAAGCTCGAAGCCGAGGTCGTGCCCAACCTTATGCGCGGCTTCGACATCGACGAGACCCAAGCCGAGTTTGTTGCCGAGCTTAAACTCCGCAACATCAACGAGGAGTACATCCTCAACCGCACCAAGGACATCGCCAAGCTTGAGGGCGAGATTGCCGAGCTTGAGGAGATCCTTTCCAGCGAGGAGAACATCAAGAAGGTCATCAGCGACGAGCTGGCCGCAGTCAACAAGAAGTACGTGATGCCGCGCCGCACGGGCAGGATCGAGCCCCATGAGGTTATCGAGGTAAGCTTGGAGCCCGAGGTTGAGGAGTACCCGGTCACCATCATGCTCTCGCGCGATGGCTACCTTAAGAAGATGACGGACCGCGTGCTCAAGAAGGCGACCACGCTCAAGTACAAGGACGGCGACAAACCCTTTATCGAGTTTCCGTCCTCCAACACCCACGAGCTGCTGGTCTTTACCAACAAGAGCCAAGTGTACAAGTGCAAGGTCGCGGCGTTCGAGGATACCAAGTCGGCCCAGCTGGGCTCGTACCTGCCGACCGACCTCGAGATGGAACCCGACGAGAGCGTCATCTGGGTCATCGACCCCGAGGACTACAAGGCCGACGTGCTGTTTATCTTTGAAAACGGCCGTGTGGTGCGCGTCGCACTTGCCGGATACGTCACCAAAACCAACCGCAAGCGCCTCAAGAACGCCATCTACGGTGGCAGCAAGCTGCTGTATGCCCAGGTGCTCAACACAGATCGTGACATCGCGCTGGTCTCGAGCGACTATCGTTTGATGAACTTCAACACGTCGCTGCTCAAGACCAAGACGACCACCAACACGCAGGGCGTCCAGGCCTTCACGGCCAAGAAGGGCCGCTCGGTCACCACCGTCGGCACAACCGAAGAGATCCTTGGCGCCGGCGTCTCGGCCGAGAAGTTCACCGCGCAGAGTCTGCCCTCCGCCGGTGCCCTCATGAAAGAAAACGACATGCCGAGTCTGTTTGACTAGGACGACGGCAGCCAAACCGTCATGGTTTTACAATGCAGCGGGGCCCCGCTCGTTGCAACGTAGTCGGAATAATAGGAATCCCCGTTTTTCACTCCTGCAATCCCGCGGCACAAGACATGTTAAACCGTTAGCAAAACTTGCAAAAATTAGCAAAAGTTGCAAAAACTAGCAAAACCTGCAAAGGGGCCACCATGGATCGCAGCAAATGTCTCCGCCATGCCAGGCATGCTCGAAGATATTATCGAGCGAACCAAAGAAGCGGCAGATAGCCGCCTCTCATAGTCTCGCGCGTGCATAAGCGGCGTTCAGATTGAGCCAGTCGGCATCGATTGGACATATGCTCAAGAGGCTCAGGGCAACTGGCGCACGCGCATGAATGGCATCTTCAGACAACTCGAGAAGCATGACGTCGGGCTTCTCTCGAAACGACCTATCGGAAGCTTTCCGATAAAGACATTGAGTTTTTGCTCGCGATGCTGCCCGATTCTGGCCCCAGCAGGGTCTCGGAGATAGCCAAACGCATGGGCGTTGCCAGCAACTACGCAAGCCAATACAAACGCCGCCTCCTGGAGGACGGCGTCATTGGAGAGCGCGGGCGTGGTCTCGTTGGCTTTGACATTCCCGCGTTCAGGGAATTCTTGAACGAGAAGGCGTTTTAGCACGCCGGAATTGTCCGCGGAAGCATCAACGCATGGCAATCAGCATTCCTCTTGGTAAGAATAGCAAGCATTTTCCACCAACACCGATTGCCATGCGTTCTTCTTGTCCTTAGGCGAGCTTGCGAGCGAGCTCTCGCACCTCTTCCAACTTGGGCGAGGAGGCCATGCTGTCGCGCTCGGTCATGCCGCTAATGGTGACAATGCCCTGGTCCTCCCACTTGCAGTACGCGCATGTGGCCCTATACATAGCAATCGCCGCATCATAGACGCCCTCGCTGTGGCTATCGAGCAAAAGGGCCGTCTTGGTGAACGGGAAGCCTGTAGCACCGAAGGCGTACAGGCGGTCGATGGCGGCCTTCTCCTGCGCAGTGATATCAAACCAGTAGATAGGCGAAGCGAAGACAACCATATCGGCGCCTTTCAGCGACTCGATCACGTTGGCCATGTCATCCTTCTGCACGCAAGTGCCCTCATGGGTAAAGCAGTACTGGCATCCCAGACAACCAGCGATCTTTTTGCTGGCAACGCGGACGACCTCAACCGCATGGCCGCCCTCACGCGCGGTCTCGGCAAACGTCTCGACCATGGTGTCGGTATTGGCGCCCTTGCGCGGGCTACCACTCAATACAACGATATTCATAGTAATCTCCCTCCTTCATGCCGCAGGCGCGCGGCATATTTTTTGTTTTAACCAAAACGTATGGAGTTATTCAATCGCCTCGTTTCAGCTACTCCCACTCTTTAGAAGAATCGTTGCTGGAGACTTGGCATTGAATCAAGGCACGCCTTATTTCAAATACTCCTCAAAGAACGCTTTCAGCTTTCCAAACGGAATGACGTCCATCTGATCGTAAAGGTCGGTGTGGCTGGCACCAGGGATAATAAGCAGCTCCTTGTTGTCCCCGGTCAGTTTGCTGTACGCGGTTTCGCTGAAATAGCGGGAGTGCGCCTTCTCGCCATGCACCAGCAACACAGCAGAGCGGATTTCGCTGCTATATTGCAAAATCGGCATATTCAAAAACGACAGCGAGGACGTCACATTCCAGCCGCCATTGGAGCCAAGGCTGCGGGGATGGTAGCCTCGCGGAGTCTTGTAGTAGGCGTAATAGTCCGCCACAAACTGCGGCGCGTCCTCCGGCAGCGGATCGACCACGCCGCCCGCCAGCGCGTAACTGCCGTTTTTATAATCCTCGGTGCGCTGTACATTCAGCGCTTTCCGCTTTTCGAAGCGTGCCTGCTCAGAATCCTCGGCGTCAAAATAGCCATTGGCGGTCACGCGGGTCATGTCGTACATCGTCATAGCCGCGGTAGCTTTGATGCGGGTGTCGATGGCCGCCGCATTGACTGCCATGCCGCCCCAACCGCAGATGCCGATGATGCCGATGCGCTCCGTGTCAACGTTATTCTGCACGGAGAGGAAATCCACCGCTGCGCAGAAATCCTCGGTGTTGATGTCCGGCGATGCTACATAGCGGGGCACACCGCCGCTCTCGCCGGTATAGGACGGGTCGAAGGCAATCGCGAAAAAGCCCAGCTCCGCCATTTTCTGCGCATAAAGGCCGGACGTTTGCTCCTTCACCGCGCCAAACGGACCGCTGACGGCGATGGCAGGCAGCTTGCCCTCCGCGTTCTTTGGCACGTAGACGTCGGCCGCCAGCGTGATGCCGTATCGGTTGTGGAAGGTCGCCTTGCTGTGCTCAACCTTATCGCTTTTGGGGAATACCTTGTCCCATTCCTGCGTCAGATTCAACTGTTCCATGTTTAAGCCTCCTTGTCAGTCGCTTTAAGGTATTGCTCGTCGTCCACGGGCTCCAACCACTCGTTGGAGGCCTCCTCGCCCGGAACCTCCACCGCGAGATGGGAGAACCAGCTGTCGGGCGCCGCACCGTGCCAATGTTTCACACCCGGAGCGATGTTGACCACGTCGCCAGGGCGCAGTTCCTGTGCCGGTTTACCCCATTCCTGGTAAAGCCCTCGACCGGCCACGCAGACGAGGATCTGTCCGCCACCGCTTTTGGCGTGATGGACATGCCAGTTGTTGCGGCAGCCGGGCTCGAACGTAACGTTGTAAATGCCGACCTGCTCGGTGGAAAGGGACGCGAGGTAGCTTTGCCCGATAAAGTACTTCGCAAACGCGTCGTTGGGGACACCGATAGGAAAGGCCATCTCGTTTTGATGCTCAGCTCTTGCATCAGCGGCATCATCATCTGCCCAGACCTCCTTCGCCATGCGAAAGGCCGCCCACGCCTTGGGCCATCCCGCATAAAACGCCACATGCGTAAGGATTTCCGCTATCTCCGCCCTGGTCACGCCATTGTTCTTTGCGGACATCAGATGGTATTGGAACGAAGAATCCGTCAGCCCCTGTGCCATCAAGGCAACCACCGTCACCACGCTGCGGTCTCGAAGGGAAAGCCTGTCTTCTCGGCTCCACACCTCGCCGAACAGCACATCGTCATTGAGCTGTGCGAATTTGGGGGCAAAATCCCCCAGGGCATCTCTGCCCGCCGTCTGTTTAATCGTCATGTTTGATTCCTCCTGTCGATGGTTTTGAGTACAAAACTGCTTCCGCGCAGCTAAGCCGCGTCTAGACTCCCATGTCCATTCGTCGCGCCTGCTCAAGGGCGGGGTGACCGGCGATTACTGAACACCCCTTGCGCTCCCAATTAATATTGACGAGAATGAAGGTAATACCTAAACCTGACTTTAGGTCAAGGAATGAATTCGAGATTTATCCGGAAGGGCCATGTACACAATCGGACAGGTAGCGGAGATGTTCGGTCTGCCCATTTCCACGCTGCGTTATTACGATAAGCAGGGATTGTTCCCGGGGCTGGAGCGGACGTCCGGCATTCGCCGATTCGGCGATACGGAACTCGAGGCGCTTCGGGTCATCGAATGCCTGAAGAAGGCTGGGATGGAGATCAAGGACATCCGTCTGTTCATGGAATGGTGTGCGGAGGGCCCATCGACATATCCCGAGCGCAAGGCCATGTTCGAGGAGCGAAAGGCCCACATGGAGTCGGAGATTGCGAAGATGAACCGCGCGCTGGACATGTTGAAGTTCAAATGCTGGTACTACGAGCAGGCGATCAAAGATGGCAACGAGGATAGAGTGAAGGCGCTGATTCCCGACAATTTGCCGGAAGAAATCAAAGATACCTACGATAACGCCCACGCTCGATAATGCCGCCCGATGCTCAAAGGGCTTTGGCAAGGAGTCCTATTCGGGTAGGAGTGCAAAAAGAAGGCCTCCGAACCATAAGGTTCGGAGGCTATTTGATTTTCCGCCAGGTGGGCTTCCAGGTGCCGGGACGTTTCCCTCGGCTTTTTCTTATCCGGCAGAATCCCGCGATATCCCCGTATGACGCTCAGAACTCCTGCTTGCCGAGCAGCCACCTCGCGAGGTCCAGCACGAGAACACCATCCCGGGTATAGGGTTCATGCCTCGTGTGGGCGATGAGAACCTTCGGGAACGCATCCCTGACGGACAGCAGCGGCGCGAGCTCCCTCTCGGTTTCGAAACTCGAGATGTTTTTAAGTTTCGAAACTGAGGGGCGATGCACGTAGGCATATTATCGAGAATTCGAAATTCCGACCCCAGTCACAGCATTCCGGCAGCGAGGTCAATGCGCATTCGCACGTGCTACAATCCAACCACCAGAGATGAAAACACAGTCCCCGTCGGGTAGTCGTGGGCGTGCGCTAGTCCGCATCAGTAACCTGCCTCCTTGGTTGTCCCTTCTCTGCATGGTCATCTACATAAAGGAGGAACCAGCCATGCAGATCAGCGTGTCGTCCACCCTGACCGTATATCACGACGGTCAATTCTGGGTCGGGCTGGCGGAGCACGTCGAAGGCGGAAGGTATGGCGTCGCCCGCATCGTCTTCGGCGCGGAGCCGTCCGATGAGGAGATTCTGCGATTCGTTACAAGCGAATGGGAGAAGCTCTCGTTCTTCGGCGACAAGGCCACTGAAACAAGCAGGCCCGCGAAGAACCCCAAGCGTCGCGCTCGCGAGGCAGCGAAAGCCCTTAAACGGCCGGCAGTGAGCACCAAGGCACAACAGGCGCTCGCGGCACAGCGGGAAGCAATGAAGCGGGAGTCGGCTCATGCAAGAAGCCGACGCCGTGTGGAAGAGGCTGATGCGCGCTACGAGCAGAGAAAACTGAAGCGCAAGCAGAAGCATCGAGGGCATTGATCGCCATTCGCAGCAAGGCAAACCATATACAGCAGCGGCGCCAGTTCCACTTGAAGCCGACGCCGCGTAGACGCTGATGGTGACGGCTATGCACGGGCACGGGCGCGCCACCGCACTTCACAGCTTGTTTCTCAAGTATTTGGGACGCACACGCGGCGTTCAAAAATGCGGAGCGACTCCGCATGGCTCGAGACTGAGCCGAGGTGCCCTACTTCTCGCCCTCCAGCAGCCCCACGATGCGGTCGATGTCGACGGCAAAGCGAGGCCTTCCCTCGCGCTCGTAGCGGTCGAGGTATGCCTGGCACTCGGAGACAATGCGCTTGGTGTTGCCATCGATGATGCGCTGGAGCGTCTCGTAGTAGGCCGAGCCCTCGGTCCTGAAGCGGCGCTGGTAGGCCTTGGTTATGGGGAACATCTTGATGTAGTGGATGCCGTGGCGGCAGCCGGGGCGCGTCGTGGGGCGGGGTGGCAACGCAAAGTACTGGTCTTTGGGCACGTTAGGGGCGATGTTGGAACGCAGCGGCACGGCGAAGTCCCTGCGCTTTCCGCGGAAACGCAGCCTCACCACCACGATGCAGGGGCGATTGTGCTTAAGCATGAGCTCACGGTCGCCATCGACGAGGTCGAAGAAGTCCTGGGAGATGGATACGATCTTCATCGGTTACGCCCCCTCATACGAAGCGGGGCCCGCATCGCTGCAGGCCCCTACAGGTGGGCGATATTCTACGCCTTGCGGCACCCCGTCGCCCACGGAGGTTAAACGTACACGTAAGCCGTACTCTGAAAGCCGCGGCTTCCGGCAAGTAGTTTATACCACGAAAGATCGCTTTCAATGCGCATAGCTCGCAAAATAACACTCGCTGGGCCGTCACCCCTGATCTTCTCGACCGTCTCCTCCGGGTACTTATTGCGTGCCACGGGCACCTCCGTCCTTGTTATCGCGATAAACATACCATGAGTGGCGTACGGGTCGAGAAGGGCTGGCGCCAAAAGAGCCCAACGGCCGTTACGGCTTCGTTAGAAACGCGCCCCACCATGGATGGTGAACCCGAAAGGTAAGGCGCGCGGGCACGGTGGCTCGGCCCGCGCGCCCGAAAGAGAAAGGACGAACCCATGGATTACATGCTCGAGACGCGCGGGCTCACCAAGCGCTTCGGCCGCGGCGACCAGGCGCAGGATGCCGTGGCCGACGTGAGTCTTCATATCCGCGAGGGCGAGGTGTACGGGCTGCTCGGCCCCAACGGCGCCGGCAAGTCGACAACGCTCAAGATGATCTGCGGGATGCTGCGGCCGACGGCCGGGGAGATCCTCTTTGCCGGGCACGCCTGGCGCCGCGAGGACCTCTACGCAATCGGCAGCCTCATCGAGGAGGCGCCGCTCTACCCCAACCTCACCGCGCGCGAGAACCTGCGCGTGCGCACCACGCTGCTGGGCCTTCCCGAGAGCCGCATAGATGAGGTGCTCGCCGCCGTGGACCTCGCGGACACCGGGAAGAAGCGCGCCGGGCGCTTCTCAATGGGCATGCGGCAGCGCCTGGGGCTCGCGCTGGCGCTGATCGCCCGGCCACGCCTGCTCGTGCTCGACGAGCCCACCAACGGCCTCGACCCCATCGGCATCGAGGAGCTGCGCGACCAGATCCGCGGCTTCGCGGCGGCGGGCACGACGGTGATCGTCTCGAGCCACATCCTCTCCGAGGTGCAGCAGATGGCGGACACCATCGGCATCATCTGCGGAGGGCGCCTCGCCTACGAGGATGCGCTTCGGCCCGGGCAGGACCTCGAGGAACTCTTCATGAGCTTCTGCCGGGAAGGGCGACGAGCACGCGGGGAGGTGGCGGCATGACGGGCGAGAAAGGCGGCCTGCTCGCGGGCCTGCGCGCCGAGGCCCTGAAGTCGCGCCACGCGGCACCGGTTCGCCTGGCCGTGCTCATGGCGCTGCCGATGCCGCTGCTCGGCGCGATGCCCTACCGGGGCGTGCAGATCTTCAGCGCGTGGAACTACTGGTACGCGCTCTTCCTGCCCGTGACTCTCTCGCTCGTGGTGGCGTGCGTCGCGCGGGCGGACGCGCGCACGCGGATGCGGGGGCTTCTGGGCCTGGGCTTCCCGCTCGGGCGCGCCTGGTGGGCCAAGGCGCTCTGGTGCCTCGCGCTCTGCACGCTCTCGAACCTCGTGGTCTTCGGCATCTACCTCGCGGGATCGTCGTTCTCCTCGCAGGGCCTCACGGTCGCGGGCACGCTCACGATGCTCCTCTGCGCGCTCGTCAACACGATGACCGCGGCGTGGATGATCCCCGCAGGGCTCTTCCTCACGGCGCGGCTCGGCATGCTCGCGGGCATCTTCTGCCCGCTCGCCGCGCAGCTCGTGGGTGGTTTCGCCTGGTCGCTGATACCGCTGCCGCAGCTCTTTCCGCCGTCGGCGAGCATGGTCATCCCCACGAGCTTCATCCCCGTGCTGCCGAGCGGCGAGCCACTCGCGGCGGACATGACGCTCGGCGGGGCGCTCGCGGCGGACGGCATGCTCACACTGGCGGGCCTTGCGGTCTGTGTGCTCGCGTTCGCCGCGCTCACGGCGGCGGGCGCGGCCTGGTTCGCACGCTCCGAGGAGAGGTGATGGCCATGACACGACTCTCCGACCCGACGCCACGCATGACTCTCTCGCGGGCCCTGCTCTCCGAGGCCCTGCGCCTGGCGCGCTCCCCGCTCGCAGTGGTGCACCTCGTCTGCGGCCTGGCAGCCGGTCTTGCCTGCGGCGAGTACTTCTCCATAACCCGATGGGACCCGGCGCTGGGCGCGGACGCCTACGCCCAGTTCCTCGGCGCCCTCATGCCGCTCATGTCCGCCATCGTCTGCGGGCTCGCCGTGGACGAGGAGCGCGCTGCCGGGCGCCTCGCCAACCTCACGGCAGTCCCCTCGCGCGGGCGTGCCGTCGCGGCGAAGCTACTCGCCCTTGCGGCGCTCGGCGCGGGCGCGCTGGCCGTGGCGCTCGGCGTGTTCGGGGCCGTGCTCGCCGTCGCCGGGCGCCTGCCGCTCGGGCCCGCTCCGCTTGCGGCCGCCTGGGCGGGCATCGTGCTGGGCAGCCTGCCCCTCTACGCGCTGGGGCTCGGCGTGGCCCTGCGCCTCGGCCGCAACGCCGCCATCGGCGCCGGCGCGGCGGGGATGCTCCTCGCGTTCTTCTCAGTGGGCGGACTTGCGCACGGCCTCATGACCGGCGGGCTCACCGGTGCCCTGGCGACGCCCCTGAGCTGGGTGCCGCTCGCCTGGCCCGCGCGCCTAGGGTCGCTCGGGGTGGAGGCCTTCATCGACGCCGCACGCGCGGCGGGCCCTCTCCTCACGACTGCGCTCGCTGGCCTCGTGCTCACCCTGGCAGCCGCCGCCGTCCTTATCGCCTGGTTCTGCCACTTCGAGGACGGGAGGGCAGATGCGTAGGAAGCCGCTCGCCGCCGTGCTCGCCCTCCTCTCCGCAGCGCTCGTCCTGGGCGGGAATGCCCTGCTCGACGCCGGCTGGGGGTCGGCGCTGCGCTCGATCGCCGACCGCGTGCTGCCCAACCCTGAGATCGCCATGTGGGCGCCCGCGCCCGAGCCCGGCAGCCACGCGAGCTCCTACGCCGACGCCACCGGGACGGGGGCGAACTACGTCTACCTGGTGGACGCGGCGGACGACAGGGGCAATGTCCGAGAGCTCCAGCTCATCTTCTTCGGGCGGGAGTCGGACGGCGAGGGCTGGCTCGAGATCGAGGCGCGCGGCGGCTCGGGCGTGCGCTACCGCGCGTGCGACGTGGCCCGGGCACCCGCGGCTGCGCGCAGGGCTCTGGACCGCTGAGCGCGGCGCTAGTACAATTCCGACGGAAGTTTCAGGAGGTCGAACATGGCGAGGATACTGGCAGTGGATGATGAACGGGCGATCCTCGACGCGCTCGCGCGCGTCCTCGGCCGCGACGGCCATGAGGTCGTCAAGGCAGCGGACCCGACGGCGGTCCCGGGGATGGACCTTTCGCGCTTCGACCTCGTGCTCTGCGACGTCATGATGCCGGAGCTCGACGGCTTCGAGCTCGTGCGGCAGATCCGCCCGGACTTCGACGGGCCCATCATCTTCCTGACCGCGCGCGTGGCCGAGGAGGACGCCGTGGCCGGCTACGGCCTGGGCGCCGACGACTACGTCCGCAAGCCCTTCGGGGCCGCGGAGCTGCGCGCCAAGGTCGCGGCCCATCTACGCCGTGAGCGCCGGCCGCGCTCGCACGCCCTCTCCTTCGGGGAGGTGAGGATCGACCTCGGGGCGCGCGGCCTCGCCGTGAGCGGCGAGGCCGTGCCGCTCACGCCCACCGAGTACGCCATCTGCGAGTACCTCGCCCGCCACCCCGGGCAGGTCATGAGCCGCGCGCAGATCCGCGAGGCAGTGCTCGGCTGGGAGAGCGACGCCGACGACGCGGCCATATCCATGCAGGTCAGCCGCGCCCGGAGGAAACTCTCCGAGGCCGGCGCCGATCCGATCGCGACCGTCTGGGGAATGGGGTACAAGTGGCAGCTCTGAGGACCGGGGCGCGAAGTCGCGGGGGCATGCCGCTCTCCTTCGTCATCGCGCGCTACTTCGCCTACGCGTTCGCGGCGGTCGCCACGGCGTGGCTCGCCTCGTTCATGGCGCTCTCCGCGGCGATCAACGCGGGCTTCGTCTACGAGGCAAGCTGGGGGCCGGCCAATGCGCGCGAAGTCGCGGAGGGCCTGGCACGCGACGGCGTCTGCGGGCAGCAGGACGTGCCGACGGCGTACCGCTACCTCATCCTGAATAAGGACGGATACGTGCTGATGACAGACCTCGAGGGCACGCGGCTCGAGGACGCGACGGAAATGGCCCGTGCGGCACTCGCCACGGATCCGGGCACAGTGGAGATCGAGGGCGGCGGCTCGGGCCTCACCTACGCCGCGTTCCCGCTCAAGGGCGGCGGGGCCTGCGCACTCGTCAGCGAGTACCTGCCGCAGTGGGTCTCGCGCGACCTCGCCGGCCTGCTTCCCAACCCGCAGAATCTCATGCTCGTCGGCGCCGCTGCGGGAAGCGCGCTCGCGCTCGCGCTCGTGGCACGCCGCGCGAGCCGCGTGATCTCGCGCAAGATGGCGCCGCTCGCGGAGGCGGCGGGGCGCGTCGGCGCGGGGGAGCTCGACTTCGCGGTCGGCAGCACCAACGTGCGCGAGGTGAACGACGTCCTCGCCGCGATGGACGCCATGCGGACCTCCCTCGCCGAGTCACTCGAGGCCCGCTGGGCCGCGGAGCGGGGGCAGCGCGAGCAGGTGGCGTCGCTCGCCCACGACCTCAAGACGCCGCTCACCGTGCTGCGCGCCAACGCCGACTTCGTGGCGGAGGAGCTGGAAGACGAGAAAGACGCCGACCTCGCGGCCGCCGCGCGCGACATAGCCGGCAGTGTCGAAAGGCTCGACGGCTACGTGCGCCTGCTCATCGAGGCCTCGCGCGGGTCCGGCGGGGCGGAGAGGGCTCCCCTGCGGCCGGCCGAGCTCTGCGAGCGGGTCGTCGCCGAGGCCGCCCAGGTCGCCCGGGCGCGCGGCGTGGCGCTCGACGCGGCCACGGACCCCGCCGTCGCGGGCGCGCCCGAGGCCCCGCTCGACCGCGCGGCCCTGGCGCGGGCCGCCGCGAACCTCGTGGCCAACGCCGCCGAGCACGCCCACTCGCGCGTGTCGGTCTCCTGCGACGTCACGGGTGGGAGCCTTGTCATCAAGGTCTCCGACGACGGTCCGGGCTTCTCTCCCGCCGCCCTCGAGCGCGGCTGCGAGCGCCTCTTCACGGACGACTCCTCCCGCTCCTCGCGCGACGGGGGCCTCCACTACGGGCTCGGCCTCCACGCCGCCGCCGAGGCCGCGAGCGCCCACGGGGGCTCCGTCTCGCTCGCCAACAGCCCCTCGGGCGGCGCGGTGGCCACCATCGCGGTCCCCCTGTGCGGGGCCTGACGACTCAGGCCCCGCACAGGGGCGTGCCTCGCAACCAAACGCTTCCCGGATAATAATGCCCGTTGCGGGGATCGCCCTGGCTAGTCGCCGCCCATGTGCATGAGCATGTCGGCGATGCGAGTCGCCATCACGTCCGCCGCTTCACGGATGTTGGCGACCCAGGACGCATGGCCGGCCTGATCGGATGCCTCCGCCTCAAGCACGTCGCAAATGACTGCGGCGACCGCCCCGGGAGCCGCCCGCGGCCGGGCACGCGAGGGAGCCTCGAGACGAAAGGAGCTCGAGGACGACCATGACCAAGAGCATTAGCAGGAGCCAGGTGAGGCTCATCGCATCGACCAACGCGATATTCGGCGCCGACGAGGCGTGCGCGATGCTGCGCATCAGCCGCGACGCCATGTACCGGCTCGCCCCCCTGCACTTACCGTCAGAGCATGCTATAAGGTTATTGGTGGCCCATTGAGCTACTTCCAAGTGCCGGGGGAGTCCCCCGGCTATTTTTTTATCCATTCCATTAGGAATCCCCATTGGCCAAGGAGCTCAACATCTTCGTCGACGAGAGCGGCGACCGCGGCGGCAAAGCTCGCTACTATCTGCTCACACTCGTCTTTCACGACCAGGCAGACAGCATCGCCGAGGCGGTCACGGGCTATGAGACCAAGCTCGCCAGGGCTGACCTCCCCAACATTCCGTTTCACTCCGAGCCTCTCATGAACGGACACAAGGACTTACTGCATGATTCGTGTGTTATAGTTAGATGTCTCTAACTATTTGGGGGCGATAGCAATGCACGAACGCAAGGGCTTCTGGGACAAGAATGCCGGTCGGTACGACCGTTTCATGCGAAAGGACCGGGCGGCGTATGAGAAGATGTATGAGCTGATCAGGCCGGTGGTGAAAGCAAAAACCGTACTGGAGGTTGCCACCGGCACGGGGCTTATCGCAAAGAGCATCGTAAATGCGGCGGCGCACATCGAGGCTACGGACGCTTCTGCAAAGATGATCCTTGAAGCAAAGCGGGACAATCAATCCGCAAAGCTGCACTTTTCCGTACAAGATATGTTCCGCCTGCCCTATGCACAGAAGTTCTTTGATGTGGTGATCGCGTCCAACGCGCTTCACATAGTGCCGCATCCGGAAAAGGCCCTGCAAGAAATCAGGCGGGTGCTGAAGGACGACGGCGTGCTCATCGCGCCAACCTTCACCCACGCGGGGAGCTCGGTTTCCGGCAAGGCAAAAGCTTTTTTCATGAGTATGGTGGGATTCCCCCTCCACAGCAGGTGGACAAGCGAGGAATACCTACGTTTCCTGCGTCAAAACGGCTGGGCAGTGCAGAAAAGCGTGGTGCTGAAGGCCTCATTCCCGTTGACCTATGCGGAATGCACGAAATCGGAGGGGCCAGATGTCGTTCTTTGAAAACACCCGCAAGCCCGTGGGCCTCGGCGGAAAACTTATGGTTGCCATGATGAATCTGGGCCACAGCCCTGTGGCGCGGTGGGGACTTCGATTTCTACGACTTGCACCAAATGCCAAGGTGCTGGATTGCGGCTGCGGCGGCGGGGCGAACATAAAACGGCTGCTGAAAAAATGCCCGCATGGCGTCGTTAAGGGCATCGACTATTCGCCCGTCAGCGTGGAGAGGACTAGAAAGCTCAACCGAGCTGCAATTCAGGAGGGGCGTTGCGCCGTTCTGCAAGGCAGTGTGGCGGATATGGCGTTTGAGAACGCCATGTGAGCATTTTTCATCCATCCTGCACATGGCGATAGGCATGACGGTCATAGTGGCTTTGCTGGCGGCAATTATGACAGTTTTTATTCACTGAGGAAGGAACCTATGAAATGTAAAATTGAGAAAAACACCGTGCAGGAGACGCTGATCCTCCCGCTGTATTCCCGAAAGCTGTGTACGGAGCTATACCCGAACCTTTACAGGGATGAAACAGCGGTTCGTCTGCTCGATCAGATCGACTACGACTTTTCAGAGGCAGAGAAAAACTCCCGCAGCCTGATGCAGCGCTTTGGTGCGCTGGAGGTGGCCATGCGGCAGGGTGATCTTGCTTTCGAGGTGCGAGATTACCTGAAAGGCCACCCCAATGCGGCGGTGGTCAATCTGGGCTGTGGGCTGGACAACACCGGCAGAACCTTCGACAACGGTAGATGCAAGATCTACAATCTGGACTTCCCGGATGTGATTGCCTTGCGGCAGCAGCTGCTGCCCGCCGAGGATCGAGAACAAAATATCCCCTGCGATCTGAAGGGCACCGCATGGTTTGGCAAAATCGATGCCTCCGGCGGGGCGGTGTTCTTTGCCTCCGGGGTGTTCTATTACTTTCTGACCCAGCAGGTCCGGGAACTGGTGCGGGAGATGGCGGACGCTTTCCCCGGCGGTGTGCTGGTCTTTGATGCTGCCAATCGGACGGCAGTAAAGATGATCGCAAAAACATGGCTTAAGACTGCAAAAATCAAGGATGTTGGGGCATATTTTGCGGTTTCGGATGCCGCCAAGGAAATCGGCACGTGGGACAGCCGTCTGCAGGTCACAAGTCGCGGCTATATGCTGGGCTACAACGATTTGAGGGACCCTTCTGTCAGCGGCTTTTTCCGGTTTCTCGCAAGGGTCGGTGACAACGGGATGAAAATGCAAATCGTGAAAATAAGATTTTGAGTGGCAAAAATGAAGCGCGCTCACTTTGACGTTGAAGAAGACGGCTTTTACGGCACATATTGGGCGTGCAAGGACACGCGAGGGAGGCCGGACGTGGCCTTCCTCGTTTTTATTCATGGACTTTAGTCCGTGCCGCGCGGCATAGAAAGCCACCCGATCAGCGGGTGGAGGCCAATTTCCGCTACGCGACAAAAACCTTCCCCCTAGCATGAGGATTGTTCAGGTCATCATGCTAGGGGGAAGGTGATTGCTGTGGCCCAGAAAGCCAACAGCCTCGCGCACACGAAATGGCTGTGCAAGTACCGCCATCGCACCGAGGTCAAGCTCGTCGCCGCCATCGCCGAGAAGCACTTTGCCGTGAGCTGCACCTCGGCCTACGCCGACCTCTACGACCGCATGGAGCAGGCCCTGCGCGAGCGCGTGGCCAATGCGGTAGAGATCGTCCGCTCCGACATCAGCCCCGCGCTTCTTGTCCACACCGGTCCAAACCTCGTGGGTGTGGCGGTCCAGGGACTCTAGCGGAGGCGGGGCGTCCTGCCCAAAAACAAATGCAAAAGACGAGCACTTCTTGCCGCTCAATTGGCAAGAAGCGCTCGTCTTTTCTTAACGCGTTGTATGGCGGAGAGAGCGCAAGTTACGCGAGCGCCCTTCTTGCCAGCTCGGCCGCGCCGAGGATTCCTTGGTCGCCGCCGCAGCCTGGGGCGCAGATGTAGCTCTCCATGTCCTTAAGCTCGGCGGTCTGGATGTAGCCACCCAGATATTCGAGGGTCTTCTTGCGGACGATGCCGTAGAGCTGCTCCTGGTGCATCACGCCGCCGCCGAGGACGATGCGGCGAGGCGAGTACATGAGCACGAGGTTCGCGCACATCTGCCCCAGATAATCCCCCTCGAGCGCCCACACCTCATCGTTGTCCGCGAGCTCGGCTGCGGGCTTTCCCCAGCGCGCGGCGATAGCGGGGCCGGAGGCGAGGCCCTCGAGACAGCTCGCGTGGCTCGGGCAGACGCAGCGTTCCTCCTCGGTGGGACGGGCCCTTACCAGCATGTGGCCGGCCTCGGGGTGCAGCATGCCGTGAAGGAGCCTGCCTGCGCACATGACGCCCGCGCCCACGCCGGTGCCGATGGTCACGTAGACGGCGTCCTCGAGCCCCTTGCAGCAGCCGAAGACCGCTTCGCCGAGGCAGGCAACGTTCACGTCCGTGTCGTAGGCCACCGGAATCCCGAGGGCGTCGGCGAACGCGGCGCGAAGACCATAGCCTCGCCACGCGAGCTTGGGCGTCTGGAGGATGGAACCGTAGCGCTCGTCGACGGGGTCGACGCAGGTCGGGCCGAAGGCGCCGATGCCCAACGCGTCCACATCGCGGGCGGCGAACCACTCGATCATCTGCGGGACGGTCTCGGCGGGCGCAAGCGTCGGGGTCTCCATACGGTCGAGGACCTCGCCGTCGCCGGACACCACGGCACAGACCATCTTGGTCCCGCCGGCCTCGAGGGCGCCGAGCCTCATTTGCTTTTCGCTCATGTGATCCTCCTTACAAAGGGACGCCCGCAGTCATGGTCAACCGCGGACGCCCATAACGTTGGCTTGTTTCGAGGCGACCCTACCTGGGCACGCGGTCCTGCCTTGCGGCAAACGGGGCGAGCACGGCGTGCGGCTCGCTTTGGTACCAGTAGGCGACGGTGGAGATGTCGTCCTCGCGCTCGTAGAGCTTGATGTCGTCGTTGCCGAGGTCCTGGAACGTCACGCGCAGGTCCTCCTTGAACGAGATCGGGTCGGGAAGGTGCCACCTGTAGAGGCCGTGCCTGGGCAGCGCGTCGTCGTTGGTCGCGAGCATCGGGTTCGGGTTCGGCTTGCCCGCGCTGAAGCGGTCGCGCGTGGCGTCGCGCGTCGAGCGGTACGGGTAGCCGGCGAACAGCGTGTTGAAGCACTGCGCCTCGGGCAGCGCGTGGGGCGGCCTGTCGAGGAAGGCCCAGGCACCGCCGAAGTAGTCCTCGGCTCCCGTCGAGGTGACCGTGGGGAACTCCTCGTCGCCGTCGAGGAAGAACTTCATCTCGCCCTCGCCCCACCAATAGCGCTCCAGGGCGCACAGGGCCATGTAGGTGCCGACGTAGTAGCCCTTACCGCGCACGCCGTCGAGCACGGTGTAGTCGACGCCCCTGCGGGTGCTGCGCTCGCGGTTAAAACGGGCGTGGAAGTACATGGCGTCGTCCGGCACGTCGGTGAGCGCGTAGTTGAACGTGTAGAAGATGTACTTAATGAACCCGGGGTGCTCGCTCGTAAGCGTGACCTTGGCGTGCTTCCTGAAGGGCATCTCGAAGTAGCAGTTCATGCCGCCCGTCGGGTTCACGCAGATGGGCATCGAGTTGACGATGGCGCGCTCACCGAAGCCGTTGCAGAAGAAGTCGCCGACAGGGCACTCGACCGAGGGGGTCTCCTCGTCGTCCCAGTAGAAGCGCAGCACGAGGTCGCGCATGACGAAGCTGCCGGCGGCGGTCTTGTCGGGGACGGTCATCCAGATGTGGCGGATGATGCCGGGGCCCTCGATGTCCGCGAGCGTGATGGTCTCGCCGGACTCAAGGGGCACGCAGCACGAGCCCTTGCGGCCGACGCCGAGGTGGCTGGCCGACATGGCGGCGCGGCCCTTCTCGCCCGTGATGTTCTCGGGGGTGATGGCGCGGCTTTCCTCACCGCCGTGCATCCACACGTCTTTAAGGAACTCTCTCATCGTCGACCTCCTCTATTCGTCGTCTTCGCACTCGGCGGAACTGGCACCGTTCACGTAGACGATCTGCTGGCGCGCCTCGTCGACGAGGGCGTCGAAGTCGAGTTTCTCGTCGGGGCGCGCGAGCGCGACCGTCATGGCGAGCGGGAGGTTGACACCCGCGATCACGTGGATCCGGTCGGAGGCGAAGCGGGAGAAGCGCTGGTTCACGCTGCCGCCGAGCGCGTCGGTGAGGACGACGACCTCGTCAGTGCCCGAAAGAGCCGCCTCGACCGCCGCGTCGAGCCCCTCGCCGTTGTCGTTCACGTAGGCGCACACGGCGTTGACGGCGTCGCTCTTACCCGTAAGGAACTCGAGGGTGTCCTTGAAGCCCTGGGCGAGAAGGGAATGGCTCGCCACAACTATCTTTCTCATTGATTCACCAATCTCTTGGGTCGAAGCTAGGCGAGGATGCCAGCGGCGGAGGCGACCATCGCGAGGACGATCACCACGAGGATGAGGGCCGTCATGCTCGCGTTCTTCTTGGTAAGAAGGTAATACGCGCTTCCCGTGATGGCGGCGGGGATCATGGCAGGCAGGATCTTGTCGAGCAGCGGCTGAATCTCCATCGAGACGTCGCCGAAGCTGAAGCTAATCGGGCAGGTGACGCCGATGACCGAGGCGATGAGGCAGCCGACCACGGTGAGGCCGAGCACGGAGGCGGCGGCAGTGAGGTTGGGAAGCTTCTCGCTGAAGTCGGTGACGAGCTTCACGCCCTGCTTGTAGCCGAACTCGAGGGCGTGCATGCGGACCCAGAAGATGGCCAAGATGAGCGCGAACCAGATGCCGGCTCCCACGGGGTTGCCCTCGATGGCCATGTAGGCGGCGATGGAGCCCATGATGGTCGGGATCATGGTCATGAGCAGGGAGTCGCCGACGCCGGCGAGCGGTCCCATGGTGCCGATCTTCAGGTCTTGGACGGCGTCCGCCGCCGCTAGGCCGTCGCGTTCCTCCATGGCCACGCAGGCGCCAAGGATGATGGCGGCGAGCCAAGGCTGGGTATTGTAGTAGCGGAAGTGGTTGTTGAGCGCTTGCTTATAGTCCTCGTCGTTCGTGTAGATCTTCCTCAGGACCGGCGAGAGGGCGTAGGCGACTGAGGCGCCCTGCTGGGTCTGGTAGTTGAAGGTGCACACGCTCATGAGCCAGCGCCAGTTCGCGTTGCGCAGATCCTTCTTGGTGACCTTGTAGCCGGAGGGCTTGCCCTCGGCGACGGCGGTGATGTTCTCGTTTTCCATGGTTACTCATCCTCTCCGATGAAGGCGTCTGCGGAAGCGTGGGCGGCGAGCTCGGTGTCCCTCTCGGCACGCTGGTAGAACGCGATCGCGAGGGCAACGCCGACGATGGCGGCGCCGATGATGGGCACGTTCAGGAAGGCCGAGAGGAAGAAGCCGACGAGCAGGTACTGGAAGTACTTGCCGGTGGGCATGTAGCGGAGCAGCATGGCGATACCGATGGCCGGGAGCATCTTGCCGGCGAGGGTGAGGCCGGAGAGGAACCACTGGGGCATGACCTCGAGGAGCCAGTTGACGGCGGGCTGGCCGAGCGTCACGGAGACAAAGACGGGCAGGGCGGCGCACAGGCCGAAGAGCGCGGGGCAGACCCACAGGATGGCGTTCATCTGATTGAACTTACCCTCGTTGCAGAACTTCTGGGACTTCTCGACGACGAAGCCGTTGAGAATCTTGACGATGACGTCGAGCTGGATGCCGAGCATGCCGACCGGCAGGCCGATGGCGAGGCCCGTGTCCGCGCCCAGGGTCACGCCGTAGGCGGTGGCGATGATGGCCATCGTGCCGTAGTCGGGAATCGACGAGCCGCCGAAGCCCGCGACGCCGAGCTGCATGAGCTGGATGGTGCCGCCGATGACGAGGCCGGTCTGCCAGTCGCCCATGACGACGCCGGTGATAAGGCCCCAGAAGACGGCATAGTTGACGAAGATCATCGGGATGCCGTAGTAGTCCACGTGCTTGATGAAGGCCAGCAGGGTCAAAAGGACGACCTGCAGGATAGTGAAGTTGACCATGATCCCTCCTTAGATGAGGTCGGCGACGGAGACGGGCTTGTCGGCGGGCACGAACTGTGCCGTCACCTTGACGCCACGGGCGATGAGCGCCTTGTAGCTCTGGACGTTCTCGGCGGAGGCATAGGCGCGCTGGGTGAGCTGGACGCCGCCCTCCTTGACGAGCGAGCCGCCGACGATCAGCGACGGGAGCTCGATGCCCGACTCGACCAGGTGAAGGATCGTCTCGGGCTCCTTGGCGATGACAAAGACCTTCTCGCGGTCGTACTTGCCCGCCGCGAAGTTCTTGAGCGCGGTCTGCTCGGAGATGATCGAGACGGCCATGCCCGCGGGGCGCGCCATCCTCATAGTGGACTTCAGGACCTCGTCGCCGGCGACCTTGTCGTCGATGACCATGACTCGGGTCGCGCCCGACACCGGGGCCCACTGCGTCACGATGATGCCGTGAAGCAGGCGATTGTCGATTCGTGCCATAACAACACTCATGTTTGCTCCTATCAAATGAAGTTTTACGTTCGGTACTGCCTCGGCGCTATCCGGATTCGCGCCGGGCAAGGGGTTATCGGATTATTGAGGACGCGCGGTCAGCTTGCGGCGGCGCGGGGAAGGTCACTCGTCGAGCAGGAGGTCCGAGGAGCCGAGGCGCTCTTCTCGCGCCGGGGCGGCGCTCACGCTTATGTAGTCGAAGACATATGCGATCTCGCTTACGGGAACCTCTACGCGATAGCGCGTCGAGATACTCGAGAAGCTCTGCCTGAAGGACTCGATGAAATCGGCACGCTCCTCCTCGAAGCGGTCCTGGCCAACGTAGGTCTCAATGGGGTTTCTGGTAACAAGGCGCTCGACGAGACAGCAGAGGTGGACGTAGAGCCCAATGATGGCGTTGCTGCCGATCTTCTCGCCTGTCCTGCGCTGAAGCTCGTGCACGGCGCTCTCGATCTCGTGGAATAGCCGCTCCGGGTCGAGGATGGTGATGGAGCGGATGACGTTCTGCAGCGTCATGTTCGAGAGCAGCTTCTCGTGGAAAGAAGAGAGCTCGGAAGCGTCAAGCCACCTGCCGAACACGGCATCGACCTTAGAGGCGGACGCCGTCGACATGATGTCCTCGAGGGCGACGAAGGGGATGGAGGCGACCCCGGGGTCTCCCGTGCCGATGACGGCGCAGACGCGGTGCTCGGAGAAAACGGCGTCGTTCGACCCGTTCGCGACGAGCTGCTTGAAGGGCCTCGTGAGCAGGCGCGCGCCTATGGTGCGCGGGAGGCTCTGCGAGACGAGCTGGCGTATCCTCTCCGCGGCGTCGACCCCGGACTCGGAGCAGAAGACGATGGCGTCCTCACGGTTGACGCGCTCGATCACCTTGCAGTGCGTCACGCACGCGGCGGTCGCATCGCCAAGAACCTCGGCGATGGACTTGCCGCCGAGCAGCCCGACCCCGATCTCGAGCGCAAGACCGGTAGAGACGTTGTTCACCACGCCGATAGTGGAGTCGGTAACGTTCTCGAGGGCCTTATAGGCCTCCTCCAAGGAGCCCATGTCGACGAGGAACACGACCCCGGTGCAGTAGGAATGGCGGTCGACGAGGTGCTGGAGCGGACCGACGATGTCCTTCAGCTGCTGGTCGTAGGGCATGTCGACAGCCTCGTACACATGCATGCCGAGCATACGGTTCGCCGCGTCGGCGATGCTCGTCGCCGTTGAGTAGCCGTGGGGCAAGATGACGCAGAGCGTCCGAAGGGCCTTCGCATCGCGAGACTCCGATGCGACGCGCAGCGTCAGAAGCGTCTTCGTGAAGTGATCGAGCGAGATTCCCAGCGCCCCTTCCACGTCTGCGGCGACCTGATCGGAGACACTCGAGGCAAACGGCAATTCGGAGGTCACGGCACCGAGGAGATGGGAGATTTGCTCCGCACAGGCAGACTTTCGCTTAGCCAGGCCGATACCCGGCCACAACTGCAGGCAAATCTCCTGGGCCAGTAGAAAAGCGACCTTCCTCGAAAGCTCGATGCCATAAGAAGAGCCTGCGTCGGCAAGGACCGCGCCCACGACGCGCTCGAAGGCGCGCGACCTCGAGGAGGCGACGCCGTGGTCGAAGATCAAGTGATCCTCAACGCCGCGCACAGCGGAGACAGCTTGCGAGACGAGCTCGGAGACAGAGAGCTCCCCGGCGCAGAATCGCTCATCGAGGGAGCACAGGGCATCGAGCGCCTGCTCGACCGGCCCTGTGCTCGCGGCGGCATCCAGGGACGCGTCGATCAGAACGCCATCGTCGGGCTGTTGATCGATCTGCGCGGAGGAGAGGAGCCCGCTGGGAAGAAGATACGGGCGAACGACGACGTAGTCGCCCTCGCGATTGAGGAACGCTTTGGCGCAGCAGTTCGTCACGCAGGCGCGCAAGCCGGCGATGTTATCGGAAAAGTCCGCGTTCACGAGGCAACGGTATGCGCCGCGGCTGATCTTCACATCAGAACCGATTCGGCACCCCTCGCTGCGCAGGAAGCTCAAGATGAGATCCTCGCGCTCCTCGGGGGTCCGCTCCTTGAGTGAGGGGACGCGGGCACAGATGGGCATTTTGCTGTAGGCCGAGGAAACCTTCAGGTCATCGGCGGAAAGCGTCGTCGAAAGAACGAGGCGAGCGCGCGGCGCATCCTGGGAGGCATCGAGCCCGAGGGCCGTCGCAAGGCAGTGCTCCATCGCAGAGGGAGAGAGTGCCTCGATGCCGTTGACAAAAACCACACCCCCGCGCGATTTCGCGATCGACTCGTCAAGAAGCCCGTTGAACGAGGCGGCATCCGGGACCCCGGCGCAGTCGATGCGCACATAGGAGGAGTCGCGGGACAGCAAGCCCTGGTTCTTGCCGTACTCGTACACAAGGCGAGAAAGGAAAGACTTACCGACACCCACGCCGCCGCTCAAGAGGATGGGTAGGCCAAACGGAGGGTACTGAACCGCAGCCTTGCACTGCTCGACAACGGAGCTGAGGCTCAGGTCAAAGCCCACGGCACGCGCGAAGTCGCGGTGATCGGCGATTCCCGTCGCCTGGATGAGGTCGGCGAGCGAGGCGTACTCGCTTGCAGAAAGCTTTACCTGAAAACGCTTCTGGAACGCGCGGCGATGAAAATAACGGACAGGCCTGCCCGCCACCTTAACCACAAGGCCGGCGCGAACAAGGTCGTTGAGGTACTGGCTCGCCAGGCTCCTGGAGATGATGAGCGTCTCGGCGATGTCGGAGGTGGACAGACGGGCAAGGTCGTCGAGCGAGACGGCAGAGGTGAGGGCCTCGAGATGCTCGAGAATCCTGTCCCTCATGTCGACGGGCTTCTTTGCCAAGCTGTCCTGTGCGGTCTTGTCCATGACTTCTTACCTCCTCGTACAAGGAGTATAAGGGGAACACAGAGAACGGAAAGGGGCGCGTGGGGGAATCAACAGCCCCGAGGAAAAGTCCACCACTTGAGGGGCAGAAAACAACGGCCATTGAACATTCAGGGCCGACGCTCAACACTTCGGCTCGACACTTCGCTTTGGAAAGGGCCCTGCGCGATGGTGCAGCCCTCCATCTCGCAGCACAGGTCGCCGAAGGTCGCGAGGATGCGTTCCTTCTGTTCCGTGGGCGAGACGGCTCGGTGGGCAAGGTCCTCTCAAAAGGGGTCGTCCGACGCCGCAAGACCTCGATGACCGGCTACCGCCTCGAGCAAGTGGCGGATTACCTCTGCACCATCGAACTTGCCTTGGTCAAGTGCGAGGCCAAGGAGAACGGTGAGACGTACAACAAGTTCTTCGGAGGTATAGGCTCTTTCAAGAGGAACTGGCTCAAGCAAGCCCGCAGCAAGCGGATATAGCTGGTCTCGCGGTTTCGCAAGGAACGGTCAGTTCTCCTCTGGCGAGGAACCCCGGGCGACGTGCTTCGAGCAGCGGAAGCTGAAGCGCAAGCAGAAGCAGCGCGGGCATTGATCGGTGCCGACATGGGCCCAGACGTGAACAGTGCTACATCCCCTGTTCACGGGGCGCGAAACCGCAAAGGTTGCACAGAGGTTGCAAAATAAGAAGCCCCCGACCTGTTTTCGCAGGTCAGAGGCTTGAAATCAACGAATATCGTTTATTCCCACTCAATCGTCGCGGGCGGCTTGGACGTGATGTCGTAGCACACGCGGTTGGCGCCGGGGACCTCGGCAACGATGCGGCCGGAGATGCGGGCCAGTACATCGTAGGGCAGCTTGGCCCAGTCGGCGGTCATGGCATCGCTGGACTCGACGGCACGCAGGATGATCGGGCGCTGATAGGTGCGCTCGTCGCCCATGACGCCAACGGACTTGATGTCGGGCAGGACCGCGAAATACTGCCAGCAGCTGTGCTCGGAGTTGCGCTCGCCGGTCTGCTCAAACAGACGCTGGTTGTAGGCGTCGAGCTCCTCGCGCACAATAGCATCGGCGTTCTTGAGGATCTCGAGCTTCTCCTTGTCGACTGCACCGATGATGCGGATGGCCAGACCCGGGCCCGGGAAGGGCTGACGGAACACGATGTGACCCGGCAGGCCCAGCGCCAGACCAAGTGCGCGGACCTCGTCCTTAAAGAAGTGGTCGAGCGGCTCAATGAGGTCGAAATGCACGCCATCGGGGAACGGGATCAGGTTGTGGTGGCTCTTGATGGTGGCCGTCTTGCCGCCCGTCTTGCGAGCGCCGGACTCGATGATATCGGGGTAGATGGTGCCCTGAGCCAGGTACTTCACGGGTTTACCATCGGTCTCAAGCTGCTGAGCAACCGCGAAGAACTCTTTCCAGAACTGCGTGCCGATGATGCGGCGCTTCTCCTCGGGCTCGGTCACGCCAGCCAGAAGCTCGGCATAGCGGTCCTCGGCGTGAACGTGGATAAAGTCGACGTCAAACTGCTTGGTGAAGACCTCCTCCACCTGCTCGGGCTCGCCCTTGCGCAGCAGGCCGTGGTTGATGAACACGCAGGTCATCTGCTTGCCCACGGCACGGGCGCCCAGGGCGGCCACGACGGAGGAGTCGACGCCGCCGGACAGGGCCAGAATCACGCGGTCGTCGCCGACCTTCTCGCGGAACTCGGCCGTCATGGTCTCGACCAGGTTGTCCATGCTCCAGTTGGGCTCCAGGCCGCAGATCTCAAACAGGAAGTTGCTCAGCAGCTGCTGACCGTACTCGGAGTGCTTGACCTCGGGGTGGAACTGCGTGGTGAAAATCTTGCGCTCGACGCACTCCATGGCGGCAACCGGGCACACGTCGGTGCTGGCGGTAACGGTAAAGCCCTCGGGCACCTCGGACACGGCGTCGCGGTGGCTCATCCACACGGTCTGCTCCATGGGCGTGGAGTTAAAGAGCTTGGCGCCGGCCGTGCGCGTGATGGTGGCGCGGCCGTACTCGCCCACCTCGGA
Source organism: Collinsella sp. (assembly GCA_014871665.1). Lineage (GTDB taxonomy): Bacteria > Actinomycetota > Coriobacteriia > Coriobacteriales > Coriobacteriaceae > Collinsella. Next base: position 34,729 of record WGSL01000003.1, on the reverse strand, counting down.
GTGGCCGACCTTGCCGCCAAGCGTCACGGCCGTGATCTGATGGCCGTAGCAGAAGCCCAGGACGGGAAGGCCCAGGTCAAAGATGGCAGGATCGATGGACGGAGCGTCCTCGGCGTACACGGAAGCCGGACCGCCAGAAAGGATGAGCGCAGAGGCGTTCATCTCGCGAATCTCGTCGGCCGAGATGTCGCAGGGGACAATCTCGGAATACACGTTGAGGTCGCGGACGCGACGGGCAATGAGCTGACCGTACTGCGCACCAAAGTCGAGTACGAGGACCTTTGCGGAAGCCTTTTGATCCATGGTTCCCCCTCTTGTTGGCGGGGAGCCGGTGCCCACCCGCGTGAATGAACGAAAATAGCCTTCATAGTGTACACGTTATATGGGGTTTCTCGCCCCTCGCAGCCATCAGCGCACGGCAAACGCACGACCTGGGCCCCTGTTTGACGACAATTGAAGTGTTACCAAACGTTACGGATGATGTAATACGTTTGAACATTGGACGCCCTGTGCCACAATACTGCCGAACGATTCCGCCTCTGCGGCGGCAAATACGATAGGAATACCAGCATGAAACGCATCCTTCTCATCGCCACGGGCGGCACCATCGCATCGACCGAAGACGGCAACGGTCTCTCCCCCGCCCTGACCGGTGAGGAGCTCGCCCAGAGCGTCCCCGAGATCTCGGGCCTCTGCGAGCTCGACGTGGTACAGCCCATGAACATCGACAGCACCAATATGCGTCCCAGTGACTGGATGCGTATCCGCGACGTCATCGTCGAAGGCTATGCCGACCACGACGGCTTCGTGATTCTGCACGGCACCGACACCATGAGCTATACCGCGGCAGCACTTTCCTATCTGATTCAGGACAGCCCCAAGCCCATCGTACTCACCGGCTCGCAAAAGCCCATGGGCAACCCCTTTACCGACGCCAAGCTCAATCTGTACCAGAGCCTGCTCTATGCGCTCGACGAGCACTCGCACGATGTGTCGATTGTGTTTGGTGGCGTCGCCATTGCCGGCACGCGCGCCCGCAAGCAGCGCACCATGAGCTTTAACGCGTTCATTAGCGTCAACTATCCGCCCATTGCCTACATCCGCAACGACCGCATCGTGCGCAACGGGCTCCACGGCACTCATCAGGGCGAAAACCCGGTGCGTTTCTACGACAGTATTGACCCGCGTGTGTTTGTCCTTAAGCTCACGCCCGGCGTGAACCCGGGCATCCTGGACGCCCTGGCCGATGGCTACGATGCCGTAATCCTGGAGACCTTTGGCATTGGCGGTATCCCCGAGTTTGGTGAGTCGGGCGAGTCATTCCAAGAGGCAATTTTCCGCTGGGTCGATTCGGGCCGCACCGTCGTTATGACCACGCAGGTCCCCGAAGAGGGCCTCGATCTGGGCGTTTACGAGGTCGGCCGTGCTTACGCCGATCATCCGGGCATTCTGCGCGGCGACGACATGACCACCGAGACGCTCGTGGCCAAAACCATGTGGGCACTCGGCCAGTCACGTGATGCGGCCGAGATTCAGCGCCTGTTCTACAGCCAAGTCAACCACGACCGCATCCTGATGGCGTAATTCAGTTGTCGACGGGTATCCCCTATTCGATACCCTCGAGAAGCTCTGACACCGTCATGCCGAGTGCGGGCGCGATCTTAAATAGAACCTTGAGCGTGAAATTTGCCGTCCCATCTTCGATTCGGTCGAGGTAGGGTCGGCTGATTCCTGTCGCCACACAAAAATCAACCTTGGAGATACCAAGGTCCCTGCGTGTCTCTTCGACCCGCCTGCCAAGAATCTGTTTCGCACGTTCGTCCATGCAGCCGAGTTTGAAATGGAGCCGAACATAAACGTAAACTATAGTTTACGTTTTCCCGAATACACAGGAGTTTTCTATGTCGGGTTCTTCGGTCCGCATGTACCGAGCCACGCTTCGCACAAACAGCGCGCCGCCCAAGCTCGTCGTCGTTGAAGCTGAATGCCTTTCGCCCGATGAGCGCACAGCATTTGCATTGCTATCAAGTCGCGTCGCCGCCGTTCTGGTCCCTTGCCCGGCGCGAGGTGAACTTGCCATCCGATGCCAAACGCACGGCTGCTCGCTCAATCAGGCTGCCGTAATCGCAACCAGCCAACGCGGCCTGCCGCTCCTTTTAGAAGCCGGCATAGCACTCGCCCTTCGCGGCGCCGGATACGAAAACGAGGCCGCCGCCGATGCAGTCTTTCAACCACGATCGAGCGGCGGCCTCGCAGCAGCCATCGAATATGCTTGCAGGCTCGTTGCCTAAAAGGACAAGCTAGAAACCAAAGCCAAAGCCCGTTCCGGTAATCGCCGAGTACATAAAGTAAACGTTGATCACGTTGAGGAACACACCCGTAATGCAACCGTTGCGCAGGTAGCGCTCGCACACGATGCGCGCCATGGCGGCGGAGTCGTCATTGTTCTTGGCTTGGCGTCCCGCCGTAAAGTACGTCGCCACGCTCAGCAGCAGATTGAGTACCGGCAGTGCCAGCAGCTCGTAGCTCTTACCCCAGCGCGTCACCTCGCCGGCGGCGTTAAACTTCGTTGCCACCTCGGGGCCAATGTTGGGGATAACACACGCTGCGACCACCAGCGGAATCACCGCAAGTACGAGCAGCGCAATACCCATGTAGCCAGCTTTTTTGCCATATTTGAACATATGCGTCGTCCTTACACGTTAAAGCGGAAGTGCACGACGTCGCCATCGGCCATGACATAGTCCTTGCCCTCAATACGCAACTTGCCGGCGGCCTTGGCGCCCTGCTCGCCGCCGAGCTCGATGTAGTCGTCGTAGCCAATGACCTCGGCCTTAATAAAGCCGCGCTCAAAATCGGTGTGGATGACGCCGGCGGCCTGCGGGGCGATCGCGCCCTGACGAACCGTCCAGGCCTTGACCTCCATCTCGCCGGCCGTAAAGAACGACTGCAGGCCGAGCAGCTTGTAGGCAGCCTGAGCGAGCACGTCCAGGCCGGGCTGCTCCAGGCCCAGGCTCTCCAGGTAGTCGGCGGCGTCCTCGGGATCGAGCTCGGAAAGCTCTGCCTCGATCTTGGCGCAGATGGACAGCGGCTTGACGCCATCGATGGGCGCCAGATCGTCGTTGAGCATATCCTCGTCCACGTTGGCAACATACAGGATGGGCTTCATGGTGAGCAGGAACAGGCCCTTGGCGGCGGCACGCTCCTCGTCGGTCATCTCCATGGATGCGGCGCGCTTGCCCTCGTTGAGCCAGGCGAGCAGACGCTTGGCGACCTCGAACTTGGGCATGAGCTCCTTGTCGCGCTTGGCCTCCTTCTCGAGCTTGGGCAGCTGCTTCTCGAGCGTGCCCATGTCGGCCAGGATGAGCTCGGTCATGATGGTGTCGGCATCGCCGGCAGGATCGACGAACTCGCCCGTGCGGCCCACCTCGCGCATAACGTTGGGGTCCTTAAAGTAACGCACGACCTCGCAGATGGCATCGGTCTCGCGGATGTTTGCCAAGAACTGGTTGCCCAAGCCCTCGCCCTCGTTGGCACCCTTCACCAGGCCCGCGATGTCGACAAACTCGACCGTAGCCGGCACAATGCGGCCGGGGTTGACGATGTCGGCGAGCTTTTGCAGGCGGCTATCGGGCACATCGACGATGCCCACGTTGGGGTCGATCGTGGCAAACGGGTAGTTGGCGGCAAGGCCGGTCTTTTTGGTAAGCGCGGTGAACAGCGTCGACTTGCCCACGTTGGGCAGGCCCACGATACCGATGGAAAGGGACACGACAGCTCCTTTTGGTACAGGTACTTCAAACTGCATAAGTATAGCGCCGCCGCAGCATCCGGGCGAATCCGGACACCGCGGCGGCGCAAATGAAGCAAAGATTGGGGTCGCTGGCTAGTCCGCGAGCTTCTCCACCTGATCGAGCATCTTGTCGAGCTTGGCCTTTGCTTCGGCCTTGACCTTCTCAGCTTCTTCGTGAGCCTTCGCCTTCTGGGCGGCCTTTTCCTCGGCCTCGGGGTCGACGACGACCAGATTGGACGCGTCATGCTCAACCAACTTGAGCGCATGCTCGGGGCACACCTTGACGCAGGCACCGCAGCCCAAGCAATACGTCGACTCCAACGCAAAGCGGCCGCTTCCCACCAAATCGCAGGCGAACGTGGGGCATACATTGACGCACTCGCCGCACGACGTGCACTTGTCAAAATCGCACTCCGGTGTGCTCACCTGCATATTCTGGGCAAGCTCGGGGTGGTTTTGCAGCGTCGAGAGCACCAGCTGGCGCCCGTGCGTGAGCGAACGGCGACGCTTGGTCGTCGTGGTGCCGCACATGGTGTTGAGCGTGCGCTCCAGCTGGGTAATCTGATGGCGATGGGCCTTGAGCTTTTGCGTCACCGAGGCCAGCGCCGCCGTCGCCGGGTTGAGCTTGGTCACCGTCAGGCCCGTGGTGCGGGCAATCTTTTCCATGTACTCCTTGCGTTCGTACTCGCGAAGCTTATGGCACTTGAGGCTCTTGGGGTCGACCTCCAAGCCCATACCCGTGCCAGACCACTCCTCGGCCTTCGCAATCGCCTCGCCCAGAATGTCCTCACCGCCGGTGCTGCGGCATTTGTCGCACACACCCAGTGGCAGGTACACACTCACGTTGGGATAGTCCGCCAGTACCGAGAACCAGGTCTCGGCCGTAATATCGCCCACGCAGGCAACGACGACCTCGTTCTCACGCGGCATGCGCTTGAGGGCGCGCGTGCAGGTGACGTAGGCGGTCTCGTGGCTCGTAGCAGCAGAGACGATATCGTCATACAGGTTTTTGGGCGCCAAGCGCGGCGAGATGATCGCCTCGGTCGGGCAGGCAGCGGCGCACAGACCGCACTTGCGGCAGGAGTCGAGGATCTCGATGGCGTCTTCCTCGACCTCGATAGCGTTGACCGGGCACACGTCCATGCACGCGGTGCAGCCGCTCTTTTCGTTTTTGCAGGTCAGGCACGGAATGGTATTGCCGCGCGGGCGCTCCTTGTAGTCGGCAGGATTCCACTGCGGCGCCGACGGATCGAGTGCATCGGTCACGCCGCCAAGCGGATTTTTAAGAAAGTCGAAACCCTTGCTGATCTCGATAATGTCATCAAACAGATCGTGTTCCTGCGCCATGCGCGGCCCCTCCCTGAGCAGTGCAAACAAGCAAGAGATAATGATACGCCATCGGTTCACACCTCGGGCAAATTACACGCGGCGCACCTTTGAGGCAAATAGTCTATGGCCTATCGCCGCCTCGATTGCACAAGGTCGATCAAGCGCCAAGCTATGCCTCGCGCATGAGCTGCACGAGCTTTTGTTTGGTCACCTTGGCCTGCTCGTTGGCCATATTACGCTCGTTTCTAAAGACCGCATTTGCAACACCCTGCAGGTCGCCATCGGAAATCACGCTGCACGGACCGTCCATCGACGCCGCCGTGGGGCATACGCACAACGGCAACTCGGCATAAAACGCAACGGCCTTGGCGATATCGAGCATTTTGCCGCCGCCAATACCCACTACCATGTCGCAATACTCGGCCTGGGCTTCCTTAGCCATTTCGACAACGGCCTCTTCCGTACACGGACCATCATAAATCTTAAAGAACGGCTCGCTTAGATCTTCGTCCAGAAATCCATCGACGATCTGCCTGCACAGCCGATCCTCGGTGCCCTGGTCAAACAAGACATAGGCAGCGCAGCCCAACCATGACAAATACCTGCCCTGGCGCGAAAGCTCCCCCGGCCCCTGAACATACCGGCCGGGACCGCCGTAAACCATAGGAAGCGCCATACGAGAATCCGCCCTTCATCAAACAACAATTGGTGCAAAGAAACCTTGCCCCTTTGCACCATAGCAAAAAGGGGCAAAGCCATCTGTTGGCTTTGCCCCTTCCTTAGCTTGATTTACTCATCCATGAGATAGTAGTGGCCCAGAGCGTCGGCACCCAGGATGGCGTTTGCGACCATCTCGGGCGTCACCTCAAAGGGCATGTTGCACATGGTGTCATCGGGTGCGCAGGCGGCCTCGGCAACAATCATGGCCTGCTCGCGCGTAAGCTCGGCAACGCCAAGTTCCTTCATCGTGACCGGCAGGCCAAGCTCAATGCAGAAGCCCAAGACTTCCTCGAGCTTCTCGGTCGGGGCATCCTCGAGTACCAGCTGGACGATAGTGCCGAAGGCGACCTTCTCGCCGTGATACATGCCGTGGCACTCGGGCAGCATCGTCAGACCATTGTGGATGGCATGAGCAGCAGCAAGGCCCGAGCTCTCAAAGCCAATGCCCGAAAGCAGCGTATTGGCCTCGATGATGTGCTCGACGGCAGGCGTGAGCGCACCCTTCTCCAGCGCAACCTTGGCCTTGACGCCATCGGCCATAAGCGTCTCGTAGCAGAGCTTGGCGAGCGCCAGGCCGGCCATGCCGCCCTTGCCGCCAGCGCAGGTGCCGCCGTCGGCATCGTGCGTCGCCTGGGCCTCGAAATAGGTTGCGAGCGCATCGCCCATACCGGAAACCGTCAGGCGCACCGGGCTCGCCGCGATAACCGTCGTATCCATCAGGACAATGTTGGGGTTTGCCTTAAGGAAGAGATATTTATCGAACTGGCCGTCATCGGTGTAGAGCACCGAAAGTGCCGAGCACGGTGCATCGGTCGAAGCAATGGTGGGGCAAATGATAACCGGGGACTCCAGGTAATAGGCGACGGCCTTCGCGGTGTCGAGGATCTTGCCGCCACCGACGCCGACGATGATGTCGCAACCGTTGTCGCGAGCGAGCGCAACCAGGCGATCGACCTCGCCCTTGGAGCACTCGCCGTTAAAGTCCTCAAACAGCAGCTCGGCCTTAGCCTCGGTAAAACCGCCCTCGATCTTGGCACCGACGCGCTTCTTGCCCGAAGGCGTCACGATGACGAGGGCCTTAGCGCCGAGCGGCTCAACGTAAGAGCCGAGCTTGGCGAGCTCGTCCGGACCCTGGATGTACTTGCTGGGGCTATTGAAAATTGCAGCCATAACTATCCCATTCTCTAAAAGAAAAAAGAAAGGGGCTCCGTACAGATACGTGCGGAGCCCCTCGTTACGATAACAAGAGTCGATTAGAAATCGATGTCGGTGTCGTAGTAGCAGGCCTTGAGGATCTTCTCGAAGTCGGCAGCCTTGGTCTCACGCGGGTTCTCGGGCGTGCAAGCGTCCTGCTCGGCGTTCGCGGCGATCTCGGGCAGCTTGGCGAGGAACTCCTCCTCGGAAACCATCTGCGGGTTCTCGGCGTCGACCTTCACGCCACCATTCGCGTAATCCTTGATGGACTGCGGAATGTTGAGCTGGTCGTTGAGGTCGCGAATCTTCTGGACGAGTGCAGCGATGAGCTCCTCGTTGGTCTCGCCGGGAAGGTGCAGGATCTCCTTGGCCACGTAAGCGTAACGCTCGGCAGCACGGGGATCCTTGGAGTTCCACTGGATGACCTTGCCCAGGTACATGGCGTTAGCAGCACCGTGGATGATGTGGCCGTTCTCGAAGGCAGCACCGGTCTTGTGAGCCATGGAGTGAACGATGCCGAGCAGGCCCGAGGAGAAGGCGATACCGGCGATGCACTGAGCCTCGTGCATGTGCTGACGGGCCTCATGGTCGCCAGCATAGGACTTGGGCAGCCACTCGACGATCTCGCGGATGCCGTGCAGAGCGTTGGCATCGGTGAACATAGAGGCGCAGGTGGAAACGTAGGCCTCCATGCAGTGGGTCAGAGCGTCCATGCCGGTGTGAGCGCACAGCTTGGCGGGCATGGTGTAGGTGAGCTCGGGGTCGACGATGGCGACATCAGGGGTGATGTTGAAGTCGGCCAGCGGGTACTTGATGCCCTTGGCGTAGTCGGTGATGACGGAGAAGGCAGTGACCTCGGTAGCGGTACCGGAGGTAGAGGAGATGGCGCAGAAGTGAGCCTTCTGACGCAGCTCGGGGAAGCTGAACGGCTGGATGATGTTATCGAAGGACTCCTCGGGATACTCGTAGAAGACCCACATGGCCTTAGCGGCATCGATGGGCGAGCCGCCGCCGATGGCGATAATCCAGTCGGGCTCGAACTCGCGCATGGCCTCGGCGCCCTTCATGACCGTCTCGATGGACGGATCGGACTCGACGCCCTCGAACAGCTTGACCTCGAAGCCGCCCTCTTTGAGGTCGGCCTCGACGTCCTGCAGGAACCCGCCGCGACGCATAGAGCTGCCGCCAGAAACGATGATGGCCTTCTTGCCCTTGAGGTTCTTCACCTCGTGGCGAGCGCCCTCACCAAAGTACAGATCGCGAGGATTGGTAAAACGTCCCATACTGTGCCTCCTAAACAAGCCCCTCTTAGACTTGCGTATATAACGGAGCACCCAATTGGCTCCGTTAGGACCGGTTTGCGCGTTGCCGGCGATGACAATGCGCGATGTCTAAACGTCTCAACGCTCAGACAAACACTATTTTACCGTTCTGGTTGGTCAGTTATTCACCTAAAGCCGCCAATGATGAAACGTTTTTTCTATCCCTGAAGACCCTCGTGCGGCATCCATACTCCCAAGCTGGGCAAACGTTTTATCAAGGTTGACTACATATCCCGGGCAGGACGGTGCCCCTCCAAAATATGCACCGTTCGCCGCCAAAAATCGACCGTTTGCGGCACCGTGATACCACTCGGTCGTCCAAGGTGCCGACATTTGTGCGACATCCGTCTTCGTGGTGCAAAGGTGCAAGTCCAAGTGCGGCACCCCCGGTGTGCCACATGCGGGTAAACTAGAACCTTATATAGAAACATTTGAACCCTAACCGCAGCAAAGGAGGCCCCATGGCATTCGATCCCATTCAAGAGGATTGCCATCGCCTCGTTCTTGAGGCCTTGCGCCGCGACAATATCCCGCTCACCGACGCTGCCGCCGTAGAGCGTCTGATGGAACAATTCACCCGCAACCCCGCACCGCTCATCGTGCACGACCGCGACCGCGCCGGGCACCTCATTGCCAAGGTGGTCGAGGCTGTCGACTACCGCATTCCCTTTATCCCTGACGATACCCAGGCAGAGCAAGAAGAGACAGCTGCCGAGAACATGCTCCGCGAGGCGGCCGCACTCGATCCGGCCAACTGGGACGCTCAGCGCATGCTGACGGCACTCACCGCCGAATCCAACGAGGAATACGTACAGTACCTGGTGTCCAAGTGCGATGAGGTCGAGCACGACCTAGCGCTCAAAATCGCCTCGGCCCAGGACCCCTACGAGCGCGAGGCCGCAGGCGACCTTACGCGCCGCCCCTATCTGCGCTGGCTTGCCGCCTTGGCATCGCGCGCCCTCATTAGCGGCCGCTATCGCATGTCGCTCGAAGCCGCGAATCGCAGCTTGGACTTTGCGCCCAACGACCCCGCTGGTGTCCGCCACACCGCGATGCTCGCCATGGCAAAGCTCGAATACCCCGCCGAGGAGCTCAAGCGCTTTCGCTCCGCACACTCCGTGCCGTACCTCGCGAATACCCCACTGCGCCGCCGCCCCAAAGATGCGGAGCGCGACTTGGACCCGTGGACGCTCATCGCGCTGATGAGCACGGCTTGGCGCGAACTGGACTACGAGGGCGCCGAGCACTACCTGCGTATCCTTGTGCGCTCGTGTCCGCACGCAGCCGAGGCACTCTACTTCCAAACCGAGTTTCCCGATGGCGTCTATGCCCGCGTCAACGTGGGTGTGGGCTCCACCGACGAGCTTGTCCTTGCGCTGTCCGAGGCGACGCCGGTACTGCAGGAGGGCCTGGGCGCCCCCGACAACGCCAGCTTTGCCGCCTGGGTCGCCACCAACGACATCGTGCGCTCCCAAATCGACGAGCGCATCCTGCGCGCAGCCGAGCAGGGGCTTCCATTTAAGGGAGGAGACCTCTAATGGATCCGAGCGTCTACATCCCCGCCTACCTGGAGCGCACCTATCTGGCGTCGCACCCCGAGCTCACCGATGCAGCACGCGAGCTTGTCCATAACGACATTAGTGCGAATCCCCAAAAGTACGCGCAGTCCGAGCATGCCCAGGCGCTGTTGTCCTATGCCGGCGTCCACCGCCACCTGCTCGACGAGCTCCATCGGATCGAGGACATGGGCAGCGACGAGGAGTTCGAGCAGACGCGCAATCGCCTGTTCGACGACATGCGAGACGAGCTGCTCAAGATTGTCCGCGTCGATGCGTATGTCCTCGATGCCCAGCTGCTCGCCATCATCCTGGCCGACACGCCCGTTGACGCCTGCCTGGGCGACCTGATGAAGCTTGAGGCGACCACGGCCGATTACCTGCAGCAAAGTGTGCCCGGGTTCGACATGGAGGCCCCGCACTACTGGGCCAATAATGTTTTGGCCGATGGTGTCACCGCAGCAGACCTTACCGTGAGCGAGCCGGCTCTTATCGGGTGGCTTCATACGCTCGAGGCCATCTCGCAGCTGTGCATGGCGAGCGCCCGCTACCGTGCTGCCGCCAACTACGCCCGCCGCGTCCTTAAGGCGGAAGGCTACCCCACCCGAGCCGCAGGCACCGTGTTGCTCGCCCTCGCTCGCCTGGAAGACCAGGACGGCTTTTTTGCCCTGGCCCACCAGCTCGAGGAAGAGATCGGGGCTGACGCGCTCGAGAACTCTCCTTGGTATCTGCTCGCCCGCACGATTCTGCTGTTCAAAACAAACAAGATGCGCCCGGCGACACGCGCGCTGCGTGAGTTTGCCAACCGTTGCGAGGGCGGTGCGTTCTTCTTACTGAACCCCATGTACCAGACACCGTACCTTCCCTGCCGGCCCGAGCCACACGATCCCTGGGATCTTTCGCACCAGGCCGTTTGGGAAGCGGACGGTATTATCTCGGACACTCCCGACTTTGCCCCTTGGGCCAATGCCTGCGAAGACGTGTCGCAGCTTGCCCAGGAATTTGCGCGCCGCTACGGTTTTTAGTGACGCACTCGACCCGACCATGTCGTTTACGTTAGGAACGGTTTCATGAACCTCCGCTCATCTCTTGCCTGCACCTCGAGCGATATCGCCCGTTGGGGGCTGCGCTTCGTCCTTAAGCGCCAGGGCGGCGTACTCCCCGGCCGCATCGCCATGAAGATCGACCCCGAGCTGCTGAGCGACCTCGCTGGCCTTGTCGACCGCAGCGTGGTGATCACCGGTACTAATGGCAAGACCACCACCTCCAACCTCATCGCCGACGCCGTTGCCGCCAGCGGCGCCACCGTGGTATGCAACCGCGCCGGCAACAACATGGAGCCGGGCGTGGTGGGCGCACTGCTCGAAGCGCGCAGCGGCCTCAAGCGAGCCGGCGGCGGCAAGCGCGTGGGCGTTTTTGAATGCGATGAGCTCTACACCGTGCGCGTCCTGCCCAAGCTCAAGCCGACGTACTTCGTGCTGCTCAACCTGTTCCGCGACCAGCTGGATCGCTATGGCGAGATCGATCACACCCAGGAGGTCATCGCCCATGCGTTGGAGCTCTCGCCGACAACAACGCTTATCTACAACGCCGACGACCCGCTGTGCGCCTCGATTGCCGCGCGCGTTCCCAACGCGAGTATTGCCTTTGGCATCGACGGCGCCACCGACACCGAGTCCGACCGTATTAGCGACTCGCGCTTTTGCTCGCAGTGCAACGCCCCGTTGGAGTACGACTATGTGCAGTATGGTCAACTCGGCGCCTACCATTGCCCCTCGTGCGGTTGGGCACGCCCCGCACTGGTCCGCCGTGTGACGGGCGTGGAGCTCGGCTGCGACGGCTACGGCTTTGACCTGGTCTTTGGATCTGCGCCCGACGCGGCTGCCGTACACATCGCCACGCGCTACAACGGCCTGTATATGGTCTACAACGTAGCCGCAGCCTTCTTCGCCGCCCACGAGCTGGGCGTGGACACCGCACGCCTGCAGCCCACGCTCGACGCCTACGTGCCAGCAGGTGGTCGCATGGGCCGTTGGAATATCGCCGGCCGAACCGTCGAGGCCAATCTGGCCAAAAATCCCGTAGGCTTCGATCGACAAATCCAGTCCATTAAAACAGCAGGTGGCAGGCTCTGCGCCTTTTTCCTGAACGACAACGACGCCGACGGCCACGATGTCTCGTGGATCTACGACGTCGACTTTGAGCGCATCGCCGACACGCCGGGTCTTGTCGCCTTTGCCGGCGGCACGCGCGCACACGACATGCAGGTGCGCCTGAAGTACGCCGGCATCGACGCCGCCATCATCTCGAATATCGAGCAGGCGATTGGCGCCGTGGCAGACGAGGAGGCTGGCGACACTTTCTACGCCGTCGCCAACTACACGGCCTTCCCGCCGCTGGTCAAGGAGCTCGACGGGCTTAAAGACGACGATGCAAGCTCGGTTGCCTCCTGCGCCGTAACACGCGCCGATGGGAGCGCTGTCCCCACCGATATTGCGCCGGTCGAGCTTTCGCGCCCGCTGCGCATCGTCTACCTTTATCCCGATGCCCTCAACCTCTATGGCGACGGCGGCAACGTCATCGCCCTCGAGCGCCGCTGCGCCTGGCGTGGCATTCCCGTGCGCGTGGACGAGGTCCGTATGGGCGAGTCGCTCGATCTCACCGACGCCGATATCGTCATGATGGGCGGCGGCTCCGATCGCGACCAGCTGGCCGTGGCGCACGAGCTGCTCGCTCAAAAAGACAAGGTCGCGGCCTATGTTGAAGATGGTGGCTCATTGCTTGCCATCTGTGGTAGCTACCAGCTGCTCGGCCGTTCATACTACATGGGTGAAGATCGCATTGAAGGCTTGGGCATCATCGCCGCCGAAACCGTGCGCGGTTCTGACCGCCTGATCGGCAACGTCGCCGTCAAGACCGACCTGGCGCCCGAGCCCTTTGTGGGATTCGAGAACCACGGCGGCCGCACTCTGCTCGACGCAGATGCCACGCCGCTTGGAACGTCCGTCGTCACGGGCACCGGCAACAACGGAGACGACGGCTTCGAGGGCCTCATCTACAAGGGCGTCATCGGCACGTACCTGCACGGACCGGCACTGCCCAAGAACCCCGAACTCGCCGACTGGCTCATTACCCACGCCCTCGAGCGCCGTGGCGACGCGCAGGCCACAGCCCTGCTGCCGCTCAAGCCCCTCGACGACACCTACGAGCGCGCCGCCCACGACGCCGCCATGAAGCTCCTCCCCTAGCACCTCACAACCACAAAGGGGACAGGCACCTTTGTGGTTGTTTTGACCCATCCCAGCGGTTTGTCTCAATCTGTAACATCTAGACCGTTAAAAGTCGTCTTACTGTTACAGAATGAGATGTTCGTCCCGACGCCTGCCTTTTGTCTCGATCTGTAACAGATAGAGCCAATTTGCCCGCCCAGATGTTACAGGTTGAGATGTTCGAAGATCGGGATAGAGAGCCAGCTCCTATGTGGTGGTTTTCCAGTTTGCCAACGATATACGCGCCGGCAAAAAAGTCTGCTATACTCTTTCCCGCTGTCCCCATCGTCTAGCGGCCAAGGACGCCACCCTTTCAAGGTGGATATCGCGGGTTCGAATCCCGCTGGGGGCACCATTTGAATTGAAGAGCCCGTTACCCTCGCGGTAGCGGGCTTTTTGCTACCCATGCGCCGGGATTCGAACCCGACAGGGTGCGGAGCTGAGGAAACGCGCAAGCGTTTTCCAGCGCAGCACGCAAGGAGCGAAGCGACGCAGCGAAAGCGGGCGGCGCCAGCCGCACGCGGACATCCCGCTGGGGGCACCATTTAAATCGAGAAGCCCGTTGCCCTCGCGGTGAACCGCGCCCCAAATCTTGGACGCCCTAAATAGCGACTAGGCCGCAAGGGCCTGATTCCGGTACTCCTCCGGGGTCAGGCCCTTCAATCTTACCTGCCTCCGGCTCGTGTTCCAGTGGACTATGTATTCCTCCAGGTCGCGTTTGAAATCCTCGAACGTCTTCCACTCGCGGCCCCTGTAGAACTCGTCCTTGACGTGGCCGAAGAGCTGCTCGGTGGCGGCATTGTCGATGCAGTTCGCCTTCCTGGACATGCTCTGGACGATACCGGCGGCCTCGAGCCTGGATGTGTATGAGGCGTGCTGGTACTGCCAGCCCCGGTCCGAGTGCATGGTCGGGGCGGCGCCCTCGGGGATCTTGGACAGCAGCTCGTCGAGCATCCTCGCCTGCTGGGCCATGTCGGGCGTGGTCGATATGTCGCTCGCCACGATCTCCTTGGTGCAGAAGTCCAGCGTCGGGGCCCAGTAGGCCTTACCGCCAGCCACCTTGAACTCGGTGACGTCCGTCCCCAGCTTCTGCCACGGGGCCCCGGCGTCGAAATCCCTCGCGATCACGTTCTCGAACGTTCTGCCGACGACGCCCTTGTACGAGTTGTACCTGTGGTAGGCCGTCTCGCGTCTGATGCCGCAGCGAATCCCCATCTCGCGCATCATCTTGAGCACGGTCTTGTTGGCTATCACGGCCCCCTCTTCCGCCCTGAGGCACATCGCTATCTGCCGGTGCCCGCAGCCGTTGGCGGTGCGCGAGAAGATCTCGGCGGCCGCCTCCCAGAGCTCGGCGCGCGTGGGCCTCGGCGGGTGCGCGAGGGCGTAGTAGTAGGTCGACCGCTTGAGCTCGGCGCATGCGAGCAGGTGCCCGAGCGCGTGCCCCTCGGCGCGCAGGGCCGCGACCGCTTCGGCCTTCGCCCTGGTCAGAGCCCGTCCCTCTCGACCAGGGCGCGTAATTTTTTTAGGTAGGCCACCTCGGCCTCGAGCCTTCGGCAGCGCTCCTCGAGCTCCTGCTCGCGGGTGCGCGGCCTCGCCCTGGAACCGCTCGGCCGGCCCTTGGGCCTCGGGCGCAGGGCCTCCGCGCCGCCCCGGCTGTATAGCGCGCACCACTTCTTGAGCGGCGACATCGACATTATGCCGAACGCCGCCATCGCCTCGGTCTTCGTCATGCCGCCGTCGACGACGGCGGAGGCGGCGGCGACCTTCTGCTCGTATGTGTACCTGCCCTGCTTTCCGTCCATGCGCAGCAGCACCTCGCTCCCGAATGCGCGGTATATCTCCTGCCATCTTCTCACGGCTTCCGCGGGAAGCGAAAGGGCAATCGCGGCAGATTTATACCCGCGTCCGAGCTCGAAGAGCCCTATGGCCGCCTTCCTGGCCTCGACATCATGCTTCACCCTCAAATCAACGCGCATAAAGAAAGCCTCCCATTTCTCATGTCCAAGAAATGGGAGGCAGTTCACGGCGACGGGCTTTTTTCTTCCCCAACGCCGGGATTCGAACCCCGAGGGCATTAAATCACACTGTCGTCCAAGGGCCTGTGGGCAAAAAATAGCAAATATGAGTACTGTCACCAATTTAGTAACAGCGATTTCATGCCATCAGAAGGCGATTTAGACGCCAGGGGTCCTACGGCGAAAGAATTGCAGGCGTTTATCAGCTAAGTACTTGAACATATGTTGTGTAACACTGCATATTTTGCAAAAAAAATAATGCTACAGGACTTGTGACAGTACTCATATTTGACGTTTTTTGTCCACGCCCCCTTATTGCGTGGGCGAATCAGGTGCAAAACGGGCTTCAAAGCGTCCTTCGCAAACAAAAACCGGGGCCCGCATGATGCGGACCCCGGCTCAATACCGTGACGATATGTCAGTTACGCTCTACACGTAGAACAGGATGTCGTCGTAAGTCGGGACCGGCCAGTAGTCGGCAGCCACGATCTCCTCCATGGCATCCACGGCGGCGCGCAGCGCATCCATAGCGGGAACGACCTCGTGCGCGTACACGTTGGCCTGCTCCTGGTTATCGAGGGCCTCAGCCTTCTGATGCACGGCGTCAAGCGCCTTGATGGAGTCGTTGATGGTGGTGATGCCGTTGCAGAGCTTGTTGAGCGTGTTCTGCTCGCACTGCATGGCGGCCTCAGCACCGGCGGCACGAATAGTCTCAAGGCCCTTAGCGACCTTGGTGGCATAGGCGGTAATGACCGGGCGATAGGTACGACGCGCCTCGCGAACCATCGTGGTGGCCTCGATGTTCATGAGCTTGTTGTACTTCTCGAGCTTGCAATCGTAGCGGCACTGGGCCTCGGCCTTGGTCAGAACACCCGTCTCCTCAAAGAGCGCAATGGCCTTATCGGAAACAAAGGCGGGCAGGGCGTCGGCCGTGGTCTTGTTGTTGGCAAGGCCGCGCTTCTCGGCCTCGACGGGCCACTCGTCGGAGTAGCCATCGCCGGAGAAGAGGATGCGCTGGTGGTCGGTCAGGACCTTCTTGCAGTACTCGAGCGCGGCGTCCTGGAACTCATCCTCGGGCGTACCCTCAAGCGCGTCGGCGAAGGACTTGAGCGACTTGGCCACGGCGGCATCGAGCACCAGGTTGGAGTCGGAGACGTTCTGCTCGGAGCCGCAGGCACGGAACTCGAACTTGTTGCCGGTGAAGGCGAACGGGGAGGTACGGTTGCGGTCGGTGTTGTCCTGCATCAGTTTGGGCAGAGTATCGGCGCCCAGGTCGAGCACGCCGCGCGTGGCATGGACAGAAGCCTTGCCATCGATGATCTTCTCGACGACCTCGGTAAGCTGGTCGCCCAGGAAGATGGACATAATCGCCGGAGGAGCCTCATTGGCGCCCAGACGATGATCGTTGCCGGCCGAGGCAACAGAGGCACGCAGGAGCTCCTGATAGTTATCGACGGCCTCGATCACCGCGGTGAGGAAGACGATGAACTGCAGGTTGTCGAGCGGGGTGTCGCCCGGATCGAGCAGGTTCTCGGACTCGGTGCCAAGCGACCAGTTGTTGTGCTTGCCCGAACCATTGATGCCCTCAAAGGGCTTCTCGTGCAGCAGGCAGACCAAGTCGTGGCGGGAGGCGATGAGCTTCATCTTCTCCATCATGACCAGATTCTGGTCGATGGCCTCGTTGACCTCGCCATAGACAGGGGCGAGCTCATGCTGGCAGGGAGCGACCTCGTTGTGCTTGGTCTTGGCGGGAATGCCAAGCGCCCACAGCTCATCGTCCAGGTCCTTCATATAGGCCGAGACGGTGGGGCGGATAGCGCCAAAGTAGTGCTCCTCGAGCTCCTGGCCCTTGCAGGGAGCGGCGCCAAAGAGGGTGCGACCGGTGATGACCAGGTCCCTGCGCTTGCGGTAAGCGTCCTTCTTGATCAGGAAGTACTCCTGCTCATCGCCCACGGAAGGAACGACCTTCTTGGGGGTCTTGCCAAACAGCGCCAAAACGCGCTTGGACTCACGCGAGAGCGCGGTCATGGAGCGCAGCAGCGGGGTCTTCTTGTCCAGGGCCTCGCCCGTGTAGGAGCAAAAAGCCGTGGGGATGCACAGGACATCGTCCTTAATGAAGGCAGGGCTGGTGGGATCCCAGGCGGTGTAGCCACGGGCCTCGAAGGTGGCACGCAGGCCGCCGTTGGGGAAGCTCGAGGCATCGGGCTCGCCCTGGATGAGGTTCTTGCCCGTAAACTTGGTGATGGCGGTGCCGTCGTGGTTGGGCTCGAGGAAGCTGTCGTGCTTCTCGGAAGTAATGCCCGAAAGCGGCTGGAACCAGTGCGCGTAGTGCGTCGCGCCCTTGGAGATGGCCCAGACCTTCATAGCGTGGGCAACAGCGTTGGCCACATCCAGGTCGAGCGGCTCACCGTCCTCGAGGGTTGCAGCAAGGCGCTTCCAAATGTCCTTGGGGAGGTAGTCCTTCATGACTTCCTCCGAGAACACCATGGTCCCGAAGCGGTCAGTAAGTTCGGCCATACGGAACTCCCTTCGTATCGGCACCGCGTGAGAAGCGGTGTTGATTACTAACGAACGAGTCATAGCTTAGACTCGGCGTGTTTCCGCAACATTACCGTTATGTTGCTGTCGCGAAACCAATCAATGAGGTTACCGCATCGCGGCGGCGTTGCCACCCTCAACAGCCAATCAACTGTATAAATTGCAGACCTTTCCCCATGGTTTAAGGGTAGTCAATTTGAGATGGGGCTCTATTAACTGGTATTTCACATCGAATACCAGTCTTTATAGCCCCATCCTAGATTGACCGCCCTGTTATAGGGAATGCCGATAGCAAAGCATTTTCGATTGGTATCCCCAAATAGCGAGTGAAACTCCGCCGTGACACAGTGGTGCTGTAGAATCCTTACAACACATCACACTATTACGTATCTAGAGGAGCACGATATGCGCGTCGACGAGGTTTTTAAGCAGGCAGCATCCCAGGGCACCGCACCCGTTTCGTTTGAGATGTTCCCGCCCAAGGGCGAGCTCACCCTCGACACGGCTCGCGAAGTGGCAGGCAATCTGTGCAAGCTTTCGCCGAGCTTTGTCTCGGTCACCTGCTCGGCCGGCGGCTCGGGCAACGGTGCCACCACCGCCCCCATCGCGCATATGATTTCGAGCGAATTCGACACGCCCTCGGTGGCGCACCTCACCTGTGTGGGCCGTACCCACGCCGATATCGCCGCCAAGATCGATGAGTACCGCACCGCCGGCGTGAAAAACATCCTGGCCCTGCGTGGAGATCTCCCTGCCGGCGCGACCGAGGACGACAAGCCCGCCTCCGACTACGCCTACGCCCGCGACCTCATCCCCGAGCTCGTCGACGCCGGCTTTTGCGTGGGCGCCGCAGCCTACCCCGAGGGCCACATTGCCTGTGAGGATCTCAACCTCTCGGTCGAACACCTCAAGCAAAAACAGGACGCCGGCGCGAGCTTCTTTGTGACGCAGCTCTTCTTTGATAACGAGTGCTTCTACCGTTTTCGCGAGCTTGCCGACAAGGCCGGCATCACCGTGCCCATTACCGCGGGCATCATGCCGTTTATGGGCAAGTCGCAGATCAGCCGCATGGTCTTTATGTGCGGCGCGTCGCTGCCCTCCCCCGTCATCAAGATTCTCGCCAAGTACGAGAATGACCCCGAGAGCCTGCAGGCAGCTGGTGTAGATTATGCCGCCCGCCAGCTTTGCGACCTCAAGGAGCACGGCGCCGACGGCCTGCACCTGTACACTATGAACCGTCCTGCGATCGCCGCGACCATTATGGAGCGCCTGGGGTAATGGAAAAACCGCACATCGATACAACCGCTGTCGAAGTGCCGGCCGACCTTGCGTCGCCGGCGCTTTACCGTGTCGATGCTGCGCACCATCCCCGTGTCGACCGTGCCGAGATGCTGCGGTATCTGGGTTACGGCGGCCAGCAGATTGAGCCCGAACTGTCACGACGTATTGAGCTTGTCGTTGAACGTCTGGAACTGGACATTGAGCCCCGTGGCGTGCGCCGCGTATTTGCCGTCGATGCCACGGGCGTGGACGAACAAAGTGAGCCTTGCATTCGCTTGGTCGGCACCAACGTTGAGCTGCGAGGTCGCGATATCTATCGACATCTCAAAGATGCCCGCTTTGCCGCGCTCATGGCATGTACCCTCGGCATGGACGCCGAGCGTCGCCTGCGCACCACGGGAGCCCAACATCCCCTGGAGGGCGCCGTGCTCGACGCCGCGTGCTCCGCTTACGTGGAAGCCGCCGTTGAGCAAATGGACCAGCAGGCCAAGACGGACGCCGCCGTTCATGGGCTCGCCGGCAACTGGCGCTTTAGTCCCGGCTACGGCGACTGCCCGCTCTCGGCCCAGCGCTCGATCGTCAATACGCTCAACGCCACGCGGCTCATCGGCCTGACCGTCACGCCCACCAGCCTGCTTATGCCCACCAAAAGCGTGACCGCGGTGATCGGTCTGTTTGACGGCGAGGTCCACGACGCCCAGAGCCGCCCCACCTGCAATATCTGCCGCATGCGCGAGAACTGCCGCTTCCGTGCCGCCCACACCACCTGCTATTCCAGCCATTAGGAGCCCCCGATGTTTACTCCGCTTATCACTCATGATTCTGACGGCACTGCATTGGCGGCACCCGTTGATGCCGCACGTCGCAACGGTGCCACGTACAAGACGCGCACGATCGACGATCTGCGCATTAAGGACGATCGCCTGCGTGCGGCCATAGAGGGCACGGGGCACCTGCTGTTCGACGGCGGCATGGGCACCATGTTGCAGGCCGCTGGCATGAAGGCGGGCGCCCTGCCCGAGCTGCTCAACTTTGAGGAGCCCCAGGTCATTACCGACATTCAGCGCCAGTACGTCGAAGCCGGCTGCGACGTGATCACCGCCAACACCTTTGGCGCCAATGCCCACAAGCTCGACGGCGCCGCCACCGTGGCAGATGTCTTTGCCGCCGCTGTCGCCTGCGCCCGCGCGGCTGGTGCCCGCTACGTCGCCGGTGACATCGGCCCCATCGGCGCACTGCTTCGTCCCTTAGGCACCCTCAGCTTCGACGAGGCCTATGACCTCTTTGCCGAGGAAGTGCGCGCCGGCGTCGCCGCGGGCGTGGACCTCTTTATTATCGAGACCATGACCGACCTGGCCGAGATCAAGGCGGCGGTCCTCGCCTGCCGCGAGAACTCCGACCTGCCCGTCTTTGCCACCATGACCTTTGAGGAAGACGGCCGTACCTTCCTGGGCACGAGTCCCGAGGTCGCCGCCATCACGCTCGACGCCATCGGTGCCGACGTTTTGGGCATCAACTGCAGCCAAGGACCGGCCGAGCTTCGAGGACTCGCCGCACGTATGCTCACCGTTACCGACAAGCCCGTTATGGTGCAGGCCAACGCGGGACTCCCCCATGTGGACGACGACGGCAACACCGTCTTTGATATCCAGGCCCCCGAATACGCCGAGGCCGTCGCCGGCATGATCGCCGACGGCGTGAGCGTCGTGGGCGGTTGCTGCGGAACCACGCCGGCGCACATGGCGGCCTTGCGCACGCTTATCGACAACCACACGCCCAGCCCGCGCCACCGCAAGCCCAGCATGTCGGTCACAAGCGCCCAGACCGTGGTGGACCTTCCCTGCGACGGCCACAAGATCGCCGTCATCGGCGAGCGCATCAACCCCACCGGCAAAAAGCGTCTGCAGCAGGCCCTGCGCGACGGCGATCTGGACTACGTCGTGAGCCAGGGCATCAGCCAGCAGGAACAGGGCGCCGATATCCTGGACGTCAACGTCGGCCTGCCCGAGATCGACGAGGTCAAGATCATCCAACAGGCGACCGAACAGCTCCAGGGCTCCACGCTGTTGCCGCTGCAGATCGACTCCACCGATCCCGCCGCTGTCGAGGCCGCCGTGCGCCGCTACGCCGGCAAGCCCATCATCAACTCGGTCAATGGCAAGCAGCAGATCATGGATGAGATCTTTCCGCTGGTCGCCCACTACGGCACCAACGTTGTCGGCCTTACGCTCGACGAAGGCGGCATCCCCGATACCGCCGAGGCTCGCTTCGCCATCGCCGAGCACATCGTGGCCGAGGCTGCCCGTTACGGCATCGGCCCGGACCGCGTCCTCATCGACTGCCTGGTCATGACCGCCTCGACCAACCAGCGCCAGGCCGAGCAGATCCTGCGCGCCATGTCCCTGTGCAAGGAGCGCCTGGGCGTCAAATGTGCGCTCGGCGTGTCGAACATCAGCTTTGGCCTGCCTGCCCGCCCGCTGCTGGGCTCGGTCTTTTTGGCTGCCGCCTTCGGCGCGGGCCTGGACGCCCCCATCATGAACCCGGGTTCCAAGCGCTTTATGGATACCGTCTACAGCTATCGCGTGTTGAGCGTTGAGGACGAGGGCTCGACCGGATACATCGAGCGCTATGCCGGCTGGACCGATCCGTACAAGATCGCCGCCAACCCGGCAGCTGCTCAGGCCGCATCGAGTGATGCCGCGCCCGCTGCCGGCACCGCCGGCACCGACGGCAACGACGACCCGATTCGTCGCATGGTCGTCTCGGGCCGCAAAGGCGAGATCGCGGGCGAGACCGAGCGCCTGCTAGCGGATCACGACGCCATGGACCTCATCAACAACCACTTTATCCCCGCCCTCGACGAGGTGGGTGTCCTCTTTGACCAGGGCAAGTTCTTCCTGCCGCAGCTCATGGCCTCGGCCGAGGCCGCGCGCGTGGGCTTCGACACCATCAAGCGCCTGATGCCCGCCGGCGAGATCGCCGACAAGGGCAAGATCTGCGTGGCCACCGTCAAGGGCGACATCCACGATATTGGCAAGAACATCGTCAAAATGCTGCTCGATAACTACGGCTATACCGTCTTTGACCTAGGCCGCGACGTCGATCCGCAAGAAGTGCTCAAGACCGTCAAGGAGCGCGATATCAAGCTCGTCGGCCTCTCGGCGCTTATGACTACCACGGTCGTCGCCATGGAGGAAACCATCAAGCTGCTTCATACCGAGGTGCCAGGCGTCAAGATCATCGTGGGCGGCGCCGTACTCACCCCCGAATACGCCAAGCAGATCGGCGCGGACTACTACGCCAAGGACGCCGCCGAGAGCGCGCGCATCGCCGAAGAGGTCTTTGGGCAGTAACACAACGGAAACAACCGAGCACCAAAACGTGCCGCACGCGCCACTTGGCACGTGCGGCACGTTAGAATATAAGGGACTATGCTCGTTTTGGCAGATAGGAGCGCAAGGATGGCGATCACGCCCGCAGAAATCGCGGAAACCCGCGGCATGGTTGAGGAACAGAACCTCGACATCAGGACCATCACCATGGGTGTTTCACTCATGGGTTGCGGTGACGAGAACCTCGACCGCATGTGCACGAAAATCTACGACCACGTGACGCACACGGCTGAGCATCTGGTCGAGACCGCCGAGAACCTCGAGCGCGAGTACGGTATCCCCATCGTCAACAAGCGCGTTTCCGTCACCCCGGTGGCGCAGATCGCCGCGTGCTGCAAGGATGAGGACCTCACCCCCATCGCGCACGCCCTCGACCGCGCGGCCGAGACACTCGGCATCGATTACCTGGGCGGCTTCTCCGCACTCGTCCAGAAGGGCATCGGCGACGCCGACCGCCGCGTCATCCAGTCCATCCCCCAGGCGCTCGCCACCACGAGCCGCGTCTGCTCCAGCGTCAACGTCGCCAGCCTGCGCGCCGGTATCAACATGGACGCCGTGCTCATGGCCGCCCAGACCATCATCGATGCCGCTAAACTCACGGCCGACCAGGATTCCGTCGGCGCTTCCAAGTTTGTCTGCTTTGCCAACATGGTCGAGGACTCCCCGTTTATGGCGGGCGCCGTCCACGGCGGTGGCGAGGCCGACGCCGTCATCAACGTAGGCGTCTCGGGCCCCGGCGTTATGGCCGCAGCCCTGGAGACGCTGCCCGATTCCGCATCGATGATGGAAGTCGCCGAGAAGATTAAGCAGACCGCCTTTAAGATCACCCGTGCCGGCGAGCTCATGAGCCGCGAGGCTGCCCATCGCCTGGGTGTCGAGAAGGGCATTGTCGACCTGTCGCTGGCTCCCACGCCCGCCATCGGCGACTCCGTCGCACGCATCCTCGAGATCATCGGTGTTGGCACCTGCGGTGGCCCGGGCACGACCTGCGCGCTCGCCATGCTCAACGATGCCGTCAAGAAGGGCGGCGTCATGGCCAGCTCCAGCGTGGGCGGCCTCTCGGGCGCCTTTATCCCCGTGTCCGAGGACGCCGGCATGATCGCCGCCGTCGAGGCCGGCGCGCTTTCGCTCGAGAAGCTCGAGGCCATGACCTGCGTGTGCTCCGTCGGCCTGGACATGATCGCTATCCCCGGTGACACCCCGGTCGAGACCATCGCCGGCATCATCGCCGACGAGATGGCCATCGGCGTCATCAACAACAAGACCACGGCCGTCCGCGTGATCCCCGCCATCGGCAAGGGCGTGGGCGACTGCGTCGAGTACGGCGGCCTGTTCGGCCGTGCGCCCATCATGCCGGTGAACCCCAACGCCGGCACCGTGCTTGCCCACCGCGGTGGACGCTTCCCGGCGCCGCTGAACTCGCTGAAGAACTAGCTGAAGAACTAGCTGAGGGGTTCGGGCGAGGAGTCCCGAGGAGGGCAAATATATAAGGTCGCCTGCTCGGACAGTCCTGACTCGCACGGAGAGCACATTAAGTGCTCTCCGGCTCGTGCGGAACTCGCGATCGACCTTATATATTTGCCCTCCCCGGGACTCCCGCACAACGGGACCTCAGTTGGGTTCTATCCCGTATGGCAGTCGCTTCGCTCCTGCCCGCCTTGGTTGTGAGGGCGGTTTGGCGTTGGAACGGTTCTTTTCTGATATATGCTGGTTGCGGCTCTTCTTTTGGGGGAGTCGCTTTTTTGTTGCTAGGAGGTTGGCCCGTGGTTGATGGGGATACTCGTTCTGAGCTGCTTTCTGCGGATTGGAATGGCGAATGGATGCGTCTGCAGGCCGCTCGGCATCGGGCTGATGATTCTTTTGAATGGGATAAGCGGGCTCGGCATTTTCGGCCGTTGGAGACTGCCCCTTATGCTCGGGATTTTATAAAGCTGTTGGCGCTTGAGCCCGGCGAGTCGGTGCTTGATATGGGGTGTGGGGCTGGGTCGATTGCTATTCCGCTTGCTCAGGCTGGGCATTCCGTGATTGCTGCCGACTTCTCTCCTGCCATGTTGGGCACGCTTGATGCCGGCATTGAGTATTACGAGCTCGAAGATCTTATTACGCCGCTTGAGCTTGCTTGGGATGATGATTGGGATTTGGTTGGACCGGTCGCGAAAGCGGTGGATGTTGCCTTTGCTAGTCGGTCGGTTACGACGACCAATCTAAAAGGTGCACTTGCCAAGCTTGATCGTACGGCTCGTCGGCGTTGTGCTGTCACGATGGTCGCCAACTCCAGCCCGCGCTATGATCTGCACTTGATGAACGCTATCGGCGCCTCGGTTACCTGCAGTAATGGCTTTGTGTATGCTTTTAATATCCTCATTCAGATGGGTGCCCTGCCGCAGGTTACATACTTTGAATCGCCTCGTCGCGATACCTTCGATAGCCTTGAGGCGGGCGTAGCGGATTTTTCCCGTATGCTCGAGCATGGCAACGAGGATAAGATCGACCGCCTGCGCGACTACATCGCTCAACACATGATTGAGAACCCCCATGCCGGTGAGCCGGGCTCCAAGGGTGTGCCGCAGGGACGCTACATGCTCGACCACGTCCGCAAGGTCCGTTGGGCGTTTATTGCATGGGAGCCGGTCTCTGCGCCCAGCTCATAGCCTGTTCGCAGCCCGCACTGCCCACTCACTCGGCATCCGCATTCTTTTTGAACTGGGCAAACGCGCTCCACACCGCGCCGTTCCTGCGCTATCGTGGGACAGCTCACGTAGATTAAGGCCCCGTCGCGGGGCGCCCCATACATAGAAAGCGAGAACCCATGGCACTGACAGGAGCACAGGTCAAGCAGCTTCGCAGCATGGCCCATCACCTCAACCCCGCCATCATCATCGGCAAGTCCGACGTCAACGAGGGCACCGTCGAGCAGACGGTCGCCTACCTAGAGAAGCACGAGCTCGTTAAGTGCTCCGTGCTCGATGGCTCCAGCCTTTCCGCCCGCGAAGCCGCCGAGGAGCTCGCCGAGCGTTGCCACGCCGAGGTCGTCCAGGTCATCGGCCGCAAGTTCTCGCTGTATCGCGAGTCCTCGCGCAAGGACATCGAGAAGATCAAACTCGTCTAGGAGCCAATGATCCGGCAAGCCAACACATAGCAAGCTTACGGGTGCCCAAGTACTTCGGGCGCCCGTTTTTTATCGTTCGACCAGCACGCGATTGAGCCGCCCCTCCACCAAGCGCTCGTATAGGCGCCGCGTCTCGGGCTCGGGCACGCCATTGACCTGCTCCCTCAGGTGGTGCATATGCCCGCTGTACAGCTCGACGATATCGCGCCGTCGCCCCGCCGCACTGTAGACGCGCATGGCGCAGCGCACCATATCCTCACGCGCCGTTTCCTGTCGAAGCCCCGACTCCGCCAGCCAAATCGCCGACTGCAGATCGTTTTCTTCTAGAGCGGCATTTGCTCCCTTAATCATGCAATCGATGTACTTTGACTGCATAATGCGCCGCATGCGCAAAAAGTAGGTGGGATTACAGCCATTGGGAACATACAACGGTCCGGCATAAAGCTGTTCAATCTTAAGGCACAACTCGACCAGATGGGGCCCGCGCGCACCCGTGCGATTTCCCAAAACCTCGCGGCTTATCTGGTCAAACAGCCGTACATCGGTCTTGACGTAGTCGCCGTTGAGCCCAATGCATTCATTTTGGATGAGCACGCATGACTTGCCATCCGGCGTCGGCCCCAAAGCCGACCGCAAGCGCGATATCGTCGAGTACAGGTTGTTGCGGGCGCTATTGAACTCGGCATGGGGCCACAGCTCCATGGCCAGCGTCTCACGATCGACGAGCGCATCCATGCCCAGCGCAAGCCGCTCGGCAAGTGTCGCCGCCTTCTTGCGGCGCCACATTTTGTCCGTGATGGGAAACCCGTCGCGCTCGGCGCGAAACGCCCCAAACATACGAATCTCGATATGGTCGATGGTATCAACGGCTTCAACCTCGCCGGCCTGGAACAGGCGCTCGCCCTCCCCTTCTAAATCGTCGCGCAGCGAATACCGCGACAGCTCGCGCACGGGAAGCTTCTTGCGTATCCTGGCCGCCGGCTCGCCCAGACAATGCATGGCAAGGCGCGCAAAGAGCCGATACGATGGCTCTAGAATTCCCGCACGATTCATGGACATCCAGGCCGCAAGATCGCTGTCTCGGCCCGCACAGGCCAAATGCAGCGCCACCATCCAGGCTTCTGCGCCACCAACCTGCGTCTGGCTTATATCGAGTAGCTCCGCTTCCTCGCGTACCGAAACCATCGACGTGTTACGCAGATACGCTGCGCGCTCCAGCAGCAATGCGTTATCGCGCATGTACGCAATCGACTCCTCGGCAAGTTTAAGCACTTGGACCGCACGGAACTTTGCATTAACCGGCCGTCCCTCTGCCAGCGACTGCCAACCTTCTAGCAACAGGCCAAACAGCTGAATCTGGTTGTCGCGCATGCGCACGGCAAAACGATCGAGCTCGTTGAACGCCGCATCGTCGGTTACCGGCAAGCCGGAAAGGAGCCGCCGTGCCGCCAACACCATGCGCACCCAGATAGCCATCGCCTTAAGCCCACGTACGTCGAGCGCCTCCCGCACCACCGTCATCTCGTCGTCGCGCTCGTCGGTTCCCGCAAACGACCCATCAAAGAGCTCCACCAGCATGCTATCGGCCCGTATAACAATCCCCGCGATGTCGAGCTCGCAGTCGTAGGCCCTGCTCGTTTTGAGCTGCTGTAGAACGCCGCCGTCATTTCCCCGCTCGGTCAGACAGCGCTTGACCTCGATATGCGCAGACAACATATCGAGTGCGGTATGGGATGTCTCGATTTCTGGCACGGCCAGATTCGTAGGAAGCCCAAGCCCGTTGTCCCCATAGCAAACAGCCGTCAGTGTCTGGGCCACCCTCCATGAAACAGGGTCTATTTCGCAGGCCGCCCGTTCGCCCCCGCGCTCGATGACCGATGCCATATAGCGGGCGAGCTTTGTGTTGGACACGCTGACCGCTGCCAGATATACGCCAAGCGCCTCGGCAGGCGTTGGCTCTGGAGCCGGATCGTCAGCGTCGATCGTGCCCAGCGCTGCTCGGCAGATATCGGCCCCGTGCCCCGTCAGAGCAAAATCGACCCCATACTGCCCAGCAAGTTCAAGAACCGCCTCACGGTCCAAAAAGGCGTCCGCCAGGCCCATCGCCGCATCGCATCGGCCCGCCTTAAGCAAAATCCGGGCCGCCCTCGGAACAAGTTCGGGGCGAACCTCGGCCACCAACTTACGCAAGCGCAAGCGTCCGTTATCCTCCGTGCCCAGACACGTAAAACTCCGCTCGGCGGGATCCAAGCCAAAGATCGGGTAGTCGCGTACAAAGTAGGACTGGTCGACCATCGACAGCCTCACCCCGCAAGCCTCGAGTTCTGCGATATTGCCCTCGCCCATCAAAACCATGAGACATGCCACGCAAAACAGCGCATTATTGTCGAGCGAAGCCAGATCGGCAAGTGCCGCGCCATATACGTTGACAATCTCGTTTTCGAGCAGACCGGCTACGTCGCCTTGGCCATACAGACCCGTCTGCAATGCCGAAACGAGCTCGGGCACGCCCTGCGTGAGCTGATAAAAGTCGAGCGATGTGCTGATCGAAAACGCCGATGCCCACGCCGAATACTCATAGGCATGCACCTTGAGCATCTGCGCATTGATCTTAACCGAATCGCCCAGCCCATGAATCAGCTGACGATTTGAAGGACGGCAGGAGATAAAGACCCCTATCCCCATAGCGCGCAGGCCGCGAATCCTGTCGATGAGGTCTTCGGTATCGTGCTGATCGAGGTTTGGCACATTATCAATCGCGATAAGGGAGTGCGGTTTGTCTTTGAGTTCTTCGGTAACCACCTCGAGCTGCATAAACACCTCGCGCCCAGTGGCGCGATCGGCCTCGATAATCCGCACGGGGCCTCGCGTCGGGTCGCATTTAACCTCATGGGTGTACTGCAGCAGCACCGAGGTCTTCCCAAACCCGTCGGGCGCATAAAGCACCACGATGCCGGCCTTTCGGCCCTTGGCGATAAGCTCATTCATCAAGCGTTCGCGTCGCACCATATAGCCTCCGCCCAGCGGCATCAGCTCGAGGTCGTCTATACCGCTCAAATCATTTACCATGCCCGCTCCTCAACTCGACCGTATGGACACTGTAGCCGCAAGACCATACAAGCCGCGCTATGAATAGAGCGACCTTGTGTTTTAGGTTGTCTTTTGGTACGCAAGCGGCAAGTTTTTGTACAGCGAGGGCCGATTGTTATTAATCCCCCGACTAATCGGTCTTTAAGCAGGTAAATGAGCTTGTCAGCTTGTCCCATCTAAGCGGCAGTGTAACGCAGATGAACAAGGTTCAGCCATGTCATTCAACTCGCCTAGCACCCGCTACCGTCTACGACCTTCTAGTGGCATTTTTGCATAGAATCTGGTATGGAATGAATCAAGCTGTTGGGCATCCGGCATTCGTCAAGCTTGCGGCAAGATTTTGGTCAAGTGGGCGAAAAGGGATAGCAAAAAGGCCCCCGCAAAGCGGAGGCCTTAGGCAAGGCTATGTCGAGCTGCAGGATTCGCGCTACTCGCAGAGCGAAAGGGCGGCCTCGTCGGCAACGACAACGCAGTTGGTGTGCAGCTGCAGGATCGAAGCCGGGCACTCGGGCGTAACCGGACCATAGCACATGTCATGCACGGCCTGAGCCTTGGCCTCGCCGTTGGCGACGACCAGGATCATGCGGGCATACATGATGGTCTGGGTACCCATGGTGTAGGCCTGACGGGGAACATCGTCGATGCTGTCGAACAGGCGGCTGTTGGCCTGAATGGTGCTCTCGGTGAGGTCGACGCAGTGCGTGCCCTTGGAGAAGTGGTCATCGGGCTCGTTGAAGCCAATGTGGCCGTTGTTGCCAATGCCGAGCAGCTGCAGATCCGGATAACCGGCGTCGGCGACGATCTTGTCGTACTCAGAGCAGGCAGCGGCGGCGTCGGGGTTGGAACCGTCGGGCACATGCGTGTTGTTCAGGTCGATGTTGATGTGATCGAAGAAGTTCTCACGCATGAAGTAGTGATAGCTCTGGGGATCGTCGTGCGAAAGGCCGCGATACTCGTCCAGGTTGTAGGTGCTGACCTCGGCAAAGTCGACGTCGCCCTTCTTGTACCAAGCAGCGAGCTGCTTGTAGGCACCGATCGGGGTGGAGCCGGTGGCAAGGCCCAGCACACAGTCGGGCTTGAGGATAACCTGGGCCGAGATAATATTGGCGGCCTTGCGGCTCATATCCTCGTAGTCTTTAGCTTTAATGATCTTCATTACGCGTCCTTTCTCGTACAAGAGAGGCAAGGCTCCCTTACAAGCACTTGCCCGCGGCCCGCGTCGGCCGCAACCAACGTGTGCGGCCACCAGGGCGAGGTCGCGTAATGTATGTGTCTCGTGTCTAACCGCGTCGAGGCCCCTGCCCGTCCACGGTGACCCAAAGCCTTTTAGCTTCGGACAAATCCCATCTTGCCACGGAGGGCGTCCTCTTTCAAGAGCGCCCTCCGTAAACGTGTTTGAATTGTAGGCTAATGGCCACGTGCACTTGCTAGCGCTCGCGAGCAACGATGAGCTGGTCCATCTCTTCGACATGCACGCCAACGGAACCCTTGATGCTCGAGAACTCAACGGAGTTGCACACCAAGATGGGAACCGTCACATCGTAGCCCTCGGCAGCAATTGCCTCGCGATCGAACTCAATGAGTACATCGCCCTTATGGACGATGTCACCCACTTGCGCATGTACGGTAAAGTGCTTGCCCTCGAGCTGAACAGTGTCCAAACCAACGTGGATGAGCACGTCCAAGC
The DNA here is from genome assembly GCA_014871665.1 of Collinsella sp. Lineage (GTDB taxonomy): Bacteria > Actinomycetota > Coriobacteriia > Coriobacteriales > Coriobacteriaceae > Collinsella. The sequence continues at coordinate 4,434 of WGSL01000003.1, read as the reverse complement.
CATCGACCGTGTTAAGCGCAACGGCGTGTCCCGTGGGAAAAATGGCCTCGACCTTGGCATCAGCCGGTGCAATCACACGCGTTCCGGTGGGCTGAATCGCCACGCCCTGGCCCAAAAGGCCGGTGGCAAACGTCTGATCGTTTACCTCGGAGAGCGGAATGACGTCGCCCGAGATGGGAGCATCCAGCGTAAGGACTCGACCACGCATACCAAAAGACCTTAGGACTTTAGTGAACATGCTCCCCCTCGGACATACCGATTAACCAAAATAACCTTAACAGTTTACCACTTGGCAACGGTTTCTGACCATTAGGGAAGTTCGCGCTTGACAACCTCAACGATGTCGTCGACAACGCGCTGGGTCAGCTCGTGCGTCTCGGCCTCGGCCATCACGCGAACCAGCGGCTCGGTACCGCTCGGGCGCACCAGGATGCGGCCGCGGCCGTCAAGCTCCTTCTCGGCAGCAGCGACGGCATCCCAAATGGGCTGGCAATCGTCCAAGCCGGCCTTGTTGTCGGAATGCACGTTGACGAGCACCTGCGGGTACTTCTTCATGATGCCGGAAAGATCGGTGAGGGTGCGGCCGGTGCGCTTGAGCACGGCCAGAAGCTGCAGGGCCGTCACCAGGCCGTCACCGGTGGTGTTGTGCTCCAGGAAGATGATGTGGCCGGACTGCTCGCCGCCGATAACGGCGCCGTCCGCGAGCATGCGCTCCAGAACGTAGCGGTCGCCCACGGCGGTCTGGACCATCTCGAAGCCCTGCTCCTTCATAGCGATGGAGAAGCCCAGGTTGCACATGACGGTCGAAACGATCTCGGAGTTAGCGAGCTTGCCGCGAGCGGCGAGGTCAGAACCGCAGATAGCCAGGATGTAGTCACCGTCGATCTCATTGCCCTCGCTGTCCACGAACAGTACGCGGTCGGCGTCGCCGTCGTGGGCCAGACCGATGTCAGCATGGGTGCGCAGCACGAGCTCGCGCAGGGGCTCGAGGTGCGTAGAGCCGCACTCAACGTTAATGTCGGTGCCGCAGTAATCGGTGTTGATAGCGTGCACCGTGGCACCCAGGCGCTGCAGCGCGGCGGGCGTAGTCTGGCAAGAAGCACCGTGACCGCAGTCGACGGCAACGACCAGGCCGTCGAGCCTCAGGCCATCAAGCGTATCGATGGCGTGGTCGACGTATGCCTTGCGGGCGTCCTTCATCTTGATGATGTGGCCCACGCCGGCACCGGTCGGCAGCGTGTCGGCAGCCATGGCTTCCTCGGACATGACCCAGGCGCTGATCTCTTCCTCGACAGCATCGGGAAGCTTCATGCCCTTGCGGCTAAAGAACTTGATGCCGTTGAACTCCGGCGGATTATGCGAAGCAGAGATGACGATGCCGCCGTCGAGTTCGTTCTGAACGGTGAGCAGTGCCACGGCAGGCGTGGGGATGACACCGCAGCAGTGCGGACGTCCGCCCTCGGCCATGATGCCGGCGGTCAGAGCGCTCTCGAGCATGGTGCCCGAAAGACGCGTGTCGCGGCCGATGCAGATGTCCGGACCAAGGAACTTGGTCGCCGCGCGACCCAGGCGAAACGCAAGATCGCACGAAAGATCGGCGTTGGCGACGCCACGGACGCCGTCGGTACCGAAGATGTTCTGGGGCATAGGATCGCTCCTTCCCTAGCAGGCGATATGCAACCGCCCACCCTAGTCGAAAAAGAAAAGCGGGACCCGCCGAGGAATCGGCAGGCCCCGCTTGTACATTGTATCTCGAAAGGAGATAAAACCTTAGCGCTTGGAGAACTGGGGAGCGCGGCGGGCCTTCTTGAGGCCGTACTTCTTGCGCTCGACCACGCGAGCATCGCGCGTAAGGAAACCGGCCTTCTTGAGGTCAGCACGGTAGTCGCCAGCGTTCAGAAGAGCGCGAGCGATGCCCAGGCGCAGAGCGCCGGACTGACCGGAGATGCCGCCGCCATCGCACAGAGCGATAACGTCGAACTGACCGGCGGTGTCGGTCACCTTGAAGGGAGCAAGGGCGTTCTCAACGAGCTGATGACGGCCGAAATACTGCTCGGCGTCACGCTTGTTGATGGTCACCTTGCCGGTGCCGGGGACGAGACGGACGCGGGCGACGGCGTTCTTACGACGGCCGGTACCCTGGTAGACAACGGTGTTCTCAGCCATCTTTAAGCCTCCAGCTCAATCTTCGTGGGGTTCTGGGCAGCGTGCGGATGCTCGGCACCAGCGTAGACCTTAAGCTTGGTCATCTGGGCACGGCCGAGGGTGGTCTTGGGCAGCATACCGCGAACGGCGCGCTCGATGACCTTCTCCGGGTGCTTCTCCATAGCCTGGCGGAAGCTCTCAGCCTTGAGGCCGCCGTTGTAGCCGCTGTGGCGATAATAGGTCTTCGTGTCGGCCTTGTTACCGGTAAGCTGGACCTTATCGGCGTTGATGACGACAACGAAGTCGCCGCAGTCGCTGTTGGGCGTGAACTGGGGCTTGTTCTTACCGCGCAGGATCATTGCGATCTGGGTGGCAAGACGGCCCAGGACAGCACCATCGGCGTCGACGAGAACCCAGTTGCGCTGGACCTCGCCCTGCTTGGCGTAGTGAGTCGATTTCGAAATCACTTAGACTCCTCCATGTACAGTACGTGTTGTTACAGAGATTCACGGGGCTCTGCAAGTAACCCGTCCATATTACCCCGCTCGCCGTACGAGTCAACAGGTATTTTGGCTCCGACCAGAGTTTCTGCACATGTCATCCACGAGCCGTGATTTTCCAGCTCTTTAGCTGTTGCCATTTTTTGATGGTTCGCCGTCGCTAGCGCTCAACGAACTCTTGGATTTCCGCGAGCAGGCGCTTTGCCTCCTGACGGCCCTGGATATACAGGTCGAGGAGCTTTGCCGAATCGTGCTCGACGTGGCCGACCTCGACCGGCTTTTGCGGAGCGACGACCAACGCACGGCCCTCGCGCTCATACTTCCACAGGTGCATGCGCTGGATGTTGTAACGGTCGTGGCGCGTCTCGATAGCCTCGAGCAGGTAGGGGTAGTCGGCATAACGCGCACGCGCGGCCGGCATAAACTCGTAGGGCTTTTTCTCGTACGAGCGGTCCTGCGTGACGATGACGACCGCACGGTCGAAGCCCGCCTCCTCGAGCACATGCTCGATAGGAATCGAATCGGCCACGCCGCCGTCGACGTATTTGTGCCCGTCAATCTCGACCGGCGGCGTCACCAGCGGCAACGAGGTCGATGCGCGCACAGCGTCGAGATCGAGCACGGCGCTTTTGACCGGCAGGTAGGCAGCGGTTCCAAAGAGCATGTCCGTCGCGACAGCGTACATCTCGATGGGGCTGGCGTCGAACGTCTCGTTGTCAAAGGGATCCAAGCGGTCCTGGACATCGTTGAAGATGAAGTCGTAACCCACAATGGAGCCCGTGGACGCAAACGACGCGGCGCCCATGAAGCGGTTGTCGTTGCAGAAAGCCAAGTTGATGCGGTTGGCACGGCCGATCTGGTGCGACTTGTAGTTCACGCCGTTGAGGGCGCCGGCCGATACACCGTAGACAGCCGGAATCTCGACGCCGGCCTCCATGAGAACGTCGAGCACGCCCGCAGTAAACTGCCCGCGAAAACTACCGCCCTCCAGGACGAGCGCGACCTTGCCGGCGTTCTTTGCCTTATCTTCTGCAGTCATATTGACCTCCTGCGATTGCGTTTTGGCTTTCTTCTACCCAGTTTTGGGATGGCGAGCGCGCAGGTTTTTTGAGGCGGCAAGTGAAGCGGAAAGTGTGTCCCAGTTTGAGGCGGGATTCCGGGATGCGCTTTCCGCTTGGACCGCCATTGGGAAAGCGCGTCCCGTTCTGAGCGCGGATTCCGGGATGAATTTTCCGCTAGCCATTCATTTGGAAACTGCATCCCATTCCGAACGAGGATTCCGGGATGTACTTTCCGCTTGAGCTGCCATTGGGAAAGCATATCCCACTCTACGGCTCGATTCCGGGTCGCAGTTTCCGCTTGATGTGTCATCCGGAAACTACATCCCACTCTGAGCGCGGATTCCGGGATGGACTTTCCGCCTGGGCCGCCATTGGGAAAGCGCGTCCCACTCTGCGTCACTGAGGCGTTTTCTTTACGCCCGCGCCCTGCACGGAGTTCGATTCTCCGCGGTACGGGGGGGATCCGTTGATGCGGCGCATGGCCAGCTGAGATTCGATAAACATCGCATCCATATTGAGCTGATAGTTTGCGCGGAGAATCCGCGTGTTCGCTTCGCGAACCCGCACCGGCTTCGGCCGTCTGCCGGCGTCCTCGCCCGCTCGCTACAAACGCTCCGCGTTTGTTTAACGCTCGCGCCCTGCACAGAGTTCGATTCTCCGCGGTACGGACTAGAAATCAAAACCACCCCTAAAAGGGGTGGTTTGCTCTTAGGGTATAACCCTTGGAT